>CAZPSQ010000126.1:0-15199 GCA_964588755.1 uncultured Prosthecobacter sp. | reverse complement strand
TCCATGGAGGAGCGCATGACCGTGTGCAACATGTCCATCGAGGGCGGCGCGCGCTGCGGCTACGTGAACCCGGACGAGAAGACTTTCGAGTACCTCAAGGGCCGCCCCTACTCCCCGAAGGGCGCGGAGTGGGACGCCACCGTGGAAAAGTGGCGCGCCGTCGCCTCCGACGCAGACTCCGTTTATGACGATGTCGTGAACATCAAGGCCGAGGACGTGCCGCCGACCGTGACCTGGGGCACCAGCCCCGACCAGGGCATCTCCATCACCGAAAACGTGCCGACGCCGGAGAGCGCCTCCAGCGAGGCGGGCCGCATCTCCATCCAGGACGCGCTTTCCTACATGAAGCTGCCTGCGGGCGAGCCGATCAAGGGCACCAAGATCGACGTGGCCTTCATCGGCTCCTGCACCAACGGCCGCCTCAGCGACTTCCGCGAGGTGGCGAAGTTCATCAAGGGCCGCAAGGTGGCCGCCGGGGTGAAGGCCATCGCCGTGCCCGGCTCCCAGATCGTGGACGTGCTGGCCCGGCAGGAAGGGCTGGACAAGGTCTTCAGTGAAGCCGGTTTCGAATGGCGCGGCGCAGGCTGCTCCATGTGTCTGGCCATGAACCCGGACAAGCTGGTGGGCGACCAGCTCTGCGCCTCCTCCTCCAACCGCAACTTCAAAGGCCGCCAGGGCAGCACGACTGGCCGCACCGTCCTCATGAGCCCAGTGATGGTGGCCGCCGCCGCCCTCAGCGGCAGCATCGCCGACGCGCGCGAGGTCTTCGCCATCGCGGGCTGATCTTGGCCATTCTTTGATCCGTCTGATCTGACCGGTCAGACGGATCTTTTTTTGTTGTGTCGTATGCTTCTGCCGCCCGTCATCCTGGTGCTGCTGGCGGTGAACGCCTGGGTCATGCCGCCGACGCGCCTGCGGTGGCAGTTGCAGCTGGTGACGCTGGAGTTTGGGCACTGGCTGGCGCTGGTGTGCCTTCTCCTGGCGGCCATGTCGGCGTGGTGGCTGATGGCTGCCTATGCAGTCCTGGCGTGGGTGTTTTTCATCCCATCGGTTCAGGCGGCACTTATTGCCCGGCGGCAGGGGCTGGCCTTTTCATGGCTG
The DNA here is from genome assembly GCA_964588755.1 of uncultured Prosthecobacter sp. Lineage (GTDB taxonomy): Bacteria > Verrucomicrobiota > Verrucomicrobiia > Verrucomicrobiales > Verrucomicrobiaceae > Prosthecobacter. The sequence goes on along the minus strand of CAZPSQ010000126.1, from coordinate 14,098 downwards.
CGGCTATGGCTGCCGCTGCGGACGGAAAAGTTCAGGGTGCAGCGGGAACGCCTCACCTACTGGCAGGCAGGTGGGGATGCGCTCGACCTCGTCATCCATCGGCCGGTTGCGGTTGGAGGGGCTGTGCCCTGCCTGCTAATCGCCCACACGGGTGGCTGGGACAGCGGAGATCCGGGGGAGTTCCGCTTCGCCAATGCGGAGATCGCCTCGCATGGCTATGTGGTGTGCAATTTCGGCTACCGCCTCGCCCCCAAGCATCGCTGGCCCGCCCAGGCCGAGGACACGCGGCGTGCGCTGGCGTGGATTCGTGATCACGCCGCCGAACTCGGCATCGACACCCATCGCATTGTGCTCATGGGGCGCTCCGCCGGGGCGCAGATCGCCGCCGCATGCGCCTACGGCATGCCGGAGCTGGATGTGCGCGCCTGCATCTCCATCTACGGCCCGCCGAACATGCACCTGGCGCGGGAGTGGTCCTTGCCCAATGACATTCTCAAGTCGCTGACGCTGGTGCGGCAGTACATGGGCGGTGATCCGCATGAGGTGCCGGAGGTGTACCACACCGCCTCGGCCAGCGAGTTTGTGGACAGCCACCGCCTGCCCACGCTGCTGATCCATGGCACGCGGGACACGCTGGTGGACATCCGCCACAGCCGCTATTTCACGCAGCGGGTCGGCCAGCGGGAGGACTACCACTTTCTGGAGCTGCCCTGGGGCACGCATGGCACGGACTACTTTCCCTCCACACCCGGCGGTCAGCTTTCCATTTCTGCCATCTTGCGGGTGATGGAACGATTCGCCTGATGGAATGACGAAATCAGAAGGAGGAATGACGAATGAAGTCCGAATGATCCAGCGGGCATTCTTCGAGGCATGGGTGCTTCGGCATGGATTCGGCATTTGCACTCTTTCGCAAGCTCCAGCGTTCCGGCTCAGTACATCTTGGATGCGCATCCTCCCGCATCTCCTCTTCCTCGCTGCCTGTGCCACCCTCTCCGCCGGTGAGCTTCAGCTCACGCTGCCTCCGGTGGTCTATGCGGTGCCGGGTCTCAATGTGAGTCTGTACCATGACAACATGGTTCTCACGCAGACGCCGGAGCAGTATCGTTTTGAAGTCACCTGCAAGCTGGGGCAGAACGAGCAGCGCCGCTGGTCGGTGACGCCTGCGGATGCCGACGTGGGGGATCATCCGCTGCAGGTCACGGTGAAGGATGCCAGCGGCAAGGTGCTGGAGCAGGGGAAGACGACGCTGCATGTCTCCCCCCGCAACGCGGGGGCTGGCAAGCCGCTGCGGCTGCTGATCGTGGGCGACAGCCTCACCCATGCGTCGATGTATCCGAATGAGATCGCGCGGCTTGGCGCTGAGCCTGGGAACCCGAAGCTCACGCTGCTGGGCACGCACAAGCCCTCCTCCGTGAAGTTCGGCGTGGCGCATGAAGGCTACGGCGGGTGGACGTGGGCGCGCTTCCTGACCCTCTTCACCCCGCAGAAGGCTGAGGCTGCCGGACCGCTGGCGCGCAAGGAGACCAGCCCGTTTGTCTTCCCCTCCGCCGATGGCAGGACGGGGGTCTTTGATCTGAAGCGCTACTTCAAGGAGCACTGCGACAACCAGCCGCCGGATGTGGTGACGTTTCTCCTCGGCATCAATGACTGCTTTGGTGCCAATCCTGACGATCCCGACGTGAAGATCACCGAAGTTTTCGCTCATGCGGAAAAGCTGCTGGCCGAGTTTCATGCGGCCGCGCCCAGGGCGAGGCTGGCCGTCGGCCTGACCACGCCGCCCAATTCGCGCCAGGAGGCCTTCACCGCCAACTACAAGGACAAGTATCCGCGCTGGGGCTGGAAGCGCATCCAGCACAGGCTGGTGCAGCGCATGCTGGAGCAGTTTGCCAACCGTGAGAAAGACGGCCTCTATCTGGTGCCCACAGAGCTGAACCTGGACCCCGTGGAGGGGTATCCCGCCAACAACGGCGTGCATCCCAATGCGGCAGGCTACGCGCAGATCGGCACCAGCTTCCACTGCTGGCTGAAGGCCCAGTTTTGAAGGACTTCACGTGGCCTTGTTGCTGTGCAACAAGGGGGGCGGGGCAAACACCAAGGCTTGCAGAGCGCCGAGGGCTCTGGACATGACAGCGCGCATCCTTGTTGCACAGCAACAAGGCTACTTTCTGCCCGAAGCGCCGCGCCGCTGACGCAAACTGCCCATGCTCTCCCGAGGCATGCTCTTCTTCGTTCTGTCGTTCTCTTTCGCCGCCCTGGCTGCGGAGACGCTTGAAGGACTTCACGTAGCCTTGTTGCTGTGCAACAAGGGGGGCGGGGCAAACACCAAGGCTTGCAGAGTGCCGAGGGCTCTGGACATGACAGCGCGCATCCTTGTTGCACAGCAACAAGGCTACTTTCTGCACGAAGCGCCGCGCCGCTGACGTAAACTGCCCATGCTCTCCCGAGGCATTCTCTTCTTCGTTCTGTCGTTCTCTTTCGCCGCGCTGGCTGCGGAGACGCCCTTTTCCCTCACCCTGCAAACACGCTCCGCCATTGGCAGGCCAGCGCTGGTGAAGGAGCAGTGGCTGCCCTCCCGCACGGCCATCATCGTGTGTGACATGTGGGACCTGCACCACTGCAAAAACGCGGTGACGCGGGAGGTGGAGATGGCACCACGCATGAACGAACTGCTGGAAAAGGCGCGTGCCCAGGGCGCGCTCATCATCCACGCGCCCAGCTCCTGCATGAAGGCCTACGAGGGCACGCCTGCACGCGGGCGGGCCAAGGCCGCGCCACAGGCCGCACGGCTGCCGGACAAGATCGGCGAGTGGTGCAAGCAGATCCCGTCCGAGGAGATGGCGGTCTATCCGCTGGATCAAAGCGACGGCGGCGAGGATGACGATCCCGCAGAGCATGCGGCCTGGGCGAAGGAGCTGGAAGGGAAGGGGCTGAATCCCAAGGCACCGTGGACGAGGCAGATCGACGTGCTGCGCATCGACCAGGAAAAGGACGTCATCAGCGACTCCGGCGTGGAGATCTGGAACGTGCTGGAGGCGCGCAACATCGACAACGTCATCCTCACCGGCGTGCACCTCAACATGTGTGTGTCCGGCCGGCCCTTTGGCCTGCGGCAGATGGCGAAGAACGGGAAGCATGTGGTGCTCATGCGCGACCTGACGGACACCATGTACAATCCGCAGCGCTGGCCGTTTGTGAGCCATGGGCGCGGCACGGAGCTGTTCGTGCAGCATGTGGAGAAGCGCATCTGCCCCACCATCACGTCCGACCAGTTCCTGGGGGATGGCAAAGCTTTTGCCTTCAGCGATGCCACGGCGGGCAGGAAGCGGGTGCAGATCCTGCTGCTGGGAGACAGCACCACGGAGGCGATCATCCCCAAGAAGATCGCGCCGGATGAGCCGCAGTTTGAGGACATGATCCGCGCGGGCCTGGCCTTGGAGGAGGACCTGCCGCCCACCGATGTGTACAATGAGGGTGTCAGCGGCGAGTTCGTCCGCCGCCTGCTGGACAAGCGGTATGACAAGGCGGTGAAGACCAAGCCGCAGGCCGACTACATTTTCATCCGCTATGGCATCAATGACGTTGCCAAGCGCGAGAACTTTGCGGAGAACTTCCCCAAGGACTATCGCGAGCTGCTGGGCCGCCTGCGCCAAGACCACCCCAAGGCCATGCTCATTGTGATGACCACCATTCCCTATGCGGCCGACAACCAGCATGCCGACATCAACGCGCTCATTGCCAAGATTGCCGCCGAGGAAAAGCTGCCGCTGTTCGACATCGCGCCGCGTTATCTGGCCGAGCTGAAGAAAGGCCCCGACATGCTGAACTACCGCCGCTACGCGCTCTCCAAGGTACCGGAAAATCTGCGCGCCCTGGCCACGCCCTACATCCAGCCGGAGGGCAACGACCCGAAGATCGTGGTGCTGGACAACCGGCTTGACGGCCTCTTTGGCCATCTCCCCGGCTGGACGGGGGATCGCCACCCGAACCTCGCGGGCTACAACGTCATCGCGGACGAGACGGTGAAGCATCTGGCGCCGGTGATGCGTGCGAATGCAGCAGCCAAATAGCGCGGGGTGTCCCGGAGCGCGTGCGGCAGGCGTGGGCGCGGCACCGCTTTTCGCAGGCCGGACATCGCTTTAGAGCCAGGGAATGTTCTTCACCGGCTCCAAAGCGGTGCGGTGCTCATTTGTATGCTTACCTGCCCGGCGGGTCCACCTCGCGGGTGAGCGCGCCGTGCGTGTCGCTAAGGATGAGCAGGGAGAGCTTCGCCACGTTGTTCAGCTCCGTGGGTTTCAGCATCTGGTGGTCCAGGCCGTTGGCAGGGCCTGCTTCGTAGGGCAGGGGTTGTGGTCCATCATTGTTCTCCGGACCGTTGAGGCTGGCGTAGTCAAAGCGGCCGCGCAGGTCGGTGTAGCCGTCCTTGAAGAAGCGCACGGTGCCGTTGTTCAGGCGGGCGTACACTTTCACGTAGGCCTTGGGCAGCGGCTTGTCGGTGGTGCTGTCGCGCGTCTCCAGGCGGCCGTAGTTTTCGGTGAGGCTGAGCTTCAGCGTGTTGGCGTGGTAGGCCTGCGTCTTCCGTTGTCCGGCACCGATGATTTCCACCAGCACGTTTGCCTTGGCGAACTCGCCCGGCAGCGCCACCTCCAGCGTGGCTTTGTCTTTGGGCAGCGTCTGCACGGCCGTCTTGTTCGGCTTGATGATGCTGACGCGTCCGGCGTCCTGGCTGACGAAGGGGTTGCTGCTGAAGCTGAACTCGGGGTCCATGAGGTAGTAGTTCAGCGTCACCTCGCCCAGGTTTTTCCAGCCTAGCGTGATGGTCTGCTTCTCCACCTTGAAGTCAAAGCGTGGCTCTGTCGCGGCGAGCGCGCTCTGCTGCTTCTCGCGGTCAGGCTCGTCAGCCTTCTCGTTCTTCGCGGCGGTGTCGTCGATCTCATGGAGCTGTGCCGTCACATCCGCAAAGAGCGTCTTCCAGCGTGGCACGGGATGGTCGGCATATTTCGCGGCGATGCCGCGCGCCGCGGCCACGTCTCCCTCATAGAAGGCGGCGTAGCACTGGAAGTAGTCATGCTGCAGGCGGGTGGGAAGCTGCGTGGCGTCGATGGCCTTGAAGCGTGCCAGCGCCTCCTCCACGCGGTCCTGCAGGAAGAGGTGGTAGGCCACGCTCATGCTGTCCATGGCATCCAGCTTCGGCTTGTGCGCCAGCACGCCCAGCAGGTGTGTGTACTGCTCCAGCAGCGCGGGGTTGGCGATGCGCCACTCATCGCCCACGCGGTGCGCGCGTTGATTGACGAGCGGTGAGTATTCCAGGTGCTCGTAGCTGCGGCGTTCGATGGGGTCGAGCGTGACGAGCTTTGTCTGAAGGAAGGGGCCGCACTCGGTGACAAACCCCTCGCGGAACTTCAGCCACTCGCGCAGCGTGGCGGTGTCATTGTGCAGCAGGGCATAGCTGAAGATGGACTCATCCTGCACATGGTGCTGGTTGATGAAGGCGACGACCTTCCTGTAAAAGTCCACACTCTGGCGGCAGCGCCAGGCGATGCGCTCCAGGAGGAGACTTTGAAGGTTGTTCTGCTCCAGGAAGGTGAACACCTCGGCCTCGGTGCCGTATTGGGAGATGTAGTCCCAGGAGGCCTTGTCCACCTGGGTCAGCTTGGACACGACGTGGAACTCGAAGGGCTTGGCCCCTGCGGACGTGGTGCTGGTGGCCACGTTCACGGGAAAGTGGGCAAACTTCAGCCCCGCCTTGGCGGGCGTGACCGGGAAGTAGAAGTGATACTCAAAAGTCTGCGTGGTGTAGGGTTCCAGGCGGATCTGGCGTGAGTTTGTGGCCTTGCCGCCGAGCACGGGCAGCGCGCCCTGGGGAATCTGCAGCAGCACCACGGCCTTCACCGGGCTGCTGGTGGGATTGGTCACCACGATGTTCGCGCCATAAGTCACACCGGTGAGGAACTCATCCGTCACATACTTCTCGAACTTTTCATTCCCCTCCTGGCGATGGCGGTCGCCGTGGCGGAAGAAGCTCTGGGAAACGAGGAGCTGACCCTGCGCCCCGGCATCCGTCACCGCCGGTTTGATCTCCTTGTGATAAACGATGAGCGGGCCGCCTGCGGTGAGAGTGAACTGACCGCCTTCCGCCTTGGTGACATGCTTCGCAGCCTCAAAGGGCAGATCCAGCACACCCAGGGCCAGCATCATCTCCGTGAAGCTGCTGCCCGCCTCCGCGATGTTGGCGGAGACAAACGCACCCTTCGATCCCGCCGCCACCCAGGCGGCATAGTCACGCCAGAAAGCGTTCACCGCCACCAGGCCGGCGTCCTGTTCCACGATGCGCAGCTTGTGGTAGTTGTTCTCCGCCCACTCCTTGGTGGGGCCAAGAGCGCGGAAGAAGATGCGGGCTTCGCGGCGGGCATCCCCCACGGTGTCATTGCCGAAGTAGGACAGCACATCGCTTGCGGTGATCGCGTGGCTGCCAGAACGCAGTCCTGCCGTGATGTTGCCGAAATTTCCACGAAAGGCACCATTTGCTGTCTGCAATGCCACCTCCCGCTCCTCAATGATTTCTGAACGGTCTTTCTTGAGTTCATCGGCAGTCATCGAGCGACGCAGCGCCGGCCCGCCTGGCGCTGCCGCTCTGGGCATGGGTTTGGCGCTTTCGGCGGGAGCTGGGGCGAAGCTGTCAAAGGCCACGGGTGCGGGTGCCGCTGCCATCACTGCTGGTGGCGGTGGCGGTGCCATGGGCGGCGGAGGCGGGGCCAGCTCGGCCATCTGCGACCGCGCCGCGCCGAGGTCCGCTGCCACTCCCGCTCCCTCCGCATCCATGGAGCGTCCTCTCAAGGCGGTCTCAAAGAGGTGGTCCGCCTGCTCTGGGTTCGGCGGGAGGGTCTCCCACAGCTCCCGCACATGGCGTGCGGCGTTGGCGCTCTCCCCCTCGATCCGCTGAGCTAGCAGGATGCGCTCCACAATGTTCAGGCGGGCGTAGGCCCACGGCTCCAGGTGCTTCATCAGGTCCAGGCCCAGCAGAAACTCATCCATGAAGGTCTTGTCCTTCTTGTTGGCCAGGTAGGGCTTGATGACCTTGTCGAAGAAGGGCTTGTCCTTGCGGTACAGGAAGAAGCTCAGCTCATGGCAGGCGTGCTCGCTGTATTTGGCGCGCTTCTCGTCCTCGCTCAGCTTCGGCCATTCCACCACGAAGTGGAACAAGGCGATGTTGGGCTCGCCATTCAGCGTTTGCAGCAGCGAGTGGACGCTGGCCAGCGTGTCATACGTTTCCAGCTCGCTGGTCAGGATGTCCGCCAGGTTCAAGGTCTTGCCTGCATCCAGGAAGGTGATTTCCTTTCTCTGGGTGAAGGGCTTCACGGGATCGAGGTTCCGCGCCAGCCGCTGGTCGGCAAACTTGGTGGGCACCTCCGGGAGTGTCAGCGTGCGCCAGGAGGCGTTTTCCAGATCCTCGGCATAGATTTGCACATGCTGGCGGTCGCCCAGTGACTTGCGTTCAATGCGCACGATGCCGTCCTTGTCCGGCAGCAGGTTGTAAATGGCCGGTGCAGTGTCCGCCAGGAAGTCGAGGTTCGTGCCGCCTGCTGGTCCGGCCGGGGCCGCGCTTCGTTTGGCCGCCATGACCTTGGCCGGCAGGGCGCTGCCGGCGGAGCCTCCGCGTGTCATTTCCGCGCCTTCGCCGGAGTGGTGGCTGAGCTCGTCGAGATCTGTCTTGCGTGTCTCCCACGGATTGAGCAGGAGGCCGGGGCGCTTCAGCATGTTGCCGGGGAAGAGCTTCGCATAGCGCCGCTCCAGGATGTAGCGGTATTCATCCCCGATCTCGCGCCCGGCGGAGTAGAGATTGGGCAGCACGTAGGGCCTGCCTGCGGCCGCGCCGAAGCGGGCAAAACCGCCCAGCCCGCCGTAGATGCCGGTGCCCGGCTCAAAGCGCGAGGCCGCCACATGCACCCGTGCGAAGGGGCTGCTGTTGGCCAGCTTCACGGTGATGAACTCCGCGTCGTTTTCCACACTGCTGATGGCCAGGGGCGCGCCACCTCTGACCTCTAGCTGCCGATGCCTGCCCAGCACCCAGCCGCCGACGGCATCCCCCGCGCCCACCTCGATCTGGATCAGGCGCTCTTCATGCGGAAGGCGCAGGGAGTAGGAGCCCGCCTGCAGGCCGGACACGGTGAGGAGGCCGCCCGCCTGCTTGATCTGCGCGCCCAGCTCTGCGGTGAAGGTGCCTGCGGCCTGGGCCAGCAGAGACACGGGGCGCCCGCTGGTGTTGTTGAAGGGAAGGAGGACATTCCCGCCCTCCTGCACATGAATGGTGGTGGTCAGTGTCTGGTCACTCTCCTCCAGCGTCCAGGTGCCTGCGCGGCCATTCGGCGCGCGGCTGGTCACGGTCTCGATGCCTGCCAGTTTGCCGAGCTGCACCCGGCCTGCGTCATCCGTGCGGAGGGCGGCGTTCTGAATCCGCGTGAACTCGCGGTGCTTGAAGGTGAAGAGGATCTGCTGGTCGGCCACCGGCTCGCCATTTTTGCCCAGCAGCTCAAAGATCCGCTGGCCGTTGAAAGTGCTCAGGTGTCCGTCATTCACGGCCTCGGTCTTGTCGATGCCGTTGAGCTGCCAGGTGTGCTGGGCGGAGACGTCCCGCTTTTCGCCGCCAGTGCTCAGCACCTCCACCTTGCCGCTGAAGACAACGGTGAGCGCGGCCAGACGCTCCGGCACGGCAAGCTTGTGCGTCAGCACGCTGCCTGCGCTGAGCTTCAGGTCCTTCACCTCCCGCGTGGTGGACACGCCGTCGTGCGTGGTGCTGGTGATGGTCAGTTTCGGCTCGGTGAGAAGTTCCGGGGCCAGGTGTGTCTCCCCGATCATGAGGTCCGGGCGGACGGCCAGCGTGGCCTCGCGGCGCGCCAGCAGCTGCTCACGCTCGATGTGGAACTGCACATCCAGGCGGTAGTCCTCCCCATGATGCATGAACTGCGTCAGCGTGGCAAAGGTGCCGGCGGCATCTCCCAGGATCAGCGGCTTGCTGCCGGGCTGGCTGGTGAAGGGGACCACGATGCGGCCTAGCTTTTCATTCCGCGCCAGCTTGCGGCCCTCAAACCACACCACAGCGTCATTCACCGGCTGGTTCTTTTCATCCAGCACCAGAATGAGATCCCCAGAGGGGCCGGTCTGCTGCAGCGCCTTCCACTGGCCCACGCGCACCAGCGCGCGGCTGCTGCGCCCGCCACCGATGAACTCAATGATCCACGCCCCGCGCCTGCCTTTGATGTCGGGGAACTGGAAGGTCTGCCGCGTGCGCTTGAAGGGGCCGCCCTCAAAGGTGTGCGTCTGCTCGGAGTTGGCCACAAGGCCGTCCAGGTTCAGGTCTGTGTTCAGCTGCTGCCCGCGTGTCTGGAAGAAATTCAGCGTGTTCAGCTCAAAGATCTTCACGATGAGCTTCGGCGTGTTTTTCACCGCCACGTCGAAGCGCACGTCATCCCCCGGCTGGAAGAACTGGCTGTTGGTGGCGGGGAAGTCGATGTCCACACGGTCCTTGAGCTGTTGAAACGCCGTGGGGGTGATCAGCGAGGCCCAGCGCTCCGCGTTGCCGATGCCATTCACGATCAGGGCCTCCGCCAGGATGGGGCGCAGCCAGGTGTCGCGCACGTATTCCACCCAGGGGGACAGCAGCTTTTGCGGGTCGGAGTCCGGCCGGGCCTCGGTGGCGAAGAGGTTCAGGAAATACTCCCGCACAAGTTCTTCATCGGTGCCGAGCGGGTGAGCCTCCAGCAGCGCCTCGCTCAGGTCGGCATGGAGGTCGCTCCACTGCGCGGGCTGGAAGCGGTCAATGAACTTGGGGTTCAGATAGTCAATCTGGCGGGGGAGCTTCAGGTATTCGGTGAAGCGCGCCTTGTCATGCACGCCTTTCTTGCGGTCATGGTCCAGGCGCAGGTAGAGGATGCGGGACTTCAGCGTGTTTTGGGAAGGCGGCAGCTTCTGGGCAAAGTCCCACACGCGGCCCAGCCAGGCCTCACGTTCGGCGTCGTCATAGGCCAGGCTCACATCCGCGCCGGGGGCCATCTTGCGCAGGCGCGTGCTCACAAAGGCCCGCTCTCCCAGCAGGCCGGGGAAGGTCTTCAGCAGGTCATCGAGCTGCGCCGGCAGCAGGGCACGGTGGATGTGGAGATCGCCAAACGACATGGAGCGGTCCGCCTTGAAATCCGCCACAATGGCCTCCAGCAGCCTTGGCACGTCAGGTCTTTGAAGCCGTTGCAGCACGGCACGGCGCTGGTCCTGGGTCAGCGGCACCCCCTCACGGATCAGCGTGGCCAGCGCATCGTGGGAAAGCGACTGGAGGCTGCGGTCATGGTTCAGGGCGTCCTGCTGGAAGACCTCGCGCGCCACCTTCGCCTGATCCAGGCTGGTGGGCAGGTCGGGCTTCTGGTCCCGCACCTCCCGCTGGTGGTCGTGGCGGATGCCGAGGTGGTCGATGAGATATTTCAGGGTGCTTTTGGGATCTTTCTCATAGGAGAGGATGGCCTCGCGGTTTTCGATGACGCGCCGGGTGGGGTTGTCATCCGGCATGCGCTGACGCCACTGGTTCAGGATGCCGGTCAGGCGCGCGGTGTCGCGGATGTTCTGATAGTGCAGCGCGTGGAAGAAGTAGTATTCCTCCGAGCCGGGCACGAGCTCCCCCAGCGCCTTTTCACGATCCGTGGCGAGGGCAAAGCGTTCGATGAAACCGATTTCGTTGTCTGCCAGGGCGGCAAAGGGGAGGAGGGCGATCATGGCGAAGGTTTTCATGGCCGAGTCAAGTGGATGGATGATGCGGCGAGCATCACGCAGGAGGCGAGCTTTTATTGTAAAGACTCTGTCAATCGGACGCGGCAGTCGGCACGGATTGAGCTAAATTGCCTTCCAAGCAGGCCTTGGCGCCTTTCCCACCCTTTCTTTCAGGCCCAAAAAAGCGTTTGAAACGGGGGGGCAGGGAACTAATATCTCCACCCCATAACATCCTGACTCATGGCAGACGCAGAAAACAAATACTCCCAGAACACCTCGGGCGCCTATTACGTTGATGACCAGTGCATTGACTGTGACCTTTGCCGCGAGACTGCTCCGGCCAATTTCAAGCGCGACGACGACGGCGGCCACTCCTACGTTTACAAGCAGCCTGAGGGTGATGACGAGACCAACCTCTGCGAGGAAGCCCTGGCTGGCTGCCCGGTCGAGGCCATCGGCCGTGATGGGGAAGGATAAGGCACGCGGCTGCCGCGGCGCCTCCATCAAAGCTTTCATGCTGGTTCCCGATCTCCGGGGACCAGCATTTTTTTTCACCGCAGCACAATCCAGCGCGAGGCCACCACCTGCCGCAGGTGCACGCACTGGTTCGACTCGGCATTGGGCGGGAAGGCCACCTTCACGGTGAAACCCATGGAGCCCGAGGGGCCGGTCGTGGCCAGATTGGACGAGAGCCAGTCGCCCAGGGTTGTGTGGCGCTCCACGTAGCCGTAGATGGACTGCTCCCCGTTCTCTGAGCTCAGCTTGACGCAATAGTACTTGGAGGCGTCGGAGAACTCAAAGTTGTAGTATTCGAACTGACGGACAAAGGCGCGCAGCAGCACAGGCTCTGCCGTGCGCTGTTCCCGCAGCGCTGCAAAAGACATCTCGCCGTAGCCGACCAGGCTCTCCCAGTCGACCAGATACCGGCCGTCGCTGCCGCGGCGCATGGCCACCTCCAGCGTGCCGGTGCTCCGCTTGCCATTGTAGCGCAGGTAGAGGATGTCGATGCCATCAATGCTGTAGCGCGCCTTGCTGATGAGGCCGGAAGGCACGGGGTCTGCGGCCTTCTGGATCTCGTAGAAGTCCTTCATCAGGGGGGTGACGCGCTCCGGCTCCACCACCATGCGCACGCGGTCGCGCCATGCCGGGGTGGCCCAGTATTCGTCCAGCAGGGACATGGCTGCCACCACTTCTGCGGCGGTTTCTTGCAGCGGCACTTCTTTGATGCTGGAGACGGCGGGGAACAGCTCCGGCCTGCCTGCGGACAGGCCGTTGTTCCGGCTGTCCAGCACAAGGTGGGTGGCGTCGGGCACGGCGGGGGCCTCCTGCGGCGGGGGCTTGGCCGCGCCGTGGGACAGGCCCATCTTTTCCAGGTCCGCCGACTTCGCCTCTTCTTTGGCGGCTATCTCGATCAGCGTGTTTCTCCTGTGCAGTTCCGCGAAGTAGATCTGCCAGCCGATGTAGAGGACCAGGACCAAGATGGCGCTGAGCGTGAGGGTGACGCCCATGAAAGCTCGGTGGGAACCAATGGATCCGGTGGTCATTGCAAAGGAGGCGGCTGGTGGTGCCGGGCTGGATATTGGCGGGGAATACGCTGATGCTCAAGCGCCGGGTTGCCGCTTCTCATGTCCTGCTTACATTCGTCCGCCCATGAACTACCCGGAAAAGGCCCGCCGCGTCATCCAGATTGAGATTGATGAACTGCGGCGGCTGCATGCGCGCATTGATGAATCCTTCAGCCAGGCCATTGAGCTGCTGCTGTCCTGCGTGCGCGCCCGTGGGAAGCTGGTGGTCTGCGGCGTGGGCAAGAGCGGCAGCATCGGCCGGAAGCTGGCCGCCACCCTGAACAGCACAGGTGCCACCACTGTGCTGCTGAACGTGGGGGATGCCCTGCATGGCGACCTGGGCGTGATCGATCCCGGAGACCTCGCCATCCTGCTGAGCTACAGCGGGGAAACCTCCGAGTTGATGGACCTCCTCCCCCACCTCCGGCGGTTCGACATTCCCATCATCGCCATCACGGGCGGCGCGCAGTCCACCCTGGCCCGGAATGCCAGCGTGGTGCTCGACGTCCACGTCACCCAGGAGGCCTGTCCGCTGAATCTTGCCCCCACTTCCAGCACCACGGCCATGCTGGTGCTGTGTGATGCATTGGCGATGGCCCTGCTGGAGGCGCGCGGTTTTCAGTCCGGGGATTTCGCCCGGCTGCACCCTGGCGGCTCGCTGGGCCGCGCCCTGCTGACCCGCGTGAGCGATGTGATGCGCAGCGGCGATCAACTGGCCACCATCCGCCCGGACACTCTTGTGCGCGAGGCGTTGCAGGCGATGACCAAAGCCCGCAGCGGTGCCGCCGTGGTGGCCCATGAGGACGGCAGCCTGGCCGGCGTCTTCACCCATGGGGACTTCGTCCGCGCCTTCCAGCGGGACAACGCGATCGCCGACAGGAAGGTGAGCGATTTCATGACGCCGCGCCCCGTCAGCATTGAGGCCGGCAAACTCGCGGCGGAGGTTCTCGCCACCCTGCAGAACTTCCGGGTGGATGACATCGTGGTCGTCGATGACACTGGAAAACCCGTCGGCATGGTGGACACGCAGGACCTGACCCGGCTGCGGCTGATCTGAGCCCACACTGCCCAGCACGCGCAACGTGACGCAACGCATGCTGGGCCGGGGAATGGTGGCGCTCTTACTTACTGCGCCAGGAACTCATCCAGCGCCGCCTTGGTGATGCGGTACTGCGTGCCAATCTTCTTGGCCTTGATCTGCCCGCCCTCAATGCTGGAGATGACGTCCGCCTCCGTCACGCCCAGGGACTGCGCCACCTGCGCCGGGGTCAGGATGTCCACCGCAAGAGCGGGGGCGGCACCTGCGGCCGGAGCAGCGCCGGGGGCCGGTGCCACACCACCTGCGGCGGGGTTCATGTTGAAGGCGCCCGCGTTCATCATTTGATTGGCCATGCCGAAGCCCATCGCGATCTCTGCGGCGGAGCCAGCAGGCCCTCCACCGCCCTTGGCCATGCCTTCGGCCATCTGGAACTTCACATAGTCGTTCAGGTTACCGATGGCGGACATGCTGCTGCGCTTGTCGATAGCGGCCTCCACCTCGGGTGGCACGCTGGCGTTTTCGAGCAGGAAGCTGGTGATCTCAATGCCGTATTTGGCCGAGGTTTGCGGATTGATTAGCGGAAGCAAGGCATCCCCCAACTCCGTGTAACGCGTGGCGAGGTCGAGCACCGGCACTTTGGCAGAAGCCAACGCATCCGTGAACACGCTTACAATGCGAGAGCGCATGGTATCCGCAAACTCATCCAGGCGGAAGTGGTGGTCAGAACCAGCGACCTCCTTCA
>CAZPSQ010000125.1:0-15220 GCA_964588755.1 uncultured Prosthecobacter sp. | reverse complement strand
AGAGGCCCCAGGGGCTTTCCGCCAACGCCTTGACGACGACCAGACCCAGCACGGCGAGGAGGATGGTCATGATGGCCAGCACAGAGATCATGGCCACAAGGCCGACGACCGGGTTCACCTCTTCCTTCAGCATCTGTCCCACTGACTTCCCGCCACGGCGGATGGAGGCAAACATCACAATGGCATCATGCACCCCGCCGCCCAATGTGGCGCCGATCAGAATCCAAAGCATGCCCGGCAGGTAGCCAAACTGCGCCGCCAGCACCGGACCGACGAGCGGCCCCGGACCTGCGATGGCCGCAAAGTGGTGGCCGAAGACCACCCAGCGGTTCGTCGGCACGAAGTCCTTGCCATCCTGATGCGTGACGGAAGGCGGCGCACGGTGCGCGTCCAGCACCAGCACCTTCGTCATGAGCCACTTGCTGTAGAACCGGTAGGCCACCGCAAAGGAGCAGATGCCGGCCACGATGAGCCACAGGGCGTTGATCTCCTCCCCCTTGTGAAACGCGGAAAAGGCGACGGAGCCAGCGCCAACGGCGGAGACGGCGATCCAGATGAGGATTTGGAGAGGCTTGGACATGGTGGGGAAAACTGGGGCTGATGAGGCCGGATTTTGAACCACTAATCGAACACTCATGAACCAGAAGCTTTATCTGGCTCTGGCCATTAGTGACTCATTAGTGTTTGATTAGTGGTTCAAAATCAGACGGTGTCACTTGGCGTCGGTCTTTTTAGGCTTCGGTGGCGGAGGCTCCACGTAGGGCGGGTTGGTCATCGCGCCGGGGGCGGTTTCCTTGAGGTTCGGCGGGACATCAGCCTTGGCATCGCCCAAGGCCCATTTCACACCGCCGACCAGGATGTTCTGGAAGGTGGGGTTGGTCCACACGTCCTCGCGGTGGCCCATGGCGGTGTACCACACACGGCCATCCCCCTCCTTGCGCGCCCAGGTGCTGGGGAAAGCAGGGCGCTCGTATTCCTTGCCCGTCATGGCGGGGGAGTCGATGACGCTGAGCACGTGGATGTCCGGGGTGAAGTCTTTGAGGGAATACCACTCTTCCTGGAAGCCGTATTCCGCGCCCACGTTTTCAAATCCGGGGAATTTTGGGTTCGTCACGGTGTTCCTGGCCTCCTGCTGCGCGCCGTGCTTGATGAACTCGCCGCCGAGGAAGCGCACATAGGCATCGGCCTTCTCGCCATGGTTCACATAACGGTCCGGGCCTTTCTGTGACTCGTTGTTGGTGTGGAAGGTGTCGCTGGCGGAGTGTGTGCCCACGAAGCCCTTGCCGCTCTTCACGTAGTCGAACAGCGCCTGCTTGCCCTCGGCGGACATGGGCGGCTGCTTGTCTGTGCCCTCGCTGCACAAGTCGCCGGTGGTGTAGAAAAACACGGCGTCGAACTGCGCCAGGTAGTCCTTGCTGAACTTGGAGCCATCCTTGGAGAACTCGAAATCCCAGTTGTTCTTGGCACCGAGCTCCAGCAGCACTTTTTCAGCATGGCTGGGCTGGCCTTTTTTCCAGGAAATGACGCTGTGCTCGAACCCGCTGGACTTGGAGAAGAAGAGGATCTTCCGCTTTGGGGCGGGCGCGGAGTCGGCGGCGAAGGCCAGCACGCCAACGGCGGCGGCCAGGAGCAATGGGGCGGCAAGCTTGCGAAACATGGTGGAGCGGGTGGGGCTTGGATTCTGGCGGAAGTTTGAAAGCATGGCAAGGCAGTGTTGCGCGTCTGCTTGTCATTTCGGCCGGTCCGGGTACGATGGGCCGCCCGCTCCATTCCCCACCCATGCCCCGCCTCCTCCCGCGCCTCCTTCTTCTGCTTGTCTGCACCCCGCTCTGCCAGTGCGGTGGCGGCGGCTCCAAAGCTGGCAATCGCTGGAGCTACGATTACGTGCCGGGCAAGACCGCCATCATCATCGGCGGCAAGGCGGTGCCGCCGGCCAACGCCCCGCCCGCTGTGCTGTATGCCATTTCCGCTGGGAACCGCATCTGCACCAAGCCCTACCGCCGTGGCGGCGGCCACGCCCGCTTTGAGGACAGCGCCTACGACTGCTCCGGCACCGTGTCCTACGTGCTGCACGCCGCCGGCCACCTGGACGCCCCCACTGTCTCCGGCGCCTTCCGCACGTTTGGCAAAAGCGGAGCGGGCAAATGGATCACCGTCTATGCCCGCAACGGCCACGTTTTCATGGAGGTGGCCGGCCTGCGCCTGGACACCGGCTACAGTGACTCCACCAGCGATGGGCCACGCTGGAGCAGCCGGTCGCGCCCCACGAAGGGGTACACGATGCGACATCCGAGCGGGCTGTAAGGGGGCCAAGTTCAAGGTTCAGGGCTTGCCCTTCAGTGCCAGACCCATGGGACTCATAAGGTCCTATTCCTGGGGACTGAAACCCCGCCCCTCATCCCCCACACACTTCCCCCATATTGCCGGTTGATTCCTGCCCGCACTTTGGGCAAAGGACGCGTCGCCCTCATGTTTCCTGCTGAAGCCATTGTCTATCGTCCTAACGTCGCCGCCATCCTGCAGCGGGCGAACGGGGACATCTTTGTGGCGGAGCGCCTCAACATCGCGAACGCATGGCAGTTCCCGCAAGGCGGCGTGGATGAAGGCGAGGACGCTGAGACGGCGCTGTTCCGTGAGCTGGAGGAGGAGATTGGCATCAAGCGCGCGCTGCTGCAGGTGACGCAGCGGCGGGACGGCTACCGCTACGCCTTTGCCAAAGGCCGCCTGAAATACGGCATCTACGGCGGGCAGGAGCAGGCCTATTTTCTCTGCCTGTTTCTGGGTGAGGACGCGGACTTCAACCTGGCCGCCACGCATCAAGAGTTTGCCCGGTTCCGATGGATCAAGCCATCCGAGTTTCAGATGGACTGGGTGCCTAAGTTCAAGCGGGCGGTGTATCGCCAAGTGATGATGGACTTCTTTGGCATCGAGTTTGAGTGAGGCTCCTTGGGCGCGGTGTTGCTCTCGGAGGGAATTCGACGCCTGTTTTGACAGGATTTACAAAATTGCAGGATTGTTCAGGAGTGGGTGGCTTTGATTCGGAAAGACCGTGATAGGGCGAAGACATGATTGGGCTTGTGTCTGTTTCAACACTCCAGGCAGCCAATCCACGGTGAACTCGATCTTGGATAATCCCACCCGACAAGGCGCGGGACGCTCACTGAACCTTCCCCTGCCTCAGTTCAGCCCAAACCGCCGCAGCCACGGCATGGGGCGGCGAGTCCAGCGCATCTTGGAGCGGACCTTGGCTGGATGCACCGGGCCGTCGGCATCCGCCTCAATGAGCAGCGAGACGGCGAAGCCGGAGGAGCCATCCTCCCGCCGCTGCGGCGGACAGGCGACAACCAAGCCTTTCAACATCACCCAGGGGCAGCTGACCACTTCCTCCTGCCATTGGGGGGGCAGGGCTGTGCGCTTCATGCGCACCTGCACCTCCGCACCGATCTCGAACCGGGTGCGTGACCAGAAAACGAGTCCACAGGTGGAGATTTCACACAACTCGACAACAGCCTGCCTGCCACCGCGCTTCGATGGTGGGCCACCATCATTTGCGGAGGTTTCCTGCTGCTGGTGCTGGCCGTGCTTAGCCATACGAGACGCGGAGAGACCGCGAAAGGAGGCGCACGCGAGACTGAAAGTCAACCAGGGAGCACGCAGAAGGCTAAGACAGTGAGAAGTGAGAGGTTTGATGTTCAGAGGTTGGAGGCAAGGAGGCCGGAGTGCTGGAATTTGCTTCCAGGCTCCGAACCACTCACCTCTAACATCTCACTTCTCACCTCTGACGAATCCGAGAGCTCACTCCTCATCCGCCGCAGCCGCAGCTGCCTTCGGCGAGTCGCCACCCTTCTTCTCCGCCTGCTTGGCCTTCACCGCAGCCTCGATCTCGGCATAGATGGTGGCGTCGTTGCGGAGCGCCTCCTTGGCGGCGTCGCGCCCCTGGGCGAGCTGGGTGCCCTTGTAGCTGATCCATGAGCCGCGTTTCTGCAGGATGTCGAAGTCCATCGCCAAGTCGAGCAGGGAGCCGACATTGGAGATGCCTTCATTGTACATGATGTCGAACTCGGCCTCGGTGTAGGGCGGGGCCAGCTTGTTTTTGACGACCTTCACCTTGGTGCGGTTGCCAGTGACGGTGCCGTCCGTGGTCTTGATGGCACCGATGCGGCGGATGTCCACGCGGACAGAGGCGTAGAATTTCAGCGCCTTGCCGCCCGGGGTCGTTTCAGGATTGCCGAACATGACGCCGATCTTTTCACGAATCTGGTTGGTGAAGATGCAGCAGGTGCGGGCCTTGGAGATGATGGCGGTCAACTTGCGCAAGGCGGCGCTCATGAGGCGTGCCTGAGCGCCCACGGTGGAGTCGCCAATTTCGCCCTCCAGCTCCTGCCGGGTGACGAGGGCGGCCACAGAGTCGATAACGATGACGTCGAGAGCGTTGGAGCGGACGAGGGTTTCGCAGATGCGCAGGGCTTCTTCCCCCGAACTGGGCTGGGAGACGAGCAGTTCGTCCATCTTGACTCCCAGCTTGCGGGCGTAGGAGGGGTCCAGGGCGTGCTCCACATCGATGAAGGCAGCCAGCCCGCCGGCCTTTTGGGCCTGGGCGATGGCAGTGAGAGTGAGGGTGGTTTTACCGGAGGATTCCGGGCCATAGACCTCGACAATACGACCACGGGCAAAGCCGCCCACGCCCAGCGCCTGGTCAATGAGCAGGTTCCCCGTCGGGATCACAGCGATGTCGTGCTTGTGCTCCTCCCCCATGCGCAGGATGGCGCCTTCGCCGTAGTCCTTCTGAATTTGCTGGAGGGCGAGATCGAGATTCCGCGCGCGGGCCTCCAGGATCTTGTTGTTGTTGGGTTCAGCGGAGGCGGATTCTTTGGGTGCTCTGGCCATAATGGTAGGGGTGGTATCGTGTTAAGTGGCGATTAAAAGATGTTCGCGTGAACAGAAAACGCATTTTCGACACGGCGTAAAGCTTTTTCTTCACCGAGAGGTGTTTCCCTGCCCCTGCTGGACATCCCGGACGCGCTTTCAGAAGCTCTCCAACTGCTGAATCCCGGTCATGTAACCGGAGACCAAGGTGAAAATGCGGGCGATGACATACAGCACGACCACCGCGTAGGCGATTTTGGGCAGCCACTGGGCGGCACGCTGCACGGCATCCGCCGCCTCAATGCTTTCCGCCGCAGCCCAGCGGTTCATTTCATGGTCCAGATTTCCCACCTCCTCCGCAGTGGCCGTGCCATGCACAAAAACCAGAGGGAAACCATGCACGTCCGCCATGGCCCCGGCGATGGTCTCCCCGGCGGCGATGCGCTGCGCCGCGCCCTCCGCGGCCCGCCGGAGCACCCCGCTATGTGAGGCCGCGCCCGCCAGCAGCATGCACTCCGTCATCCGCATGGAGGCCAGCAGGCAGGCGTGAAAAACCTGCGCAAAACGCGCCAGCGCCCAGTGCCGCCGCGCACTGCCGACGAAGGGCACCCGTGACAGCCAGGCATCCACCGCGGCAGACTCCGCACCCACCCGTGACAGCCAGCGCCACAGCAGAAAGGAAGACAGCAAAATCACCCACAGCACCCCCAGCGGCACGAAAACTCCCCGGAGGCTGAAGCCTGTGCCCTCCACCGAGCCGGTGACCAGACGCGGCAGCTCCGGCAGGATGATGCCCATGTGCGCCAGGATGAGCGGGTAAATCATGGCGCTGATGGCCTGCTTCACCGCGATGTTCCAGGCCTCGAAATAACGTGCCAGATGGCTGAGCCCATCATTCAGCCTGCCGCTGCGCTCCCCGGCGTCGATCAAGGCAAGCTCCAGCGTGCCGGTGAAGGCCTCACAGTTCGTGCGCAGGGATTCGGTGATGCTCTTCCCTTCCGCCAGACCTTGCTGCAAGCCCAGCAGCCAGGTGCGGCGGGCGTGGGATGGGTTGCGCCCCAGCAAAAGCTGGATGGACCGGTCGAGATGAAAATCCGCGCCCACCAGCTTCGCCAGTTCACGGTAGAGCATCGCTTTTTCGGAGATTTTCATGAGGCGCTGCGCAGACTAAAACCGGCGACCTCGCAGCGGCGAGCAAAATATGAGCCCACAGCTTGTGTCCAGCGGACGAGCCTCCATGGGCATACTTATCACTTCTCAGCGCGGCCCGATGGCCTATCGTCCCACTTTCAGCAATGCCCCCCCAGAACGACAAGAACCCAACCTCCCCCACGGATGAGCGCTGGATGCGCCAGGCCCTGGACCAGGCACAACGCGGCGCCGGCCTGACAAGCCCCAATCCGCCAGTGGGCGCTGTGATCGTCGCGGAGGGGGAGATCATCGGCCAGGGGTATCACCGCAAGGCAGGTGGACCGCACGCGGAGGTGGAGGCCATCCGCGATGCGCAGCTGCAGAACCCCGGGCGGCTGCCCGGGGCGACGATCTACGTCACGCTTGAGCCCTGCTCCACCCATGGCCGCACGCCCCCCTGCACGGAGGCGGTGAAGGCGGCAGGCATCAGCCGCGTGGTCTATGGGGCGTCCGACCCCAATCCCGCCCATGCCGGACGTTGTGACGACATCCTCATGCGGTCACGCATCGACGTGGTCTCTGGCGTGCTGGAGGCGGAGTGCCGGGCGCTGATCCGCCCGTTTTCCAAGTGGATCACCACCGGCATACCCTATGTGCTTGCCAAGGCGGGGCAGAGCCTGGACGGGCGCATCACCCGCCCTGCCGGGGAGGGCCAGTGGATCACCAACGAGGAAGCCCGCGCCCATGGCCGGAGCCTGCGCGCCCGGGTGGATGCCATCATCGTGGGTGCGGAGACAGTCAGGCAGGACAATCCCAGGCTCACCCTGCGCGATGCCAGCTCCGCCAACGGAAAAGAACAGCCCTGGCGTGTGGTGCTCACCCGCAGCGGCGTGCTGCCTCCCGAGTCCCACCTTTTCACCGATGAGTTCAAGGACCGCACGCTGGTCATGCAGGACAAAGATCTGCCCCAGGTGCTGGCGGACCTGGGAAGGCGCGGCGTGGTCAGCGTGCTGATCGAGGGCGGTGGCGTCATCCTCGGCCAGGCGTTTCGCGAGCGTCTGGTGGACGAGGTTTACTGGTACATCTCCCCCCGTCTCTGCGGCGGCGGGGGGCAGCCCTCCATCGCAGGCCCTGCGCTGGCACAGTCCATTGAGCTCAAGGACATCGAAGTGCGGCAGATGGGGGACAACATGCTGATGCACGGCATCCCCGTCTGGCCGGATGCCGCTCAGTAGCTGCGGGCGAAGACCACGCGGCGGGAGCTGGGCCTGCCGGTGAGGAAGCACTTGCCCTCCTCCGCATACTGGTCGCCCAGCGGGATGCAGCGGATGGTGATCTTGTTCTCCTTGGCGAGGTTTTCCTCCTCCTCCATCGTGCCAGCCCAATGCATGAGGGCAAAGCCGCCGCCGTTTTCGTCGGCAAAGAAGGCCTTGAACTCCTCCAGCGTGTCCAGCTTCTTCATGTTGGCGTCGCGCAGCGCGGTGGCGCGGGCCAGCAGGGCGTCCTGGATGTCCTGCAGGCGCTCCGTCACGGTCTGGAGGAAATCCTCCTTGGGGATGAACTCTTTGGCCTTCGGCCCCTGGTCGCGGCGGCACACGGCCACGCTGCGGCTGGTGATGTCGCGCGGCCCCATTTCGACACGCAGCGGCACGCCTTTTTTGATCCATTCCCAGTTTTTCTGGCCGCCGGGCAAGTCGCGCTTGTCCACGTGCACGCGGACCGGCTCGCCCGCGAACTGCTGGGAGCGCAGGGTCTTGGCCAGCGCCTCGCAGGCGTCGATGATCTCCTGGCGCGTCTCCGCCTTCGGGGTCACTGGCAGGATGACGATCTGCTGCGGGGCCACGCGGGGCGGGATGATGACGCCGTCGTCATCGCCATGCGCCATGATAAGCGTGCCGATCATGCGGGTGCTGACGCCCCAGCTTGTGGTGTGGACGAGCTGGCGGGTGTTGTCGCGGCCGAGGAACTGGATGTTCGCCGCCTTGGCAAAGTTCTGGCCCAGGTAGTGGGAGGTGCCGGCCTGGATGGCCTTCTTGTCCTGCACCATGGCCTCCACGGTGAGGGTGCGCACGGCACCAGGGAAGCGCTCGCGCTCGGTCTTCTCCCCAGGGATCACCGGGATGGCCAAGTGGTCACGCATGAACTCCTCATACACCCGGTGCATCAGCTCGGTCTCCGCGATGGCCTCCTCGGCGGTTTCATGCGCAGTGTGGCCTTCCTGCCAGAGGAACTCGGCGGTGCGCAGGAACAGGCGGGGGCGCATCTCCCAGCGCATGACGTTGGCCCACTGGTTGATGAGCAGGGGCAGGTCGCGGTAGCTTTCCACCCAGCGGGCAAAGGCCGCGCCGATGATGGTTTCGGAGGTCGGGCGGATGACAAACGGCTCGGCCAGCTCCCCGGTGGGGATCATCTTGGTGCTGCCGTCCGGCTGCTTCTGCGCCTCCAGGCGGTGGTGGGTGACGACGGCGCATTCAGTGGCAAAACCCTCGGCATGCTGCGCCTCCTTCTCCAGGTAGCTCAGCGGAATGAGCAGCGGAAAGTAGGCGTTCACATGCCCGGTGTTCTTGAACATCACATCGAGCTGGCGCTGAATGTTCTCCCACAGGCCGTAGCCCCACGGCTTGATCACCATGCAGCCGCGCACCTCGGAGTTCTCAGCGAGGTCAGCAGCACGCACGACCTGCTGATACCATTCAGGAAAGTCTTTTTCGCGTGTCGGAGTGATGGCGGTGGCGTTGCTCATGGTGAAAAAATTCGGGGTCGCAGAATAGAGGTGTTCTGCGGGCGGTCAATGACCGGCGGGCCTCACGTCCAGAATCTTCAGGTGGCGATCCGCAAAGTCATCCCAGCAGGCAATGGCGTATTTTCCGAACACATGCACATCAAGCCGACGACCATTGGCATCCCTCTCCCCGCAGTCTGCATAGTTGCCGGGAAAGGCTGCGATCTCCAAAAAACGCCTCATCAACTTCCTACGCTCAGCAGCCTTGAGTGAATCCAGGAAAACGACCACCTCATGGGCAAGAAGCAGCCGACACTCCATCATTCTTCGTCAGACGCGTAACGCTTTTCCAGCTCTTCAAAAGCAACCCAACGACCTGCTGTTTTGTCGTCAATACGCCTTGCCATCTCTTCAGCAAAAGACAGTTCCGAATCTTCCCGAAGCGTGGTCAAAAAAGCTGCGAGCCGACGACGCTCAGAGCCTCCGAGCTGCTTCCATGATGACTTCCAAACTCATGCCCCAAGTGTATTTCCCGATCTTGCCATGGCAACCTCTTCCTGAGGGTGTTCGGGGCACAAATTTCCTCATTGCCCTGCAAGACTTGCCCGGCATACGCTTTCTACCTCATTCCCATGCGCTCCCTTCTTTGCCTCGCCCTCCTTTCCACTGCCGCCGTGGCGGCGGACACGCACAAGCTGACCCGTGTTTATGAACAGATCCCCACGGAGCGCCCGATCGCGGTGATCATCCCGGACGATGGCAGCCAGCGGCAGTTCCTGGCTCTGCAACGTGGAAAGATCCTGATCCTGCCCAGCGACGAGCAGGGCACGGAGGCAAAGACCTTTCTGGACCTGACACCGCGTGGGATGGAGGCCAAGGACGGCCTGTTTGAGGAAGGGCTCAACGGTCTGGCGTTCCACCCGAAGTTCAAGGACAACGGCCTCTTTTACCTCTGCTACACCCTGCAGAAGCCGAAGCGGCTGGTGATCACCGAGATGAAGGCGGACGGCGACAAGGCGGATGAAAAGACCGAGCGATCCCTGCTGGAAATCCCGCTGGTGAACTGGAACCACCACGGGGGCAACATTGTTTTCGGCCCGGATGGCCTTCTCTACATCGGCGTGGGAGACACATCGAAACGCAACGGCGAGCTGAAGATGTCCCAGCTCAACGCCACGCTGTATGGCAAGATCCTGCGCATCGACGTCAACAGCCGCGAATACTCCAACGCCTACGGCATCCCCGCCGACAATCCCTATGCCAGCGGCGTGAACGCCCTGCCACAGATCTATGCCAACGGCATCCGCAACCCCTGGGGCCTGAGCTTTGACGCCAAGGGCCGCCTCTGGTGCGCCGACGTGGGCCAGGACATCTACGAGGAGATCAACTGGATCACCAACGGTGGAAACTACGGCTGGCAGTACCGCGAAGGACCAGCCCCCTTCCCGCTCAACACCGAGACGCCGCCCGAGGGGCTGAAGCTCATCGAACCCATCCACTCCTACACCCACGCGGACGGCCTCAGCATCACCGGCGGCATCGTGTACACGGGCAAGACACTCCCTGAGTTCAAGGACGCCTACATCTACGGCGACTTTGTGCTGGGCAAAGTCTGGGCGCTCAAAACAGACGACGCGGGCAAGGTGCTGTCCAACGATCTCCTCTACACCAGCCCGCAGACACCCGCCGCCGATCCCAAGAAGAAACCCGCCGTCCTGGTGAAGCCCACCGCCTTCTGCGCCAATGCTGAGGGGGAAATGCTGGTGCTCGACTGGAACGGGGCGATCTACAAGCTGGGGAAGTGAGGTGTGGCCTGGAAACGGGCGGCCACAGGAAGACCCCGTGTGACATGGCGTCAACGGCATGGGGCCGCCTCAGATCGGCGCCAGCCGGGCTGACTCCACCCAGCGGATGGCAAAGCGGGTGACAGCGCCGCCATCCTCCAGCTTCAGCTTGTTGCGCATGTTCATGCGGTGCACGTCCACGGTCTTGCTGCTGATGCGCAGCGCCTCGGCAATCTCATGGGTGCCGCGGCCTTCCCCCATGAGCTGGAAGATCTCAAACTCCCGGTCGGTGAGGCCGTCCAGCCCGGCCTCCTGACGTGGCAGCGCCCCCGAGGAGTAGGCCTGGAGAATCTGCTCGGACACCTTCTCGCTCAGCCAGGTGCCGCCGTCTGCCACCTTGCGGAGGGCCGCCTCGCACTCGTCATAAGCCACATCCTTCATCAGGTAGCCCCTGGCCCCCGCCTTGAGCGCCCGGTGGGCATAGTAGGCCTCATCATGCATGGAAAGCACCAGCATGGGCAGATGGGGATGCACCGCGTGCATGTCCTTGATGAACTCCAGCCCGTTGCGATCCGGCAGTGTGATGTCCACCAGCATGAGGTCAGGCATGTCGGATTCGATCCTGCTGCTGGCCGTACGGCAGTCGCCGGCCTCCCAGCAGCAGGCAAAGCCGGAGAGGCCGTCGATAAACATCTTCATGCCGCCGCGCATCATCGTGTGGTCGTCGAGGATGGCGACACGTTTGCACACAGACCCACCCGGGATGGCCTTGACGTCTTTTGTGAGGTCAGTTTCCATCCTTCTTTTCATGATGCGTATTCCGCCGCGCGCAACGGCCGGCCGCAGACTGTGGCTGTCCCGCCCTCCGCTGCATGACGGGCACCACGCAACTTTGGCCGATCAGCGCAGGTTCACCGCGCCACCATCAATGGTGTAGTTCGTGCCGGTGACGAACCCAGCCTCGTCGCTGCACAGATAAAGCGCCGTTGCCGCGATCTCCTCCGGCTTCGCCATGCGACCGATGGGCTGCGCCTCGCTCAGCTTCTGGAACATCTCGGCCTCCTTGCCTGGATAAGTCCTGGCCAGATAGCCGTCCACAAACGGCGTATGCACACGGGCAGGGGCGATGCAATTGCAGCGGATGCCTTCCTTGATGAAATCCTTGGCGATGGAATACGTCATCATCAGCACGGCACCCTTCGTCATGGAGTAGGCGAAGCGGTCGGCCAGCCCCATCTGCGCGGCGATGGAGCACATGTTCAGAATGACGCCGTTTTTCCGGACAGTCATGTGCGCCAGGGCGGCCTGGGCGCAGGCATGCACGCCTTTGATGTTCACCCGGTGCAGGCGGTCCATGTCCTCCTCCGTGGTGGTCAGGGCGTTGCCGATATGGGCGATGCCTGCGTTGTTCACCAGGATGTCGATCTTCCCGTGAATGCGGGCCACGGAGTCAAACAAAGCCTTGACCGCCGTGTAGTCCGCCACATCACACGCGGTGGCATTGGCGCTGCCGCCGTTTGTCTTGATGATTTCCACAGTCTCCTGCGCCGACTCGTGCTTCAAATCAAACACCTCCACATGCGCGCCCTGTTTGGCGAAAAGAACGGCGATGGACTGGCCGATGCCGGAGCCTGCTCCGGTGACGATGACGGTTTTGTTGGCAAGGGAGAACATGGAGGATGGAGACACGAAAGGGTTTAAAGTTTCAGGTTCAAGGCTTCAAGCCAGGAAACATAAAACGCGGAAAAAGAGGGACATTGAACAGCGAAAGCTGAACATTGAATGACAGGCCCAGCATGACTCAGACGGCAAATTTGATGAACCTGCTCTCAAGGCGCCTGGGGACCACGCACTGAATCTCCGCCATGCCGGTCTCATAGTCCTCACTGAGCACCTTGCCCTCCTGATGTGCCAGGGCCACAAGGTCCATGCGGTCCAGCGGCAGCTTGAGGCTGAGGCGCACGACGCGGTCGATCATGAAGTCATGCAGGCGATGCAGCAGGTCGGACATCCCCTGCCCTGTGTGGACGGAGATGGTCACAGCGTCTGGAAACTCACGCTTCAGCTCCATGAGTCGCGTGTCATCCACCAGATCCATCTTGTTCAGCACCAGCAGCGCACGCTTGTCCCCCGCGCCCAGCTCCGCCAGCACCTTGGTGGTGGTTTGGTGAAATTCATGGGCGTGAAGGGAGCTGCCATCGATCACATGGATGAGGAAGTCGGCCTGGATGGCTTCCTCCAGCGTGGCACGGAAGGACTGCACCAGGTCATGCGGCAGGTTCCGGATGAAGCCGACGGTGTCCGTCACCAGCATGGCCTGGCCGTCTGGCAGCTCCATGCGGCGGGTGGTGGTGTCCAGGGTGGCAAAGAGTTTGTTCTCCACATACGCATCGGCCTCGGTCAGCTTGTTCAGCAGGGAGGACTTGCCCGCGTTTGTGTAGCCCACAATGGCGGCGTGCGGCACGGGCACGCGGCTGCGCTCCTTGCGCATGGTGTCGCGCTGACGCTTCACATCCTCCAGGTCGGCGCGCAGTTTATCGAGGCGCTTGCTGGCCAGCCGGCGGTCCACTTCGAGCTGGGTCTCACCCTCGCCACGCGCCGCGCCCGCGCCCCCCTGCCCGCCACCGGCACCCCCGCCCTGGCGGTCAAGGTGGGCCCACATGCGGGTGAGCCGCGGGATCGAATACTCCAGCCGCGCCAGCTCCACCTGCAGGCGTGCCTCGCGCGTCTTGGCGCGCATGTTGAAGATGTCCAGAATGACCTCATGGCGGTCGATCACAGCCAGGTCGGCCTCGGTTTCCCAGGCGCGCTGCTGGGCGGGGCTCAGCTCATTGTCCCAGATGATGACGTCCGCGTTGGCGTCCTTGGCCATCTTCATCAGCTCGGCCGACTTGCCGCTGCCGATGAGGTAGCGCGCCGTGTGCTCACGCGCGTACACCTGCTCCGCGGCCACGACCTCGATCCCGAGCGTCCCCACCAGCTCTTTCAGCTCCTCCAGCAGGTCCATGGCATGCTGTTTTTCGCGGCGGTCGAAGTGCGCGCCGATGAGGAAGGCGCGCTCGACCATGTTGGGCTTTTCTCGGATGTCGAACATTTGCCCGCAGCATGGCGAGCGGCGGCGCATTGCCAAGCTGCGTATTCCATGCCATGAACACGGCATGACCCGCCGCCACGCCTTCCTCGCCGCCCTCTGCCTCGGATTCGGGCTCGCCGCCTGCGACTCCTCCGACGGCGGCAAGCTGCCGCTCAGCTACTACGAATCCGACACCGGAGAGGCGGCGCTGCGCCACCTCATCTCCAAGCTGCCGGACCTGAACCCCGGCGTGGCCAAGAGCTACGCCATCGTGCTAGGCGAGATCAACCGCGACGGCATGACGCCCGCGTCCGACACCTTCACCGCCCGCTTTGCGGACCTGAAGCTCAAATTCGTGAACGCGATGAACCTGAAGGAGGTGCCCCCAGACCACACCATCGTGGACCCGGACACGCGGCTGGCCTGCTTTGTCCTGCAATTGCGTGACCTCAAACAAACCAGCGCCGTGACCTGGGAGGCGGAAACAGGGTGGAGCTACAAGAAGGAATTTGCGCGGCTCAAGCTGCGCCTGGAAACCAAGGATGGCAAGAACAGCGTGCTGCATGAGGAGAAGGTGGAGGGATCGAAGTAGCCCGCCCAAATCCTTCTCCTTCCTCCGCACTGGCGCTCATTTTTACTGGCAAAGCCTAAAAGCAGGGTTTGATCCGGCGTATTCTGCGCCTTCAACCCTGCCCATGAAACGTCTTGCCTTTTTTCTCCTCGCGCCAGCGCTATGTCTGGCCGCGCCAAAACCGCTGTTCCAGTCCAAGATCATCACAGACAAGACGCCGGATCACAGCGTGGAGATCGATGTGGACCTGGGCACGGCCAAGGAGCTCTTCCTTGTGGTCACTGACGGCGGCAATGGCTTCGGAGCGGACTGGGCCGACTGGGCGGAGCCACGGCTCATCATGGCGGACGGCAGCGAGAAAAAGCTGACCGAGGTGGAGTGGAAGTCCGCACTGTCCGGCTGGGGCGGCGTGCGGGTGAACTCCAACACGCAGGGCGGGCAGCTCCGCAGCGCGGGACGCACCCTTGCATACGGCATCGGCACACATGCGAACAGCGTCATTGCCTACAATCTTCCCGCCGGGGCAAAACGCTTCAAGGCGCGGGGTGTGCTGGACGAAGGCGGAACGAGGCAGGGCTCAGGAACGAGTGTGGACTTCCGCGTTTACACAGAGAACCCCGGACCAGTGGAGTCCAGCACGGCAGGCGGCGCCTCGCATGACTCGATCAATGCCACGGAGCAGCTGGACGTGCATCCGGATCTGGAGGTGCAGCTCTTTGCCAGCGAGCCGATGATGCTGAGCCCGGCCGCCATCGACATCGACCACCGCGGCCGCGTGTGGGTGTGCGAGGTGGTGAACTACCGCAAGCACAATGGCGAGCGCGCCGAGGGCGACCGCATTCTCATTCTCGAGGACACGGATGGCGACGCCAAGGCGGACAAGTCCACCGTCTTCCACCAGGGGCCGGATGTGAACAGCGCGCATGGCATCTGCGTGCTGGGCAACAAAGCCCTCATTTCCTGCGGTGACGATGTGTTCTGGCTCATCGACGACAACGGCGATGACAAAGCGGACCGGAAGGAACTGATGTTCACAAAGATCGGCGGCGCGCAGCACGACCATGGCATCCACG
>CAZPSQ010000124.1:0-15337 GCA_964588755.1 uncultured Prosthecobacter sp. | reverse complement strand
AGGACTTGGCATGGTGCCCATGTGGCCCAGCAAGGTGCTGCCATTGCAGGAGCACTACGCCTGGATCAAGCAGCGCTACGGGCAGAGGCCGGATTCTTTTGGCGGCTTCGTCCTCAAGGGCGGGGATGTGGTGAAGACCTTCATTGACCGTTGCCGTGAGCGCGGGCAGGCGCCTTTCATCTCCTTCCGCGTGAATGACGCCCATCACAAGGAGTTCGTCGATCCCAAGCCTGGGGACAAACCCGGCAGCAGCATCGGCATGAGCGTCACCCGGCACTACGCCGAGCATCCTGAGTATCGCCTGAGGCCTGGCTCCCTGCGCGGCCAGGACCTTGTGCAGAACTGGGCCGTTGCTGAGGTGCGTGAGCAGAAGCTCGCCCTGATCCGGGAGCTGTGTGAGAACTACGACATCGACGGCCTGGAGCTGGATTTCCTGCGCTTCTACAGCTACTTCCGCCCTGACGAGACCACGCATGAGCAGCGCTGCGGCATCATGTCCGCCTTTATGAAAGAGGTTCGCGCGGTTCTGGACCGCACCCGGCGGGATGGACGCCGCCGGTGGCTGTGTGCCCGCGTGCCTTGTTATCTCCCAGCTTTGGACGTGCTGGGTCTCGACTTGAAGGCCCTCGTTGCAGCAGGTCTCGACATGGTGAACGCATCCGCTCATTATTTCACCACACAGCAGCATGATCTGGCTGTCATCCGCCAGCAGACCGCAGGGGCGGCTCTCTACTTCGAACTCTGCCACACCATCTGGAAGGGGGACAAGGTGACAGCGGGCTACGACGTGTTCCCCTACCGCCGCGCCACCCGCGAGCACCTGCACACCTCCGCCCACCTGGCATACGCGCGTGGTGCGGATGGCATCAGCCTTTTCAACTTTGCCTACTACCGCCAGCATGGCCAGGGGGAGGGGCGTGGCGTCTTTGGGGAGCCTCCATTTGAAGCGCTCAAGGCCCTGTCCTCCCCGCAGTCACTTGCGCGGCAGCCCCAGCATTGGTTCATCGCTTTCGGCTGGCGTTCCCCAGGCGCCAAGCCGCCGCCCGTCCCGCGCAAGGTCGAGGCTGCCAAGCCCCAGAAGTTCAACTTTGATCTCATTCCGCCCGAGGGCGGCTGGAAACAGGATGCCCGCATCCGCATCCAGGCTGACAGAGCCCTCGCAACGACCGAATGGAGCGCCACCTTCAATGGCCAGGCCATCGAGGCCACGGCAGATGTTTCCGAGCCTTTTCCGGTCCCTTATCCCTCAATGCTCGCCCAACCAGACGAACTGCGGGCGTGGACCATCCCTGCCAGACTGCTGCAGGAAGGCAGGAACAGCCTGGAAGTGACGATGAAAAACGGCAAGGCCTTGTCTGTCGTGTTCGTGGATCTGACGGCTGGTCAGACTGCTTGACCAGCAAGGGGCTCGGCGCTCCTCCGTGTTCTCATGCTCAACCTTATGAAGTCACTTCTGCTAGCCCTGGCCCTCATCACCTCTGCAAGTGCCGCTGAGGTGGTCGAATCCGATCTCTGTGTCTATGGCGGCACGTCGGGTGGTGTCGCCGCCGCTGTGCAAGGCGCGCGCATGGGAAAGAAAGTTGTCATCGTGGAGCCTGGCAAGCACCTGGGCGGCATGACGAGCGGCGGCCTCAGCGCGGTGGACATTGGCGATCCACGCTCCGTGGGCGGCATCGCGCGCGAGTACTTCACCAAGCTGGCCGCCACGGTGGGGGTGACCCTCGCATGGGACAAAGTTTTCAAAAGTGAAGGTGGCGGGCCTGCCACTGGCGGGGCCTATGCCATCGAGCCACACAAGGCGGAGGAGGTTTTCACAAACATGGCGCGCGAGGCGGGCGTGAAGGTCCGATTTGACACGCGCCTTGCCTCGGTGAAAAAAGACGGAGCGCGCATTGCCGAACTCATCACAGAGGGCGGCACTGTGTTCCGCGCCAAAATGTTCATTGACGCCACTTACGAAGGTGACTTGATGGACAAGGCGGGGGTGGGTTTCACCCTCATGCGTGAGGGCAACGCCAAGCATGGCGAAACCTACAATGGCATCCACTACACGGACAAGTATCTGCCGCGCACCAACCATCAAAAGCCAGCCTCGCATGGCCGTGTGCCGGGCGGTCAGGGTGTGTGGGACCGTGATTTCCCTCTCGATCCGTATGTCGTGAGGGGCGACCCCGCGAGCGGCCTGCTGCCATTGATCAACCCTGGCGAACCAGGAAAGCAGGGGGAGCCCGCGCCGGGCGTGCAGGCCTACTGCTTCCGCCTCTGCCTGACCACGAACCCGGCAAACATGATCCCCATCACGCCGCCTGCGGACTATGATCCGAAGCGCTATGAGATCGTGGCGCGTTTCATAGAGGCATGCCTGGCCATTGGCGACGACATGGACCTGCGCTGGTTCTCCAAGCACGATCCGCTGCCGAACGACAAGTGGGACTTCAACACCGCCACCTTCGGCGGCAACCTGCCCGGAGCCTCCCACGCCTGGCCGGAGGCGGACCACACGCGGCGGGGGAAGATCGCCAAGGAGCATGAAAACTATCATCGCGGCCTGCTGCATTTCCTCGCCACGGATTCCCGCGTGCCGGAGAAGGTGAGGAAGGACATGCAGCGCTTCGGCCTGCCGAAGGATGAGTTCACCGACAACGGCGGCTGGCCGCACCAGATCTATGTGCGCGAGGCCCGCCGCATGGTCAGTGATCTTGTCATGACAGAGCATCATACCTTCGGACGCCAGACCGCGCCGAAGTCCATCAGCCTTGGCAGCTACGGCACCGACACCCATGAGATTCGCCGCATCGTGAAGGACGGGGTCGTGGCCCGTGAAGGCAAGACCGCCACCGGCCGGGATGGCGCGCCGCCTTATGCCATTGGTTATGACTCCATCGTGCCGAAGCAGGGCGAGTGCGAAAACCTCTTTGTCACCTTTGCCCTCAGCGCCAGCCACACGGCCTTCAGCAGCATCCGCATGGAACCCGTCTTCATGTGCAGCAGCCAGAGCGCCGCCACCGCCGCCGTGATGGCCATGGATGAGAACATCCCCGTGCAAAAGGTGGACTACGCCAAGCTCAAGACACGCCTGGAGAAAGACGGCCAGATCCTGGAATGGAAGTTTGAGGGCAAAAAGAGCGCGCACTGAGCGCGCAAAACTTCTTGCTGATACGTGTGCGGCTGGAATGTATGCCGTTCACGATGGAACGCGAAAATTTGCCGTTGGACCGCCGCTTGCGGCAGGAAATCTTGTTTGCCCGGGAGCGGGTGTACCGCTTCGGCCAGTCCACGCCCATTGAGCGCCTCATTCTGCCCGGTTCGGAGCCTGCGCCGGAAATTTGGGTGAAGCGGGAGGATCTGTCCCCCGTGAAATGCTACAAATGGCGCGGCGCCTGCAATGCCATGACGCAGCTCACCCCGGAGCAGCGTGCCAGCGGGGTGGTCACCGCCTCGGCGGGAAATCACGCCCAGGGGGTGGCCCTTGCTGCCAGGACTCTCAGCGTTGAGGCCCGCATCTACATGCCGCGTTCCACGCCCAAGGTGAAGCAAAACGCTGTGCTGCACCATGGGCGTGAGTTTGTCCGCATCGTGCTGGCAGGTGACAGCTATGACGAGGCGGTGATGGCCGCCCGTGAAGATGAGCGCAGCAGCGGCGCCACCTATGTGCATGCTTATGATGACCTGCATGTCATGGCGGGGCAGGGAACTTTGGCCGACGAAGTCGTGCTCTCCGGCCATGGCCCTTTCGATGCCGCCTATCTCCAGATCGGCGGCGGTGGCATGGCCTCCGCTGTCTCATGCTGGCTGAAGACCTACTGGCCAGGCATTGAGACCATCGGCGTCGAAGGCATCGGCCAGGCCTCCATGAAGACAGCCATGGAAACCGGGAAACCTGTTGAACTGCATGACCTGGACATCTTTTGCGACGGCACCGCCGTGCGGAAGGCGGGCGCGCTGCCCTTCGAGGTCTGCCAGCAGTCCATTGACCGCGTGGCCACGGTCACCAATGCGGAGGTCAGCTCCGCCATCCGTGTGTTGTGGGAGACCCTGCGCTGCGTTTCTGAGCCCTCCGGTGCCATGGGCCTTGCCGCAGTGCTCAAGGATCGTGCCGCGTTTGCGGGGAAAAAGGTGCTGGTTGTCATCACCGGGGCCAACATCGACTTCCTTCAGCTTGGCCTCATCGCGCAGTCGGAAGGCTCCGCCAATGCCGCGTCACGCACCCTGCGGGTCCGCATCCCTGAACGCCCTGGGGCCATGCTTGCGCTGCTGGACTCCTGCTTTGAAGGCCTGAACATTGCCGATTTCCAATACGGTCTGCATGATGCCAGCGACGCCTGGCCCATCTTCACCGTGACGGCCGAAAATGCGGACAAGCTGGCCGCGCTGCCTGAGCGCCTGAACGCCGGTGGCTACGAGTGGCAGGATCTCTCTGGCGCGGTGGACGTCACCTTCCGCGCCATCCCGCTGCGGGGAGATCTCCTGGCGCATCCGCTCTTCCTCCGGCTTGATTTTTACGAGCGCTCCGGCGCCTTGCACGACTTCCTCTCCCGCCTCATCCGCGATCGCGCCAGCCTGTGCTACTTCAACTATCGTCAGTCCGGTGAACGCATCGGTCGCGCGTTGATCGGTCTCGATTTCCAAAGCGCTGAAACACGTGCCCGTTTCCTCGGCGAGCTGCCGGAGCACGGCGATGGGTATCGCTCCTGCAAACCTGTGGATGATGCCACGATGGCAAGGATGACCGCCTGACGACGTCTGCATTCGTCGCATCAGATTTCTTTCGGATTTTGCTGCCGTGTCGGTTGTCAGCATGGCGCGGTTCAATCGCCCCAGGTGGAGCCGGGCAGTCCGGTTGAAGGAACTGATGATCCCAGATGACGTATAGGCCGCCGGCAACGGCTGGATCAAAGGGTGGAAAAGTTTGTGGTCTGCTGGTTTTACCAGAAACGGCTCCCCTGCCGCGACGTGTACTGAGGGATGAATTTTCCCGCCCTGATTCGTTCTGTCTTGGTCCTTTCATGTCTGGCCCCCGCGTGGTCTGCTGAGCCGCTGCCAACGGTGGATCTCTCCGACGACACCGCGCGTCAGGTCATCATCGCCCAGGGCACTGAAGAAGAATATCAGGGCCACCCCACCACTGTCCTGCTGCCGGACGGCAAGACGATGTACTGCGTCTGGACCCACGGCCACGGCGGCGGCTGCGGGCCGATGAAGCGCAGCGATGATGGCGGCAGGACCTGGAGTGATCTGCTCCCCGTGCCGGAGAACTGGAAGACCACGCGCAACTGCCCCGCGCTCTACCGCCTCACCGATCCCCAGGGTGTCACCCGTCTCTTTGTTTTTGCCGGGCAAGGCCCTGGCGGCACACGCCAGCCTGACAATGGCACCATGCAGAGTTCTCATTCTCTGGACGACGGCAAAACATGGACGCCCATGAAGAGCCTCGACCTGGAGACGGTCATGCCCTTCTGCACCATCATGCCCGTGGACGGTGGCAAAAAACTGATCGGCCTCTCGAACATCCGCCGCCCCGGTGAAACGAAGGACAAGAAGTCCAACATCGTCACCCAGAGCGAGTCCACCGACGGCGGCCTTAGCTGGAGCCCCTGGCGCGTACTGGTGGACCTGGGCGACCTGAAGCCCTGTGAGCCTGAGGTCATCCGGTCCCCTGATGGCAAACAGCTTCTGTGCCTCATCCGCGAAAACATCCGCACCAGCCCAGCTCATTACATCACCAGCGAGGATGAAGGCCGCACCTGGTCCGAGGTCAAGGCACTGCCTCCAGGCCTGCATGGCGACCGCCACAAGGCCGTTTACACGCAGGACGGCCGTCTCGTCATCTGCTTTCGCGACATGGGCCGCACCAGCGGCAGCCGCAGCCACTTTGTGGCCTGGGTCGGGCGTTATGAGGACATCCTCAGCGGGAAGGATGGCGAGTACAAAGTGAAACTCCTCCACAGCCACAAAGGCAGCGACTGCGGCTACCCCGGCCTCGAGCTTCTGCCAGACGGCACCCTCGTGGCCACCACCTATGTGAAGTATCGACCCGGCCCGGAGCAAAACTCCGTGGTCAGCACCCGCTTCACTTTGGCGGAGACCGACAAGGCGGAGAAAAAGGCCGTTGCAGCGAACGGGGGCACCGCTGGCAAGACCGCAGGCATCGTGCTCGACGAAGATCAGGCGAAATACACCGGCGACTGGATCACCGGCAGCAAGATCACGCCGCTGGTGGGGGCTGCCTATCGCCATGATGACCGCGCCAAAAAAGCGCCTGCCACCGCCACCTTCGCTCCCGACATTCCTGCGGCAGGCAAATACGAGCTGCGCCTGCTCTACGGTGCCGCCTCAAATCGCGCCACCAAGGCGCGCATCACCATCCGTGCCGCCGATGGCGAGAAGAAGGTCACGCAGAATCAGCGCCAGCCTTGCCTTGAGGGCGGAATCCCCCGCGCCCTCGGCGTCTTTGCTTTCGCGAAGGGCAGGTCCGGCAGCATCGAAATTTCCAACACCGATGCCGACGGTTACGTCGTGGTGGACGGCCTGCAACTTGTGCCTGAAGCGGAGGCCGCCGCTGAACGCAACACGCGCTCCGACGCGGGCTTTCCCACGCAAGGGGAAGGAAGGAGCGGCGCCGCCACTCCGGCCGCCCCGGAGCCCATGGTACAGATGCCTGTCAAGGCCACGCCGCCCATGCTCCTGAAAAGCGCCGCCAAGCCTGAAAGCGTGGCTGGCAAATCCTACGACCTCGTCGTCATCGGGGGGACACCTGGCGGGATCACCTGCGCTGTGCGCGCCGCACGTGAAGGGCTGAGGGTCCTCCTCGTCAATCACACCCAGCACCTCGGCGGCTTCTCCACCAGCGGGGCCGGAGGTTGGGAGGCCCCCTATGATGGCAAGCGCTCCCCCCTTTACGCCGAGATACTCAGTGGTGCGTCAGACTACTACCGCAAGACTTATGGCGAAGGCTCTCCGCAGCACATCCTCTCCATGCCCAGCACCACCAGCCGCGCCCATATCGACCGTCCCAAGATCGAGCCGCGAATCGCCGAGCTTTTGTTCAATGAGATGGTGGCTGCTGAAAAGTCTCTCACTGTCCTGCTCGGTCACATCGTCACCAAGGCGGAAAAAAAGGGCGCTCTGCTGAAGTCCGTTTCTCTCAAGCCCATGCACGGGGATAAGACGATCACGGTGAAGGGCACGATCTTTGCCGATGGCATGTATGAGGGCGACCTTATGGCTGCCGCAGGTGCGAAGTCCCAGATCGGACGTGAGTCTCGCGCCCAGTATGGCGAGCCGCATGCGGGTGTCATCTACAGCACCGAGCGCCACAAAGAGCCCGGCCAGCGCGGCTTTCCCAAGGCTGCCGACGAAGGCACTCTCAATATCCGCTACAACAGCCACGCCACCGGTCCCATCGTGGAAGGTCCGCAAAACGGCGAGGCTGACGGCTCCGTGATGGCCTACAACTACCGGCTCGTCCTCACCCGCGAACCGGACAACCGCATTGTGGTGCAAAAGCCCGTCAACTACGACGTCGCCATCGCCAAGGCTGCTGGCGGCGGAGGATTCGTGCCGAATCTGCCCAACAAAAAAGTCGCTTGGAATGGCGGTCGCCTCATCGGCCCGCAGAACGACTACCCGGCGGCCGACTGGCCCACTCGCGAGGCCATCTCCAAGCGTTATCTCGACGGCATGCTCATGCGCCTCTGGTGGGTGCAGAATGATCCGGAGGCCCCGGAAAAAGATCGC
Organism: uncultured Prosthecobacter sp.; assembly: GCA_964588755.1. GTDB lineage: Bacteria > Verrucomicrobiota > Verrucomicrobiia > Verrucomicrobiales > Verrucomicrobiaceae > Prosthecobacter. Next base: position 7,600 of record CAZPSQ010000124.1, on the reverse strand, counting down.
AGGCAGTTCGCAGGCTACGGCCTCGCCGCCGACGAGTTCCCCGACAACAACCATGCGCCCTACGAGATCTATGTGCGCGAGGCCCGCCGTCTTGTTGGCCGCTACGTCTTCAAGGAACAGGACAACGTCACCGCCGAAGGCACCGCCCGCACCCCGGTCCATGCAGACAGCATCGCCATCACCGACTGGCCTGTGGACTCTGTGGCCTGCCTGCCCCGCAACGCTCCGGGCGGCAACACCGACGGCATCCTTTTCCTCGGCGAAGAAACGCGCCCGGCGCAGGTGCCCTACCGCAGTCTGCTGCCTCAGGAGGTGGACAATCTCCTCGTCCCGGTGGCCCTCTCCGCCTCCCATGTCGGCTGGGGTGCCATTCGTTTGGAGCCCACCTGGATGCATGCGGGTGAAAGTGCTGGCTTCGCCGCCGCGCTGGCCGTCCAGGGAAAAACAACACCTGCCGCCCTCGATCCTGACCAGCTCATGCGCAAGCTCGCCTCCAGCCACGTCATGATCAGCTTCTTCAATGATGTGGACGTCGCCTCAGATGATCCTCAGGTCGCCGCCTCCCAATATTTCGGCACCAAAGGCTTCTTCGCCAGCTATGATGCGAAGCTCGACGCGCCGCTGACTGAAGCGGTCAAAGCAGCTTGGAAAAAAGGTTTCGCCCAGCTTCAAAGCGGCACGCTGGAACCCGCGCAGTTCGTGAAAACCGTGCATGCCGCCGAAACCCAGGAGTCACCGGCCGGGAGGGAAACCCGCGGAGCAGCCTTGCTGGCTCTGTGGCAGCAGCGAACAATCAAGTAGGAGGCTCCAAATGAACTGCCCTCTCTCCGCAAAAAGCGTCGGCTGCATTTTGTTGCTGCTGAACACGCTGGCGTTTTCCCAAGCCGCCGTTCGTGCCCGTCCCGAAGCACCCGTGCTCCCCAAAGGGGAAACGCAGCTCTTCGTGGACAGCGTCAATATCCGCGAAAAGAGCGGCGTCACACGCGTCATCCATCCCGCGAAGAAGCTAGAAAAGCCCGTGATCAAGGCGGAGATGCCCTGGGAATGGAAAGAGCGCAACGGCGTGCCGGACAAACGCGTCAACATTTACGGCACCGTGCTGAAGGACGAAAAAACAGGTGGTTTCCGCATCTGGTACTCAGACGCCGGCCACGTCCTCTACGCCACTTCCCAGGACGGTATCCAATGGCAGCGCCCTGTCCTCAACATCTCGGGTGAAAACAACCAGACCAGCCTTAAACTGCACAGCTCCAGCATCATCCACGATCCGTTCGAGGCCGATCCAAACAAGAAATACAAGGCCGTGGGCTGTGAGGGCAAAGGCGTGGACGGCGCCAAACTCCAGCGCCTCAAGGACAAGTTCGAGCTTGTCGATTGGTATCGCGACAAGGACCACCGCCTCTACTACTCGGCCTATTCTGCGGACGGTCTCCGCTGGACGGTGAATCCCGAGCCGATTCTGCTCGGCTGCGACACCATCACCTTGTCCCAGGACCCCGTCACTGGTGAATACCTAGCCTTCCACAAGCGCCAGGGAGATCCGCGTGTGGTAGGCATACGTCAGGTGTTTCTGTCTGTCAGCAAGGACATGGAGCACTGGTCCGAACCCCAGCCCGTCATCGTGGCGGACGAGATCGACAACAAGGCCGCCAAGAAACTCAAGGGCGGCATCTACTCCGAGTTCTACAATCTCTCCGCCTTTCCCTATGGTGGGCAGTGGCTCGGCTTTGCCACTCATTTCCGTCGTGTCGATCCTCCTTCGGCCTTGTTTGGCAACGATGAGGTCAACGGCGTGAAGCGCTCCAACACCGGCATCATCGATGTCCAGCTTGTGCATAGCCGCGACGGTCGCCACTGGCATCGTTGCTCGGACCGCAGCCCTGTCATTCCTCTGGGGCCGCATGCCTACGATGCCGGCAGCATCTTCGGCCTGTGCAACTCCCCTGTTTTCGTCGGCGATGAAATGCGCATCTATTACACTGCCGTCACCACCCCGCATGGCGGTCTGGCCCCGGACCGGCAGCAGTCCGTGGCCATGGCATCATGGCGCATCGACGGCCTCGCATCACTCCAGGCAAAGGACAGGCCAGGCACCATCGAAACCCACGACTTCGTTCCAGCAGGCCGGCGTCTCTCCATCAATGCCGACATCGGCAAAGGCCGGCTCATGGTGGAAGTCCTCGACGCATCCGGAAAAACGCTGGCAGGCTACGAAAAGGAAAACAGCACGCTCCAAAACCAGAATGCCGTCAAACTCCCCATCCAATGGAAAAACGCTGTTGATCTCCCTGCTGGCGCTCCCATCCGGCTCCGCTTCCACCTCGAGAGCGGGGACCTGTTTTCCTATCGCATCGATTGAGGACCTGCCCGCCCATGAACAAGACAAAACGTCTCTGGCTGCTGACGGCCGCATTCCTCGCATCATCGTTGGCAAATGCGGCGGGCTCCTTTGAAGTACGTGTGCCCGCGCCCGGTCCTGATGTCATCGCCGACAACATCCTGCAGGACGCCATTGACAAGGTGTCCGCCGCAGGCGGCGGCGTGGTGCTGCTGGGCGTGGGGGAGTTCAGGCTCTCCCGCAAATCCGGTGACGAAACCGTGGTCATCAAGAACAACATCACCCTGCGCGGCCAGGGCCATTCCACACACATCTACCTCGACCCCAAGACCCCGCCCAATCCCGTCCGCTACTATCCCCTGCGCATCGGCACCGCCGCCGTGCCTGCCAGCAATGTGGTCATTGAGCAACTGCGCTACACAGGCAACGACGCCGCCATCGGTGGTGGCTCCATCATGGGCTTCAATGCCCGTCTGGACGATCCCGCCGGTCTCCTCCTGTCCTGCGACAATGTCACCGTCCGCCACTGCTGGATTCACGATGCCAAACAGGCCGCCGGATGCACCAAGCCCGCCAGCAACTACCCCAGCGAGCAGCGCCGGGCCGCGCAGCACAAGAACTGGCAGGTTCATCACAACTACATCCACACCTGTGGCAACAAGGCCGTCGAGTTCGCCGAGTGCAATGGCGGCCTCATTGCCGACAACCACATCGTCAACACCTTCGACGGACCGCAGGTGATCTTTGGCAGCCGTAATGTGCAGATTTCCAACAACACCGTCTTCTACACCCACTCCGGCATCAACATCACCGAGGGCTCCCATCACATCCGTGTCAGTGGAAACCATGTCGAGCCGATGCCCGGCATCACCCCGTCTGTGGTCGGTCCCTGCCTCGTCTTCCGCACCGAGCCGCAGCCCCTGGCATCGTCTGTCCACGACGTGGTCGTCACCGGCAACATCTTCCGCAATCACCTCACCAAGACGCGCTGCACCCTCCGCTTCGAGACGCGCAAGGAGGCCGTTTCATGCGTCTTCCGCAACCTCACGCTCACTGGCAACGAATTTGATGGCGACCTCCACTTTCTGGACAAAACCTCCCCCGCCAAGACCAGTCTCCAGGACATCCTCTTCGCTGACAACCAGTGCGCCGGAAACATCATCTCCGCGCCGCGCGCCACCATGGCCTCACGCCGTGTCATCATTCGTGGCAATCTCCTGCGTCATGCCGGTGACTTCCACCTCAATGCCAGCCACTGGGTCTGGTTCGGCAACACCCATGCCCAAGGAACCCTGGAAATCACCGCCGAGGCCAGAGCCAATGTCATTCTGCAAAACATCGTCGCAGCGCCCATCATCGACCACGGGGCCGAAACCCAGGCCGGCGGCAATATCGTGACAAGACAAACCACTCCTGAGTGAGCCCCATTTCGCGACGCCAACAGACCGGCTCACTACGGGCCTTGCCGCCGTGTGTGAACTCCACGACAAGGACAAAAGCGATTCTCTCTGATGCTCTCTATTCCCAGTTTTAGAAAATGCTGCCTTGCCATGTGTCTGATGATGCAGGCGTGGGTGGCCGCCGAGGACGGCGTGCTCCTCGCCCTTGATGTCCCGCCTGGGGAAGGGGAGCGCTTCCAGCAGGCGCAGTTCTCCTGCTGGCTTCCCGATGCCGCACAGCCAGTCACCGCTGTCATCATCCACCAGCACGGCTGCACCAATGCCTCTCCGGTCAAGCATCCGCCTGTCACCAGCGATCTTTACTGGCGCGCCCTTGCCCGTAAACATGGCTGCGCTTTGCTGGTCCCCATGTATCAGGTCGCCAAAGGCTGCGACGAGTGGAACAACCCCGACAGCGGTTCCGAACGCGCCCTGTTCACCGCCTTGGCTGACTTCGCTGCACGCTCCAACCGTGCGGAGTTAAAGGACGTTCCCTGGGTGCTTTGGGGCCATTCTGGCGGTTCCAGCTGGTCCGCGCAGATGATCGTCCGCCACCCCGGCCGCGTGTGTGCCGCCTCCTTCCGCGGCGGCTGTCACAAGCAGTTCGGTGATCCGGCCTTCCGCGCCAAGTTCGCTCCCATCGCGCTTCATTTGCCACTGCTGTTCGTCTGGGGCCGGCGCGAAACCGTCCCCACCTCCAGCCACCACGTCTCCTGGGTGCCCATGAACACCATGCTCCAGGAGCTGCGCAGCCAGGGCGGCACCGTTGCCCGCGTCATCGACCCACGTTCCGAGCACGACTGCTGCGATTCCCGCCTCCTCGTCGCCTCCTTCTTCGACACCGTTCTCACCGCCGCCTTGGCCGAACAAAAACTCCCCGGAGCCCTCGTTGACATGGCCTCCCTCCAGGATCGCGAGATGACCCCGTCTGCTCTCAAAAACCCCTCCCTCGCCTGGCTGCCAACTCCAAACATCGCCCGCCTCTGGCGCGATTTTTCCGAATCCGGCACCCTTCGCCCATCCACCGCCAGGCTCAGCCAACCAGCGCTCAGCATCTCACGCAACGCAGCCGGCCACACCCGCCTCACCTGGCTCATCGACCCAGCCCTCGACGGCGGCCTCCGCTCCATTCGCATTCATCGCGATGGTCAGCCATGGAAAGAGTTCACCCTCAAGCCCGCCGCCTTCCTCGCCACTGCCCGCGACTCCACCCCCGAAGAACTCCGCCCCACCGAAGCCCTCGACGACACCCCCGGCCCCCACACCTACACCCTCACCTTCCTCGACGGCGCAGGGAATGAGTCACCGCCTAGCGGCGCCGTCCGCTCTCCGTAGCTTCGATTCTGAATCAAAGCCGAACGCCCCAATCCATTCAATCGCCAATCGAAGCTGCACCCATGAAAGCACTCGTATTCCTCGTCTGCATGGTTTTTGCCCGGGCCCTCCATGCCCAAACACCGCAGGCCCTCAAGGCCGACCTCTGCATCTACGAGGCCACCCCCGGCGGCATTGCCATGGCCGTCCGTGCCGCACGGGAGGGCCTAAGCGTGGTCCTGGTGAATCACAACCACCACCTGGGCGGCATCCTCTCCAGCGGCCTCGGCGTCTGGGACACTCTTTGGGAGGGCAAACGGTCTCCCATCTATGACGAGGTACGACAGGCCATCTTCGACCACTACAGGACCACTTACGGCGAAAAGTCCCCTCAATACCGCGACTCCCTCCCCGGCAAAAGCGGCCACACCAACGGCAAGTTTGAGCCCCGCGTCGCCGAGTCCATTCTCACCAAGCTCGTCACCCAGGAGAAGAACATCACTGTTCTTCGTGGCTTCATTCCCGCCAAGATTCACAGCGACAAAGCCTTGATCCAGGAGGTCACCTTCCGCCAGTTCGAAGGAACCGGGGAAACAAAAGTCACCGCCTCCATCTTCGCCGACTGCAGCTACGAGGGCGACCTCGCGGCCCTCGCCAAGGTTCCCTGCCGTGTCGGCCGCGAGGCCCGTGCCGAGTTCAAAGAACCCCACGCAGGCGAGATATTCATGAGTGCCGTCAAAACACCGCACACGCCCGAGATCGCCCGCGCTGCCGAGCTCCACGCCAAGCTCAACGTGCGCAAATTCTCCGGCATCCAGAAAATCAAAGAACCTGACAGCACCGGCGAGGCCGACGGCAATGTGCAGGCCTTCAACTACCGCACCATCCTCAGTTCCGACCCCGCCAACCGCCTCCCGGTCGAAAAGCCTGCCAACTACGATTCGGAGAAATTAAAGCTCCTTGAGCATGGCTCCATCGTTTCCCCCATCCCCGACAAAAAACGCGGGTGGAACCGCCCCCAGCTCGTCGGCATGCAGACAGATTACGTGGAGGCCGATTGGACAGGCCGGAAGAAAATCATGGATGCCCACTGGGACGCCACCATGGCCCTCCTCTACTTCCTCCAGAATGATCCATCCGTGGAGCCGGTACGCCAAAAGTCATGGCAGGAGTTCGGTCTTGCCAAAAATGAGTTCACCGACAACGGCCACCGCCCCTACGAGTTCTATGTGCGCGAGGCGCGCCGCATCAGCGGTCGCTACATCTTCACCCAGCACGACGCCATGCTCGCGCCGGGTCTGGACCGCGCCCCTGTCCATCACGACAGCATTGGCGTCACCGAGTGGTATCTCGACACTCACGCCTGCACCCCGCGCCACATCCCCGAGGCACTGGAGGAAGGAAAGATGATGCTCGATGTTGAAACCTTCCCCGGCCAGATCCCCTACCGCTCTCTTCTGCCCCAGGGCATCGACAATCTTCTCGTTCCCGTCTGCCTCTCCTGCACCCATGTCGCCTGGGGCACCGTCCGCCTCGAGCCAACATGGATGAACATCGCCGAGTCCGCCGGCCACGCCGCCGCGCTCGCCATTCAAAACAAAGTCACCCCGGCAGAGCTCAACACGGACCTCCTCCTGCGCAGGCTCGCCGCCGGCCACATCATGATCAGCTTCTTCAATGATCTCGATGTCTCCTCCAATGATCCACGCATCCCTGCTGCCCAATACTTTGCCACCAAAGGCTTTTTTGCCGACTACAATGCCCGCCTGGATGAGCCTCTGAAGGAAAGCACCCGCGCCGCCTGGGGCAGGGGGCTCACCGCCTTGCGTGAGGGCAGCCTGAACCCCATGGACGTTCTCAAAGACGTGCATCAGTCTGAGGCAGACGCCGCCGCCCCCGCCGCCAAACGCACCCGTGGCGAGGTTCTCCTCAGCATGTGGAAAACCCTCGCCTCCGTGCAGCCCAAATCCAAAGAAAAGCCGAAAACCGCCGCAGGACCCCGCCAGCCTCTCAAAGTGGAACCCGTGCGCTCCAGCGCCGCGCAGGAGATAAATGGCAGGACTTACGATCTCGCCGTCATCGGCGGCACACCCGGTGGCATCGCCTGTGCCGTGCGCGCCGCACGGGAGGGCCTCACCGTCCTGCTCGTCCAGCACAACCGCCACATCGGCGGCATGCTCACCAATGGCCTCATGCAGTGGGACGCCCTCTACGGCGGCCCTCGCGCGCCCATTTTCAATGAGTATGCCAAAAGCATCGAGGACTACTACCGGGCCACCTATGGCGAAAAGTCCCCCCAGCATTCTCTCGCCCGCTATACCCAGACCCACTACCCCATGGGCCGCATGGAGCCGTCCGTTGCCGAGCACTTGTTCAACAAGCTCGTCTCCGCCGAGAAAAACATGGTTCTACGCGGGATTTAATGGGTTGAAGGGCTTGAGATCAAGCCTGCCACAGTGGAAGAGGATGCGCACCCGGTAGTTGGCGAAGGAGCGGAAGCCTCTGGCGG
>CAZPSQ010000123.1:0-15352 GCA_964588755.1 uncultured Prosthecobacter sp. | reverse complement strand
GTCCGCACGCGGGGTCTGGGTGGCGACGATGAGGTGAATGCCGGCCGCGCGGGCCATCTGGGTGATGCGTGCGATGGCCACTTCGATGTCCGCCGGGGCGGTCTGCATGAGGTCGGCCAGCTCGTCCACGATCACCACGATGTAGGGCATGGTGTCAGGGATGATGACCTCCTGCTTGCGCGGAGGCGGCGGTTCCGAGTCCCCCTGCCAGAGGCCGCCGGCATCGCGCAGATCCGAGGTCTCATCCACCATGCCGACTTCGGCGGTCCTGGGTTCCGCCGTCTCTTCTGCCGTTTCCTCGGCCGCCTCCTTGGCAAAGGCGGCGGAGACACGGGCATCATCCACACCCGCCTTCACCGGTTCGGCAGCCTTGGCCGCCGCAGCGGCGGCCTCTGCTGCCGCTTTGGCAGCCTTGGCCGCGTCCGCCTCGGCCTTGCGCTTGCGGTTCCGGTTGTTGAAGGCCTCGAAATTGCGGCAGCCCTCCTGGGCGAAGATCTGGTAGCGGTTTTCCATCTCCTTCACCACCCAGCGCAGGGCCAGAAGCGCCTTTTTCGGGTCGGTGACGACGGGAAGGGCGAGGTGGGGCAGCTCCTCGTAGCTCTGCATTTCCACGACCTTGGGGTCGATCATGATGAAGCGCAGCTCATCCGGCGCAAAACGGCACAGGAGGCTGGTGACGATGGCATTGATGCACACGCTCTTGCCGCTGCCCGTGGCGCCCGCCACCAGGAGATGCGGCATGATGGCCAGGTCGCCAATGATGGTCTTGCCATAGACGTCCTTGCCCAGGGCCACGGGCAGCTTGGCCTTGCCATTGAGGAAGGCGTCGTCCTCCAAAAGCTCACGCAAGGGGACGATAACCTTCTCCTTGTTGGCAAGCTCAATGCCGACGGTGTCCTTGCCTGGGATGGGGGCCAGGATGTTGATGCGCTCCGCACGGGTGGCGCGGGCGAGGTCGGCGTCGAGATTGGCAATGCGGCTGACGCGCAGGCCGTCCACGGGGCGGACCTCGTAGCGGGTGATGGCGGGACCACGGGTGATGTCCCCGGGTTCCACGGTGATGCCGAAACTGGCCAGCGCCTTGACAATGGTGGCCTGGATGCCCAGCAGCTCGCCCTTGTCCGTCGGCGTGCGCTTGTCGTCGTCAGGCCACCGCAGCAGCTCCATGGACGGCAGCTTGTAGTCCTTGAAGCGGACGGTGAGGTTCCCGAGGGTGCCGTGCGGTGCCTGCTCAATCTTCTGTGCGCGTTTTTTCTCCCAGACCTCGGCCAGCTTGGGCTTGTCGGAATTGTCGTCGTGGGTCCGGGGCGCGGAGGAGTCGATGATCTTCGGCGCGGGCGGGTCAAAGGTGAGCGGCAGCTCCATGTTGGTGGGCGTGTCCCCACGCATTTCGGCAGCGCCTTTTTTCTTCTTCCGCAGCTCGGTCGGGACCGGCGTCAGGGTGCCTGGGATCGTGTTGGCAGCCTCCTCGGCAAGCTTTTCCGCAATCTGGCGCTGCATTTCCCGCTCCTCCTGCCACTTGGTGAACTCAGCGCGGATGTTGCGGATCACGGTCAGCGGATGCTGTCCGGTGACCAGAAAAAGGCCGATCATGTAGGCCACTCCCAGCACCAGGCTGGCCCCCGCCGTGCCCAGCATGGTTTTCAGCACCTTGCCACCGATGAAAAACCCCAGCCCGCCACCCCCGCCAAGGGGCGTGATGTGGTCGCGGTCGTTGAGCAGGTTCACCACTTCGAACGCCGCCCCGGCGCTGATGATCATCACCGCCACCCCCAGCCAGGCCGCGCGGGTGACTTTCAGCTTGGAGTGGAGCTTGCACACGCCAAACCACGTCAGGCTGAAGGGCAGCAGGTAGCTGGCGAGGCCCATCAGCCACAGCATGTGTCCCGCCACCAAGGCGCCGGTGCGGCCCACGAAATTCTGCGTGACTTCCCCGGAGGACTCGGACAGGGCCAGGAAAGACCAGCCGGGCATGTCCCGCGGATCGTAGGAAACCAGGGCCAGCAGGAGCATGGCCGCCACCATCAGAAAGAGAGCCCCGTGGACATCATTCCACGGACTCACCTTTTCATCCGTCGATCGGGCGCGGGTGGGGCGGGAGGCAGCGGCGGCAGCACGACTCATGGCAAATCGGTGGAGTTTCGTCGATGTACTTATTTAAGGCCACCAAAATATTTGGCTTGCTTCACTTTTGACGACCGGCTTCGATAGTTTTACGGCGACCGGCTTGACCGCGAAAAAACCCGCGAACATCTTTGCCACGTTCCCGTCACACCACACATGAACACCACATCCCGCCTTACCGTGGCCGTGCTCTCGCTCGGCCTTTTCGCCACCACCAGCCCGGCCCAGGACGCGGGCAAGGTGGACTTTGAAAAGCAGATCCTGCCGATCCTGAAAGAAAGCTGCTTCAAGTGCCACGAAAAGGAGCACGAGGACAACGGCAAAATCAAGAAGCCCAAGGGCGGCCTCCGCCTGGACGGCGCCGCAGTCATCCTCAAGGGCGGCAAGGAGTATCCAGATGAAAATGTCGTGGCGGGCAAGCCTGACGCGAGCTGGCTGGTGAAGACCATGGCCCTGCCGGAATCCGACGACTTGGCCATGCCCCCCGAAGGCAAGGGCGACCGCGTCAGCGCCGCCAACATTGACCTGATCAAGAAATGGATCACCGAAGGCGCCAACTTCGGCGCCTGGAAAGGCGTGGAATAACTTCCATTTTGACCTCGCATCTCACCACGAAGGGCGGAGCCTCGGCTCCGCCTTTCTTTTTTCCCCATGAGCGCCCGCTTTTACTTCACCACATGCCGCGCCGGCTCTGAATCCACGCTCAAGCGTGACGTGGCACGCCGCCATGGCGGCAGGCTGACGCCGGCCTTCATGAAACCGCAGTTCATCACCTGGAAAGAAGTGGGAGAGGCGCAGACGTGGGACAGGCTGAGTCTTTTTGCCCGGGTCAGCGGGGTTTCGCTGGGGCTGTGCAAAACGGTGGCGGAGGTGGTGGTGCAGGTGCGGAAGATATCCACCGGTCATGTTCACCTGCATGTGTTTCCCCGGGCGACACCCGAGGATGGCGTGTCTGCCGAGGAATGGCAGCGCATGGATGCGGTCGCGGCCGAGATCGAGCAAGCAGGAGTCAAAATCCACCAGCAGCCCCCCTCCCCAGGCGACACCGTCGTGGATGTGGTGGTGGGAGAAAGCGATACCGAGTCCCTTTTCCTGGGAACCCATGAACACCTGCCCGGAGGCCATGCCCACCCAGGAGGCTTGCCGAGGCTGACTGTGTCGGACCAAGTGCCATCCCGTGCGTGGTTAAAGCTGGAGCAGGCGCTGGCCTGGCGCGGCTGGGACAAGGCGGACTGGCGGGGCCGGACGGCCCTGGACCTGGGCTGCGCGCCGGGCGGTGCCACGTATGCTCTGCTGAACCGTGGGATGAACGTCATCGGCGTGGACACAGGGGAGATGGACGGGCGCGTCTTCAAGCTGGCCGATGCCAAGGCGGTGTCGTTCGAGCACTGGCGGATTCCAGCGGGAAAGATCGACCTGGGGTCCCTGCCCTCCCGGATCGATCTGCTGGTGTGTGACATCAATCTGGCACCGCATCAGGTGCTGCCGATGGTGGAGCGTGTGCAAAGACACACCCCAGCAACGCGGCTGATCCTGACCTTGAAACTGAACACGCCGGAGCTGGAGGACCGCGCCGAGGAGTTCCTCAAAGCAGTGCGGCGCTTTGCGCCCGGGCCGGTCTATGCGACACAACTGGCGGGAAACCGACGGGAAATTTGTGTCACGGCTTCCGGGGAATGAAGACATCCACCTGCTGCCCCACGTAGAGGGCCTCGCCCTTGGGCTTCTCCAGCTTGTAGATGACCTGGAGAACACGGGTGTCCACACGCTCCGAGCTGGCACCGGTGAGGGAGACCTTGGGGATGACGTAAGGCTCGATCCGCACAAACTGGACAGTGTATTTTTGGGTGGAGTCACTCTTGAGGTAGAGCGCAGCGTCCTTGCCGGGGGCGATTTTCATGGCGTTCTGCTCATCCACATCCGCCCGCACATGCAGGGTGGCGATGTCTCCCAGCACCAGGGCAGGCTGGCGGTTCTGCGGGGAGGCGTATTCACCAGCGCGGATGTTCACCTGGAGGATGGTGCCTTCCCTGGGCGCGCGCACGGTGAGGCGGTCCACCAGCAGCTCAGTCTGCCGCACATCAGCCTTGGCGGACAAGAGCTGGGCATCGGCGGCCTGCTGCTGCGCCTTGGAAACAAGGACGTCGTTGGTGCGGTTTCGCAGGTCGTCCTGGCTGATGGCGCGCTGGTCGGGCACGGACTTCAAGCGGTCCAGCATGTCCTGCACCTTGGCAAGCTGGGCCTGGGCAACGACGACATTGGCCTCCGCGACAGCGATGGCCGCCTTCTGCTTCAGGAGCGACGCGGAGAGCTCACGGTCGTCGAGGATCAGAAGAGGCTCGTCTTTTTTGACCTGCTGGTTCACGGCCACCTTCACCTCTTTCACAAGGCCGGAGATGGGAACGCCGATGGCCACATTCTCATCCCGCGCCTCCAGGATGCCGGTGGCGGCCACATCATCCGGCGCCTGCTTCTTGGGCGGCACCACGGGCGGCGGAGGGATGGCGGTGTCCTGGCTGCGCAGTTTTTGCAGCACCACGCCCATGGCCAGCACCCCCGCGACGGCAAGGATGAACGTGAAGTAGCGGATGGAGGTGGAGACGAGGTTCATGGCGCTGGCGGGGCATGCATTAGCCCGGCTTGGGCCTCTTTGCATGTCAAAGATGAAGGAGGGACTGGTGGGAAGGTCAAGGCTGCGCCTGTCAAGGAGTGGTCAAGCATCGTGCGGGTGGACGCTCGGAAGAGGCCTAGCCAGGCACGGCCGCTCCGCGCCACCAGCCCGCACGACTCTTGACCCCTTGCCCCCTTGACGCGCAGCATGCTCACGCTCTACCCTGCCCCCCCATGGACCGCCCCGCCGCCATCGCCCAAATCCGCGAAGCCTGCAAAAACATCGCCCTTCAGTTCATGAAGATCCACCCCGCCGTGCCGGGGCTGGCGGATGAAGACACGCAGAAAGAATGCTTTCGCAGCGTACATGAGATGACGGTGCTGCTGGAAACCATCAAAAAGCGCATTGGCCGGCTGGAACGCGCCGATGACAGCCCCCTGCTGTGATCCCCAGCCGCATCCGCGCCCGATTTACCTTATGAAACTCCCCTTCCTTTCCTGTCTGGCCCTGCTGTCCACCAGCCTGCATGCCGAGGTGAAACTGCCCGGCGTCTTTTCTGACGGCATGGTGCTGCAGCAGCTCCAGCTTGTGCGTGTGTGGGGCAATGCCGACCACGGCGAGGCAGTGAAGGTGGAGTTCGCCGGACAGACCCACAGCATTGTGACAGACGGCTCCGGCCAGTGGTCCGTGACGCTGAACCCGATGAACGCGAACGCGCAGCCCGCGGATCTGGTGGTCACTGGCAAAAACACGATCACCCTCAAAAATGTGCTGGTTGGGGAGGTTTGGATCTGCTCCGGCCAGTCCAACATGCAATGGACCGTGAAGCAGGCGGCCAATGCGGAGACTGAAATCGCCGGGGCCAACCATCCGCAAATCCGCATGTTCAATGTGGAACGTGCGCCAAACCTGGAGGAGCAGGGGGACTGCAAAGGGGCCTGGAAGGAGGCCACAACGGCAAACGTGGGGGATTTCTCCGCCGTGGGCTACTTCTTCGGCCGCCACCTGCACAATGTGCTGAAGGTGCCCGTGGGCCTGATCAACACATCCTGGGGCGGAACCCGCATTGAGGCATGGACGAGCAGCCTGGCGCTGGCGGAACGCCCCTGCGCCACCGACATGCTGACGGACTGGAAGGAATATGCCGGCAAGTGGGACGCCGCCAAGGAGCAGGCAGTGTTCGACAAGCGGAAGGCTGACTGGCAGGCCGAGGTGAAGAAGATCGACGAGGAAAACGCCAAGCTGGCGGACGGCCAGAAAAAGCCAAAACCGCAGGCACCGCGCCCGCCTGATGATCCGAACAAGACGCCGCACCGCCCCAGTGTGCTGTTCAACGGCATGGTGTCCCCGCTCATTCCCTATGGCATCAAGGGTGTGGTCTGGTACCAGGGCGAGTCGAATCAGAAGCGGGCCTTCCAATATCAGGAGCTGCTGCCGACCATGATCAATGACTGGCGCAAGCAGTGGGTGGACACCTTCTCCTTCTACATTGTGCAGCTGGCCAACTACGGCAACGGCAGGCCGACGACCAAGGATGCGGGCGTGGCCGACACCTGGGTGGAGCTGCAGGAGGCACAGACCCTGACCGCACAGACACTGGACAAGTGCGGCATCGCCATCATCAACGACATTGGCGAGCAGGGTGACATCCACCCCAAAAACAAGCAGGAGGTGGGCCGCCGCCTGGCCCTGTGGGCGCTGGCCAAGGACTATGGCAAAAGCGGCCCGGAACACAGCGGCCCGCTCTACCTTTCCTCCTTCATCAAGGACGGCAAGATCCGGGTGCAGTTCACCCACACAGGCGCGGGGCTGAAAACGCGGGATGGCGGCGAGCTGAAGCATTTCCAGATCGCTGGCGCGGATCAAAAATGGGTGTGGGCCAAGGCCCGCATCGAGGGGAACGAGGTGGTCGTGTGGAGCGAGTCCGTGCCGCAGCCGATCGGTGCGCGCTACGCCTGGGCAAGCTGGCCTGAGGGCGCCAATCTGACGAATGCCGAAGGGCTGCCGGCCTCATGCTTCCGCACCGACGACTTTCTGCCTTCCACCCTCGGCGTGGTGTCCCCCTTCAAGGAGAATTCCCCTCCTGCGCAGGCCAAACCGTGATTGTCCTTTTGACGCGTGCATCTGTTTCTTGCCGGCGCTGACACCCTGCCATTTCTTGTGGATGAGCTGCGCCGCAGCGCTCCGGAGGCGGCGCTGCGTGAGATCGAAGGCCTGGGTGTGATGGGTGACGTCGGACTCGGAGGCCTGCTGCCAGCCTTTGCCCGTCAGACGCTGCCCGATGTGGCGGAGACGCACGCGGCCTCGATCAATGCGTGGGCGGACCGGATCATCGACGCCGTTGCCGGTGTCTTTCCAGATGACCAGCCCTGGCGTCTGCATCTGTGGCCGCAGTATGGCGAGGGGAAGGCGGGAATGAACCGCCGCGACCTGATCCGTGCGGCCCTGGCAGAACGGCTGAAAAAAAGGCGGCGGCATCTGCTGCGGTCTTTGACCGAGTCGGAAGCCGCGTTCGACGGGCAGACGTCGCTGCTCCAGTGCGTGCTGACCTCACCCGAAACAGGCTGGATTTCCGCAGCCGCCGCCCCGCTGGCACACCGGCATCGGGCGCTCATCTCGGCCTTTCCCCAAGGGGAGATTCCGTGGGCGGAGGACAAGAGCGCGCCGTCCCGCGCTTTTGCGAAGCTGGTGGAGTCTGAGCAGCGGCTGGGGCGCCGGATCGAACGCGGGCAGACCTGTGTGGACCTGGGCGCCTCACCCGGGAGCTGGACTTATGTGGCGGTGCAGCGTGGAGCACATGTGACCGGCGTGGACCGCTCCGAACTGCGTGAGGACCTGATGCGCAGCCCGCTGGTGCGCTTCGAGGCGGCCGACGCCTTCAAGTACAAACCTCCGCAAACGGTGGACTGGCTGGTGTGCGACGTCATCGCCGCGCCGCAGCGCAGCATGGACCTGCTGCTGGAATGGCTGCGGGAGAGGCGCATGCGGAACTTTGTGGTGACGATCAAGTTCCGGGGGACGGACGAGTATCATCTGCTCGACATCCTGAGACGCGAGGCCCCCCCGCTGTGCACGGAGTTTCACCTGACGCGGTTGTGCGCGAACAAGAACGAGGTGTGCGCGTTTGGCTCCCTGTGAAGCCGAGGCCAGCGCGCACGAATGTCCGGGAGAGTTCCCGCAGCGGAATCAGAGAAGCGCCTCGTGGGCACGGCCGTCCTTGGCCTCACAATAGAGGACAAAGGAGCTGTTCACCACGGAGTAGCCGCCGGGAGTGGGATAGTCACCACTGAAGTACCAATCGCCGAACTCAGCCCCAAGAGCCTCATGCAGGCCGGGGATGCTCTGGTAAATGACCTCCACAGAACCCTGCCAGGTGGTTTCCTCAGGGCTGATCATCTGGGCGATCTTGGAGGAGATCTCGTCGTCGGTGAAAGGCGCATAAATGGCCTTCACGGCGTTGCGCATCTCCTCCTTGGGCTTTTTCAGCTCCGCCTTGCAGGCAAGGTAGGTGCTCTCCACGACGTGGGACATGCCGCGCTCCCGCAGCAGGGCCACGGCCGCCTGGAAGGCGATGAACTTGCCCAGCTCCGCCATGTCAATGCCGTAGCAGTCCGGATAGCGGATCTGCGGGGCGGTGGAGCAGACGATGATGCGGCGGGGATTGGTGCGGGCCAGGATGCGCAGCAGGCTCTTTTTCAGCGTGGTGCCACGGACGATGGAGTCATCAATGACGACGAGGTTGTCCTGCGAAGTGACGACCCCGTAGGTGATGTCGTAGCTGCCGGACACCAGGGCGTCACGCCCGTTCTCCTGGGCAATGAAGGTGCGCATCTTGACGTCCTTGAGGGCGATTTTTTTCTTTTTTTTCCAGTTGCGCAGCACAAGGTTGTCCAGCTTTGCCTCATCGAGCTCGCCCTTCTTGAGCATGTCCATGAGGGCGTCCTTCACCACCCCGCGGCGGCTTTTGCGCAGGCCGTCCAGAAAGCCAAAGTAGGCGGTCTCGGCGGTGTTGGGGATGAAGCTGAGCACGGTGTGCTCAAAATCATTGTCGATGGCCTTCACCACCTGGGGGACCAGCTGCTCCCCAAGCGCCTTGCGCTGGTGGTAGATGGTGGCGTCATTGCCACGGGAGAAGTAGATGCGCTCAAAGGAGCAGGGCTTGAACTCACGCGCCGGGGTGAAGGGATCGATGGTCATGCTGCCATCTGCCTTGATGACAGCGACATGGGCCGGAGGCAGCTCCTTGATCTCCTCCTCACCCACGCCAAAGACAGACATGAGCGCCACGCGCTCTGAAGCCATGGTGAAGATCTCGTCGTTCTCGTAATAGAAGCAGGGGCGGATGCCGCTGGGGTCGCGCATGGCGAAGAGGTCGCCATTGCCGATGACACCGACGATGGCGTAGCCGCCATCCCAGCGCTTGGCAGACTCTTTGATGATGCCGGTGACGTCCAGCTGCTCGCTGATGTGGGCGGGAATCTCCGTGCCCGGAACTCCGGCGTCACGGATGGTGTGGTAAAGCTGGGTGTGGGCCTCGTCGAGCTGGAAGCCGATCTCCTCCAGCACGCTCTGCGTGTCGGTGCCGAAGACGGGGTGCTGGCCGCGCTTCATCATGACCTCGTTCAGCTCGCGCGTGTTGGTCAGGTTGAAATTGCCCATGACCATGAGGGTGCGGGTGGGCCAGGTGGTGCGGCGCAGGTAGGGATGCAGGCAGCCTTTGCCGAAGTCGCCGCTGGTGCCGTAGCGCAGGTGGCCGATGTAGATCTCACCAGCCATCTCGAACTCACGCTTGATGGCCTCCGGGTCCTCCTCAAAGGGCACGAAATCCTTCCCCTCCTGGTCGCGCTCGTCCTTGCGCTGCTTGTCGATGCGGCGGGCAATGCGCTTGTACTCCTTGCGCTCCTCATCGAAGAGCTTGCCAATGTGGTCCACGCTCTCCGTGCTGCGGACACGGAACATGTAGGGCAGGCCGGGCGGCATGCCCAGCTTGGTGCAGCCAATGCCGATGCCGTCCTGGCCGCGGTTGCGCTGCTTGGTCATCAACGCCTGAAGGGCGTCAAAGCCATGGAGGCTGTTGCCGTATTTTTGGTAGAAGTATCCAAGCGGCTTTTTCAGCCGTACCACTGCTATGCCGCACTCGTGCCGGATCGGATCGCTCATTCTGGAAGGAGCGCCCAACTTTGGCAGGGCGTGGGAAGAGTGCAACAAATGCGTTCCGGCATATTCCTTGCCGATGACAAAAAATGGCTTGCATAGGTCTGGATTTGCCTGCTGCGGCTTGTGTCTTTTTTGCCAGATGCCGGCATCCAACGCATGTGGCAGACGTAGCGGGCGCGAATCAGAAGACTGACATCCGACGCATGGCATGGTCCGTGCGCCGGACCAGAACATCCCCCTCATGAAAACCTCCTCCCCCCTCCTTTTCTGGCTGCTCAGCCTGACGCTGGCCGGTGTGCTTTTTCAGGCAGCCCCTGCGGCGGCCGTGCCAGAGACCACGCAGCCGCAGCCACAACCTGCGGCAGACGTCCCGGTGATCCCGCCGCCGGAGATTCCGGAGGAGCCTGTGGCCGGGCTGGTGCTGCGGCAACTGGCCTTTGACCGTGAGTTCGACTCTCCGGTGATGCTGGCGACGGTGCCCGGGGAGGCGGGAGAGCAGGTCATCGCCATGCAACGGGGGGAATTCTGCGCCGTGCGCCTGGATGGCACCGGACAGTGGCGGCCCTTCCTGGACTTCACCGGGAAGATGAAGGGCGTCACGATGTTCGAGGAAGGGGTGCATGGCATTGCCTTCCACCCCCGTTTTGCGGAAAACCGGCTGTTTTACCTCAGCTACTCGCAGAATGAGCCGCGCCGCACGGTCATCAGCGAGATGCGCGCCACCAACACCAGCACGCCGGAGGCCATGCCGGAGACGGAACGTGTGGTGCTGGAGGTGCCGCAACCGCTGGCGGACCACTGGGGCGGCCACATCGCCTTCGGTCCTGACGGCATGCTCCACATTGCCCTGGGGGACGGCGGCCTGCGGGATGATCCCTACCGGCTGGCCCAGAACCCATGGGTGCTGCATGGCAAAATCCTGCGGATCGACGTGAACACGCGGCATGGCACGCTGGCCTACGGCATTCCGGAGGACAACCCCTTTGCCAAAGACCAGGTGGTGCGGGGCGAGATCTACGCCCTGGGCTTTCGCAATCCCTGGGGCATGTCCTTTGACGCGCACTCCGGCCAGCTTTGGTGCGCGGACGTGGGCCAGGACCTGTGGGAGGAAATCAACCGCGTGGAAGCCGGGGCAAACTATGGCTGGAGCGACCGCGACGGACCGGTGAAGCATGCCTTCCATGCCAATGAGTACCTGCCCAACCAGGCCATCAAAAATCCTGTGCATGCCTACACCCGGCTGCGGGGCGAGGGCATCTGCATCGTGGGCGGGCTGTTGTACCGTGGCAAAAAACTGCCGGGGCTGGAAGGCTCGTTTGTCTTTGCCGACTGGGGCTACGGCACGGTGTGGGCGCTGATGATGGACCCCGCCAGCGGGATGCCGGTGCGGCGCGGCGTGCTGCACCGCAAAGACCCCGAGCACAAGTTCAACCCCACGCTGGTGACAGCGGATGCGGAGGGAGAGCCGGTCATCCTCTCGCAGGAGGGATCTTTGTACCGGATGGAGGCGGACAGGGACTGAGGAAACTGCGGTGCAAGACGCGATGGACGCCCACGTTGACAGCGGCCATGAAGCGTCTCCTCGCCTTTTTTCTCCTGACTGTCTCGGCCTTTGCGGCTGATGCCAAACCTGACGTGCTGTTCATCGCCGTCGATGACCTGAACGACTGGACAAGCTACCTCGGCGGACATCCACAGGCAAAAACGCCGAACATTGACCGGCTGGTGGCCCGGGGCACCGCCTTCACGAACTCGCACTGCGCGGCACCGGCGTGCAACCCCTCCCGCGCGGCGCTGATGAGCGGCCTGCGGCCGTGGACCACAGGCATCTACACCAACAACGACCCGGCGCAGGGCGTGCTGAAAAATGTGACGACGATCAACCGCCACTTCATGGCGAACGGCTACAACGTCCTGGGCGGCGGCAAGATCTACCACAACCTCAATGCCGAGGGCCGCACCGACTCCTGGACAAAGTGGGAGGGGCTGTTTCCCAGCGCAGGCGACCATGAGGGGAACAAGAACGGGCTCAACCGCGGGCATTTCGACTGGGGTGCCATCGAGGCCAAACCGGAGGACATGGGCGACCACAAGTCCACAAGCTGGGCGATCGACCAGCTCAAAAACGCCCCGACCGACAAGCCCCTTTTCCTGGCGCTCGGCTACGTGAAGCCGCATCTGCCGTGGTATGTGCCGCAGGAGTACTATGACCGCTTCCCACTGGCGGACATCAAGCTGCCAGTCACCAAGGACAACGATCTGGCCGACGTGCCCAAAGCAGGCCTGCAGATGGCGAAGCCGGAAAGCGACCACGCCGCAGTCGTCAAGGCGGACCAGTGGAAGAAGGCCGTGCAGGGCTATCTGGCCACCATTTCCTTCCTGGACGACCAGGTGGGCCGCCTGCTGGACGGGCTGGACCAAAGCCCGCGCAAGGACAAGACCATCATCGTGTGGTGGACCGACCACGGCTGGGCCCTGGGCGAGAAGGAGCACTGGCGGAAATTTGCCCTGTGGGAGGAAACGACCCGCACGTCCATGGCCATCGTGGCCCCCGGCATCACCAAGGCAGGCACCGAGAGCAAGGCGCCGGTGGACTACCTGAACATCTACCCCACGCTCTGCGAGCTGACCGGCCTGCCCCTGCCCGCGCATGTGAAGGGGGCCAGCCTCATACCACTGCTGAAGGACCCGTCCGCCAAATGGGATGGCGTGGCCGTCTGCTCTCATGGCAAGGGCAACCATGCCGTGCGCACCGACCAATGGCGCTACATCCGCTACGCCGATGGCAGCGAGGAGCTGTACGACCACAGCAAGGACCCGTACGAGTGGACCAATCTGGCGGGCGACACAGCGCTGAGCGACCTCAAGGCCAAGCTGGCGGCAGCCCTGCCAGCCGCTGACGCGGAAGCGAAACCCACATCAGGAGACAAAGCAAAGGAGAAGGGCAAGGGGAAAGGAAAGGGCGAGGGCAAGAAGAAGAAAAAGCAGGCTGCGAAAGAGTAGCCAGATCAGAACATCTCCTTCGACTCCCCCACGCGGCGGCGCCAATAATAGGGCCGCCGCTTGGCATGCGCGATGGCAAGAATGATGCCCTTGTCACGCCAGGTCATCTAGGCGATGCAGCACTCGCCAAATCGAGGTTTCAGATTCACGCGCCGGACACTGCCGACGCGGATGTTGAAGAGAAGAGGGCTGGAAACAATCAGCCCTTCATGATGAAGGTAACACTGGTGAAAATCCCGGGCCAGCGCCCCTCCATCATCCACGCTGGCGTAGTATTGAAGGATGTCGCGCAAATCCTCCTTGGCCGACGGATGAGCCTGTAGCCTCATGCGACAGGCTCTTTGTGTTGAACTCCCAGCTCGACCATGGATGCCTCAATGTCGCGGTGCAAATCCTCACCCGATATCACCTCCACCTTCCCCTCCATCACCTCCTGGGCACGACGGTCGATTTCCGCATCCCACTCGGCCTGCACGGATGCGTCATCGCCCGCAGAAGGAAAAAAGCACTTCGCCTGGATGTCACGCAAGAGATCGTCCAGGTCCTCTCTGGAAAGGTTGCTTATCTCCTTGCTGATGCGTGCGGCAGCGGCGGTCATGCGCCCATGATACGAATCCACGTCGGTTTGTCGAGCCTGTCACCGGAACCACCCGCTGATGCGGTCGAAGAGCCCCCTGCCCCGGCTCCGGCTGGGCTGCTGCTGGTCGCGTGGACGCGGGGCGGCATATCCTTGATGCTCCATGCAGAAGCTTTGCGGGACCAGATCGTAAGGCAGGGCATCCTCATACGCCGTGCCGGCCTGACCGCAGCCGTCGGTGGCGAGCTGGCTGCTGACCCGGCAGAGGGTCACACGTGAAAGGGGAAGCTGCACCTTCGGCACCTCCGTTTTGTAGCCGAGAGTGACCGCCTTCTTCATGACGTCCGCATAGATCGGCAGGGAGAGCTTTCCACCGTAACCCTCGTCCACAATCGTCTGCGGCCTGTCCAGACCGACCCAGACGCTGCACGACACGCGGTCCGTGTAGCCGGAGAACCATGCGTCCTTGTAATCATTGGTGGTGCCTGTTTTGCCGCCGCCCGGCTCCTTGAACCCGTATTCGCTGCGCAGGGAGGCTGCTGTGCCGCGGTCCAGCACCTGGCCCAGCATCTGCCGCATCAGCAGCGCCACGCTGGGGGTGATGACCTCGGACTCCAGCACGGGCGTCTGGTAGATGACATTGCCCGCCTTGTCGATGATGCGGTCGATGAGGAAGGGACGCCGGCGCAGCCCCTGGTTGGGGAAGATGCTCATGGCGCTGGTGAGCTGGCGCGGGTTGCCAGCCAAGTTGCCAATGAAAATCTGCGGCGTGCGCTGCGGCCTGCTGAAACCCGCGTTGGTGAGAAGGTCGATCACGCGGTTCAGCCCGGCGTAGTTGCCCAGGCGCACGGTCATGGTGTTGCGGCTGCGGACCAGCCCCTCCGTCACGGTGGCCAGCCCCATGAACTTGCCGTCCGAGTTCTGCGGGCTCCAGGCCGGATCTGCCTCATCAACCTCCCCCGGCTGGATGGGCGCGTCGTTGATGTAGGTGCCGGGCAGGAAGCCGGAGGCCACACCAGCGGCATAGACGAACGGCTTCACGGTGGAGCCGATCTGCCGCTCCCCCTGGGTGGCGCGGTTGTATTTGCTCTGGCGGTAGTCCCGCCCGCCCACCACGGCCAGGATGCCGCCGGTCTGGTTGTCCAGCATCATCAATGACGCCTGGAGGTAGGGGGTGGATGCCAGCTCCTGTGTGCCGTCCCAGGTTTTGTCAAAGTCCGCCTTCTTCTCATGCTTGTAGCCGCGCAGTTTTTCCACCGAGCTCAGGCGCTTCTCCACGGCCTGCTCGGCGGCAGTCTGCAGCTCCTTGTTCAAGGTGGTGAAGACCTGCAGGCCGCCGTCCTCGATCTCCTGCTGCTCCAGGATGAGGTCAAGGTCGCGCCGCACGGTGTCCAGCGCGTAGCCGCCCTGGCTCTGAAAGACGGGCTGCGCGTGCAGGGCAATGTCCGCATAGCGCGCGGCCAGCTCCTCCTCCGGTGTGATCACCTTCGTCTCCACCATGCGCCGCAGGACGGTGTCCCGCTCCTTGAGGGCGCCCTCGTAGTTGCGGAAAGGGGAGAAACGCACCGGGCTGCGGATGATGCCGGCGATCATGGCCGCCTCGCTGAGGTTTAGCTGGCTGGCATGCTTGCCAAAGTACACCTGGCTGGCGCGCTGCACGCCATAGATGCCGGGGCCATAGAAGATGCGGTTCACGTAGTGCTCGATGATCTGCGCCTTGGAGCACGCTTTCTCAATGCGGCGTGCCAGCATCATCTCCACCAGCTTGCGGTGGAGGCTGCGGTCATCGAGGTCAGGATAACTGTTGCGGGCAAGCTGCATGGTCAGCGTGCTGGCGCCCTGAACCACGCGCATGTCCTTGATGTTGAGCAGGGCGGCGC
>CAZPSQ010000122.1:0-15376 GCA_964588755.1 uncultured Prosthecobacter sp. | reverse complement strand
TGCTGATGGAGTAGAGGCGGATGTTCAGCTTCTTCTGCGTGGCCATGAACTCCTCCGGCGTGAACTTCGCCGTCGGGTTCTCCAGCAGCAGGTCGATGACAAAACGGCCCCAGAGGTAATTTTTGAGCTCCTCCTTCTTCTCCGGCGCCACAAGGTCCGCCAGCGGGGTGGCACCCCCGGTCTTTTCCACGATGGCCTTGATCAGCTTGTTATCCACTTCCGTGATGAGGGAGGCCTCCGTGATGGCCTGGCGGATCGGCACTTCAGCGGCGGTCTTGGGGTGCTTGACGATCTCCTCCCCCGTGAAGCCGAGGGCCTTCAGCGTGTCGTCCACCAGCAGCGGGTCGTTCTGCGGCTGCACGGCCAGGGAGTCTCCCGGAAGGTATTCAAGGCCGGAACCGGCAAGGTCGATCTCGTAGTGCGCGGTGTGTTTCGGAGCATCCGGCCCGGACAGGTTGTACATGCGCTTCACTTTCGCGATGCAGGGATTCTTGACGTTGTAAACGGGCTTGCCGGGGGCTGGGGTGCTCATGAATGGGGGAAATAAAAAAGGCCGCAGAGCGTATGGCGCGCTGCGGGAGGTTGTCAAACCCTGGGGCCCAGCAGGATTAGCGCCAGTTTGACATGAATACGCGCTATCTTGCGCACCGGCCCGGCGGGCAGCGCCGCTCAAAACACCAGCATCGCCTTCGTCCCCTGCCCCTTCTCCACGCCCACCAGCTCCACGCTGCCGCCGTGCAGCTGCGTCACCTCCTTCACAAAGCACAGCCCCAGGCCGCTGCTTTTCTTCCCGGTGTCCGGCCGTGGCAGGGAGTAGAAGCGCTCAAACACGCGCTCCCGCGCATAGTCGGGGATGCCCGGGCCGCAGTCCTCGATCTCCAGCACAGCCTTTGAGTCAAAGCGGTACCCGCGCGCCGTGATCGCGCTCCCCTGCGGCGCAAAATCGACCGCATTTTGAATGAGGTTGCTCACCGCCAGCTCGATCAGCCACGGGTCGCCGTGCACCACCAGCCCCCCGCCCATCTCCCGCCGCAGGGTGAGCCGGCGCGTGCCTGCGATGAGGGCGTGGTGGTCCCACGCGCGGTCAAAAACCTGGCCCAGGTCCACCGGCTGCCGCGTCTCCAGCGTCTTCTGCTTTTCCAGCGCGGCCAGGTGCAGCAGGCGCTCCAGCAGGTCCTTCAGCCGGTCGGCCTCGGTGCGGATGTTTTGCAGGAAGCGCTCCCGCTTCGGCTCCGGCACGTCCCCCTGCAGGATCTCCGACGCGCCCAGGATCGCCGCCACGGGGCTTTTCAGCTCATGGGTCAGGCTTTGCACATAGTGCTCCACGTACTCGCGGCCCTCCAGGGCGTCGCGCATGGACTCCAGGGCGGAGGCCAGGGTCTTCATCTGGTGCCCCGGCATGTGCGGTGGCTTGGGCTTCTCGCCACGGCTCACCGCCAGCGCATGCCGCGCCAGCGTGTCCAGCGGCCGCGTGGCCCAGCGCGCGGCCAGAAAGATGCCCAGCAGCATCAGCGCCACCGTGGTGATGAGGGACCACTGCAGCCAGCGCTCCGTCTCCCAGATGAAGGCCAGCACACCGCGCTGCGGCTTGCCGATGCTGACCATGCCGATGGTGGCCCCCTCCTTGATGATCGGCGCGCCCACATACATCGTCACGGAAAGCGGGTCATGCCGGTCCGCGCGGGACGCGCGCGCGCCATACTGCCCCATCAGCGTGAGGTTCACGTCGCGGTGGTTTGCGCGGGCGCCCGGCTTCTCGATCCCGGCGGAGTCAAACAGCACCCTGCCCTGCGCGTCCGTGACATAGACCTGCATGTCCACATGCGTCTTCATGCGGTTGTAGATCTGCGCGCTGAGCCTGCGCTGCTGGGCCGCATGGATGGCAGCCTCCACGGCGGCAGGCCGCAGCGCGCCGTCCTCCGCCTGTGAGGCCAGGATCTCCGCCAGGATGTTTGCCACATCCACCATCGGCTCCTCCACCGCCTCAAAGTACTGCCGCTCCACCCGCTGGATGAGCTGGGCGAACAGCACGGCCAGCCCCACGCTGGCCACCAGCGCAAAGCCCGCCAGAAAGCGCAGCGTCAGGCTCATGCGCCGCCACCGCCCCCCTCCGGCCAGCTTTCCACCAGGGAGTAGCCCATGCCCCGGTGCGTCACGATGGGGTCCATCCCCGGCCGCACGCCGCGCATGCGGGCGCGCAGTGTCTTGATGTGCGTGTCCACCGTCCGCTCCATGGAGGCGTCCGGCTCCTCCGACGCGTGATCCATCAGCTGCTCCCGGCTGAAGACCCGCCCCGGGTGGGAGGCGAAGGCCTTCAGCATCCGGAACTCATAGCGGGAAAGGTTCAGCGCCGTGCCGAAGTAAACCGCCTGGCAGCGCGTGTCATCGATGACCAGCGGCGTGGCCGCGCCGCCCGGCGCAGCCGGCAGCGGCAGGGCGGAGACACGCCGCAGGATCGCCCGCACGCGGGCCACCAGCTCGCGCGGGCTGAAGGGCTTCACCACATAATCATCCCCGCCGATCTCCAGCCCCACCACGCGGTCCACCTCGCTGGACCGCGCGGTGAGAAAGAGGATCGGCAGTGACTGCTTCACCCGCACCGCCTTGCACACCTCAAAGCCGGTCATGTCCGGCAGCCCCACATCCAGGATGATGAGGCTGAAGTCCGGCTGCGACTTCAGCTTTTCCAGGGCATCACGCCCGGTGCCGGCGCTGTCCACCTGAAAGCCGTCCGCCTCCAGGGCATAGACCACGTTGTCACAGATGGAGGGCTCGTCTTCGACGATGAGGATGCGGGGGGGCATGACAGGAGAGTTTTGACAGGATTGACGGGATTGCAGGATTAACAAGAATGGATGCAGGGAGGGTCGGTGCGTTGTTCGCGCTTGGGCGTGACAGCGTGTGCGACATGCCAAGGCACGAACAACGCCCCGCCCCCTTCATCGTCACGCCAGCTTTGGCGACATGGCCCCCAGCTTCTCGCTCCAGTTCACCTTGGCCGTCAGCGCCATCAGCACGCCCAGCGTCACCACGCCGCCGATGGTCAGCGTCAGCCCGGTCAGGCCCTTGAAGAAGAAGCTGTAGCTGAACAGCACCATGTAGGCGCTCTGCGCCGCCAGTGCCACGCGGAAGAGAAACTCCCCCGCCGCCATCCGCACATACGTGCATACCAGCGCCAGCGACAGCCCGGCGGCGATGACAAAGCTCAGGTGCACATTCACCAGATCCAGCATGTAGGAGAACAGCAGCGAAAAGGCAAAGAAGCCCGCCGCCATGAAGAAGTAGTTCACCGGATGCAGGGAGATGTTGCGGGTGATCGTCGTCACCACGATCACGCCAAAGAACAGCAGCAGGGAAAGCGGCGCCCACATGGAGATCTGCGCCGCCACCGGGCCGGCGTTCAGCTCCCGGGGCATCTCCATGGCAATGCCGGGCGCGGAGATGGCATCATCATACTTCCACACCAGCTCCATGCCCTTGTCCGTCTCCCGCCGCTCCGTGGGGGAGCTGATGGGAAAGTTCACATCGGCGAAGTCCGTGCTCATCGTCAGCGTGAAGTCACGGATGCGGCTGGAGTCCGTAAAGCTGTAGGTCCACTGGTCCATGCCACGGCACTCGTAGCTCACCACCACGGGCACGCCTTCCCCCGGCGCCAGTTGCACGCGCTCGGTCATCACGCCCTGCTCCGGCGCCGCGGTGGACCGCCGCGCCTTCTCCCCCTCCCCCAGGGTGAAGTTGATCTTGTCCAGCAGCACGTTGCCGTCCGGCAGCTCCACATCAATGGCGAAGGACTGCGTGATGGCCGTGTTGTTGGTGAAGGTGTAGCGCCCCTCAAAGGCCACGGCATACGTCCGGTGCCACAGCAGCCCCATCTTCACCGGCTGGTAGCTCAGCCCAGCCTTCACCTGGCTCAGGGAGGGCTGCACGGTGAACTTGTCCCCGTTGGAGGAGGTGTAACGCGCGCCGGGATGCCGCTGATACAGCGCCGGCCCCCAGCGCCCGCTGACGCGCCCGCCCGCCTCCGAAGAAACATGATGCGTGCGGAAGGTGACGACCGTGCCCAGAAACCACCACGCCAGCGTGGTTCCCACAAAGATGACAACGATGGCGATGAGATGTGAGATTTTCATACTTCAATATTCAAGGTTCAATGTTCAGAGGATTCAGTTGCTTGTGCGTTTCCGGTAAATGATGCGGGCCTGCGGCTGCTGGTCCCGCGTCAGTGACTTGCGCAGATGCAGGCCCGGCGCGGCGTCCGCCGCCTTCTCCGTGACCGCGTCCACATTGCCGGAAAAAGCCAGGTCGTAGGTGGTGGGCAGCTGCACATTCCAGTCGATCTGCCGCGCAAACAGCGGCGTCTGCGGCAGCGTCAGCTCGAACTCCCCCTCCGCCACCTGCAGCGGCGCGGTGGCCGCTGTGAAGGACAGCCGCACCTCGGACTCCGCGCCGTCCGTCGCCGGATCATCCAGGGGTATCTCCATCCGGCCTGCCGCCCCCGGCACGGGCCGCACCGGCCCGCCATTCACATGGCATTGCAGCAGCTTGGATTTTTCCGGCAGTTGCAGCGTCAGCTTCACCGGGTGGTCATGCCTCACCGTGACTGTCCCCTCCGTCAGCACGGAGCCATCCCGCACCACCTGCGTGGTGTAGGCGGCGGTGGAGATGATGGCATCATCCGTGGCGCCCAGGCCCGGCGTCTGCGCGCTCTTCGCATCCTCCACCCGCAGCGTCACCTCCCCGCCGCCCGCAGGCAGCGCCACACTCCCGGCGGTGGCCAGCGTCTGCACCGTGGCCGCCCGCAGCACGCGCAGCACCTTGCCCTCCGGCAGCTCCTTCACCGTCAGCACGGCCACCGGAGAGGGGGCCAGGAACAGCGTCGTCCCCTGCCCTTCCACATTCAGCGGAAAGGTCAGCCTCACACTCTGCGCGCCCGGTTTTTCGGTCAGCAGGCACAGATGCTCCTCCTTGGCCACCAGCCGCGCCGTCTTCGGCTCCACCGAGCCCGCGCCGGAGCTGGCCCCCGCCAGCGGGATGCTCTGCCACCCCTCCACGAAACTCTCTGCCTCCAGTGCGGCCGTGATGACGCCCGCCTTCGCATCCACCAGATACGTGCTGGAAAGCAGCGCCGCAGGCACCGGCGGCGCGGCCTTCGGCTCAGCCGGTGCTTCTTTCGGCAAGGCCGCGGCCACAAGCTTCTTCAGCTCGCCATAGGTGATCCGCACCTCGCTCTCATCCAGCGTGGATGAAGTGACTGCGGGCGGCGGTGTGGTCTGCGCCAGCAGCGGGCTGGCACCGAGGAGAGGAAGGGAGAGGGAAAGGAGGATTGCTTTCATCGCCCCCTATCTTCAAAAGCCCCGTGAAACCTTGATGAACCGAAAATGAAATGATGGTGAAAACAAAAAAAACGCCCAGTTGCGCCGCCGCTGGTGGAAGCGCCCCCATGCCGACGTTGAAAGAACACCACCATGCGCCGCCACCACCTGCCACTGCTCTTCCTGCTCACCTGCTCCGCAGCCGCAGAAGACCTGTCGAAAAAACCCGGCGCACGCCTCATCGACCTCAACGGCGACGGCCACAAGGACGTCGTCCTCTCCAACCCGCAGGAGTACGGCGTCTATCTCTATGTGCCCAAGGAGCGCGCCAGGAAACACCTGCAATGGGAGGAAGGCTGGTCCCAGGTGCTGCGGGAGGGCAAGGCGGGCGATGCCAACAGCCTCCCCCTCATCATCCGCGCGGACGGCACGGACACCGGCGTCACCTTTCGCGACAACGCCATGTGGATCGCCGCCACACAGCAGAGCATCCCCTTCTCCGAGCTCCTCCGTGTGCCCGGTCCCGCGCCGATGTCCCCGCAGGACTCGCTGAAGGCCCTCAGGCTCAAACCCGGTTACGAGGCCGCCCTCGTCGCGCATGAGCCGCTGGTGCAGGACCCCGTCTTCATCGACTGGGATGCGAAAGGCCGCATGTGGGTCGTCGAGATGGGGGACTACCCCTTTGCCGCCGGGGAGAAAACCAAGGACGGCAGCATGGGCCAGGACAAGACCTCCCCCCTGCAAGGCGGACGTGTGAAGATCCTCACCGACACCGACGGCGACGGCATCTACGACAAGGCCACACTCTTCCTCGATGGCTTAAAGCACCCCACCAGCCTCGTCCCCTGGAAAGACGGCGTCTTCATTGCCAACATCCCGGACATCCTCCACGCCGTGGACACCGACGGCGACGGCATCTGCGACAAGCGGGAGACGTGGTTCACCGGCTTTACCGCAGGCAATCC
Organism: uncultured Prosthecobacter sp.; assembly: GCA_964588755.1. Taxonomy (GTDB): domain Bacteria; phylum Verrucomicrobiota; class Verrucomicrobiia; order Verrucomicrobiales; family Verrucomicrobiaceae; genus Prosthecobacter. The sequence goes on along the minus strand of CAZPSQ010000122.1, from coordinate 9,099 downwards.
GCAGCACCTCGTCAACGGCTTCGCCTGGGGCCTGGACGGCTGGCTCTACGGTGCCAATGGCGACAGCGGCGGCAGCATCACCTGCGTGAAGACAGGCAGGCAGGTGGATCTGGGCACCAACGACTTCCGCTTTGATCCCCGCACCGGAGACTTCGCCCTGGAGGGCGGCCGCAGCCAGTACGGCAAGTGGCGCGACGACTACGGCAACTGGTTTGGCAACAACAACAGCACCATCGGCTGGCACTACTGGCTGCCCTTCCGCCACTTGGAAAAACACCCGGAGCTGCCGGTCAAGTCCGTGCGCGGCATCATGAATGAGGACCTGCGCGTCTTCCCCGCCAGCCCGCCCATGCGCCGCTTCAACCAGGCCAGCGCCGTGAACACCCTCACCTCCGGCTGCTCCCCCATGCCATGCCGCACGGCGGAGGATGCGGATGTCATGCTCATCTGCGAGCCGACGAACAACCTCGTCCACCGCGAGGTGCTGGACCACACCGGCGCGCACATCACCAGCACGCGGCATCCCGATGACAAGGAGGGCGAGTTCATCGCCAGCCTGGACAACTGGTTCCGCCCCACGCTGGCCCGCACCGGGCCGGATGGCGCGCTGTATGTGGTGGACATGTACCGCCTCGTCCTTGAGCACCCGGAATGGATCCCCGCCGAGATCGCCAAGGGCCTGGACCTGCGCGCGGGCGAGGACCGCGGCCGCATCTACCGCATCAGCAAAACCGGCACGCCGCGCGGGCCGATGGCGGTGACTGATCCGGTGGCCGCCATGGCATCCCCCAACGGCCGGGTGCGCGACACCGGCCACCGCCTGCTGCTGGAAAGACAAGACACCTCCGCCGTCCACGCCTTGAAGGAGCTGGCCGCCACTGCCGCGCCCGCCGTCCGCACCCAGGCCCTCTTTGCCACCGCCCAGCTCGGCGGCATGTCAGCGGAGGATCTTTTCAACACGATCAAGCCGCTGGCCCCGCGCATCCGCGCCGCCGCCCTCACCGCCACAGGCGCGCAGCGCGACGACGTCTTCACTGATCTGGAGAAGACACTGCTGCAACCCGCCAAGGCAGCGCCCGTGGTGGCCGCCACCCTGCCCGTCATCACCACGCACAATGCCGACCGGCAGAAGGTCGTGGCCAAATACATCACCGACACCGCCGGCCTCCAGGGGGATGCGCAGCGCGGCTCCGCCGTCTTCCAGAAAGCCTGCTTCGTCTGCCACAAGGTGCGCGCGCTCGGCGTGGAGGTCGGCCCCGACCTCACCACCGTGGCCACCAAGCCGCGCGAGCAGCTCATCGAGGCCATCTTCGACCCCAACCGCGCCGTCGAGCAGCGCAACGCCGCCACCCAGCTGACGAAGAAGGACAAAAGCATGATCGTGGGCCAGCTGGCCTCCGAGACTCCGGGCAACCTCACCCTGCGCCTCCCCGGCGGTGCCGACATCGTTGTGCTGCGCGCCGACGTCGCATCCCTCAAAACCCTGACCACATCCCTCATGCCGGACGGGCTGGAGAGCGTGCTCAGCGCGCAGGACCTGGTGGATGTGCTGGCCTTCATTGCCAGCAAGTGACACGCGCGCACGCCCGGCGCGGCATCCCTCACGGCGGCGGCAGCGGCACATCATTCACCGCGCCCGGCGGCCTGCCTGCGGCCGGGGGCGGCGGCAGGATGGGGTTCACCGGGGGGATCACGGCGGCTGGCGCGGGGGCGCTCACCTGACGGCGCTGCTGCGCGGCCTGCGGCGCGGCAGCGGCTGCTGGCGGCATGCCCTGCTGCGTCGGGATCACCGCCTTCTGCACCACCTCCGGCGCCTGCTCCGCGGCGGCATCCATGAAGGCCACCCACCCGGCCTGGTCGCCCTTTTGCAATTGAATGCGCGTCTTGTCCACCGTCTCCCCAGGTGTGACCTTGCGGATCTTGATGCCCGCGTCGTTCTCCGACCCGATGCGCGCCTCCATCACCTGGGAGGTCACACGGTCCACCAGCACGGCCACCACCGCGCCGTCGATCTCATACACGCCGGAAAGGCTCAGGTTGTCGGCAAAGTTGGGGCCGCTGGGGGCGTCCGGGGAAGGCAGGTCCTTCGTGGTGAAAATGGAGCGCTTCCACAGCGGCTCAAAGTGCTCCAGCTTGGGAAACTCCACCGGCGGCCCCGCCTTCTTCACCTCCTGGGCATGCGCCGCCCCGGCGGCCAGCATCGCCACCACACTTAGCACTAGGCACTGGGCACTGGGTCTTTTCATGGCTGGTTCACCTTGGTTACTTTTGGCGCCGACTTCGCCCGGTAGAACTGCGTCAGCTCCACCTCGGCATTGATGGTCTTGTTCGACCCGCTGGGATTGATCTGCAGGCGCGTCACGCCACGGAAGGACTTCGGCTGCTGCAGCGCGTGCAGCCAGGCAAAGAACGCCTGCTCCGGCACCCCGGTCAGCGTGGCCTTCACCGTGGCCTTGTCAAAGTAGCCCAGCGCCTGCTCCTCCGGCAGGCCGTCCGGGCCCAGCGTCCTGGCCTGCTCCAGAAACTCCTTGCCCCCGATCGTGAGGCCCAGCTTGTCCGCCTCCTGCGTCACAGCCTCCAGCAGACGCGCGGAGGCGTCCTGGCCGCTGGTGAAGCCGGGCACATTTTCATCCAGCCAGGCGTGCTTTTCCGCCCAGTCCGCGCCTTGGGACACCGCCAGGCTCATCTCTGCCAGGCGGTCGCGCAGGGAGGCCACCTCCTCCCGCACCTCCAGGTAGTTGCGGAAGGCCAGCATGCCGCCGCCACCACCGACGATGATCAGGAACAGCACCGCAAAGGCGGTGAGGAGGACTTTCTCACTCTTCTTCATGCGGCTGCCCTCCTTTCATTTCAAAGGTGGCGCTGTTGTCACTGGCGATCACCGGCGGCGGCACCTCCCAGGCGTAATGCGCCAGATGCTCGCTGGTGGCCAGCTCCTGCGTGTACTCCAGCGCCAGCGAGGCGCCCGGCATCCGGCCGATGATGCTCATGCGCTCCGGCGTCCACTCCCAGTGGGTGATCGAGGCCTCCGTGGAGGCGGCAGGCCCCATGCAGTGCAGCAGCATCTGCTGCGCCCAGGTGGCAGGGTCCACCGCAGGCGCGGCCTCCTGCCACGCGCGCTTGTGGTCCATCACCTGCGACGCGCGCGGGGACATCCCCGCCACCTTCTCCCGCAGCATGTTGCGCTCCTGCAAGGCCAGCGACGTCAGCGTGGCCACCAGTGTGATGGCGGCGGCCAGCGCCGCGCCCGCCGTCAGCGCCAGCAGCCGTGCGCGGGAGCGCGCGCCCTGGCGCTGCCGCTCGCTGGCGATGTCCTCCGGCATCAGGCGGCTGCTGCCGCGCCGCGGCATGGTGGGGGCGGGCATCTCGCACCGGTAGGCGGTCAGGCCGGTGACGCGCTGGATCTTGGCCACGTCTCCTTCATCGATCCACAGCACCAGGCTTTCCAGCCGGCCCAGCACGCCCTGAAAGCCAAGCTGGAGGCAGATGTTGTTCAGCTCCGCCAGCGCGTTGTCATCCAGCCGGGCGGAGGACAAGGGCGTGCAGTAAATGAGCTGCGAGCCGCTGGTGATGGCGATGACCAGCCGGTCCAGCTCGCGGAAAATGGTGATGCTGTTCTGCACCAGCGGGTAGCACAGCGCATGCAGCGTGACCTCATCCGGCAGCCGCGCCAGATCATTCAGCGGCACGGGCTGGTCCTTCAGCGCCAGGATGCGGACAAGGTGCGCGCCCTCCTTGCTGCTGATGCTGGCCACGTCCACGCTGGCCGGGTCATCCCCGGCCCTCACGCCCATGCGCTCCAGGTGCAGCAGCGCCATGCTGCGCAGGTGCTCGCTCTCGCCCTTCAGCCAGGCGGGCAGCACCCAGAAATGGGTGGCGGGCAGCGCCAGGATGCGCTGCTGGGCCGCCTTGCCAAACACAGCGCCGTCCGCGCCATGCCCGCCATGGGCCATGCACAGCGCGCCCTCCGCGCCGGTCCAGCTTTGCCAGACCTTCGCGCCGGGTAGCAGCAGCTCGTGGGTGGGTTTACGTGTCTTTGCCATGGGCAGGAATTTCTCCGCGCCAGATCGCCTGGCCGCCTTGGAGGATGAGGATGAGCTTGCGCTTCAGCGGCCCCTGCGACCCGACGCTCTCAATGCGGCGGATGGGGCCTGAAAATTGAATCCACTGGGCCAGCTGCGCCACCACCTGCGGGTGGAAGACGCCCAGCATCTGCGCCACCTGCGGCACGCTGCCCAGGCGCTGGTCGTCGCGTGTGTGCATGGCGCCGTCCCTGCCCGCGCGGAAGGTCAGCAGCGGCTGCACGCGCTCCATCGGCACATCCCCCAGCAGGGAGATCAGCTCCGGGCTTGCGTCATTGATGTCCACCCGCCCGTCGCCAAACACGGTGAACCACTCCCGCCAGTCGGGGCGCTCCGCGTTGACCACCTCCATGCCGCGCACGTTCAGCATCTCCTCCACCTCCTTGAAGGGGCGGTTGAAGGGCATCCCTTCCAGGCCCATTTTTTCATACTCGCGTTTCTCCGCGCCGTTCAGGCTCACCTGCTCGTCCGCGTCCACCCAGTCCTTCAGCGCGTCGCACAGCGCGGCCACGAACTCGGGCTTGAACCCCCAGCGGGTGAAAAGCCGGCGCAGCAGCACCTTGTCCCCCGTCTGCACCAGATGGTTCACATTCAGCCGCGCCTCCTCCGACACCAGCTTCACATCGTAGCCGCCCTCGCCGGAGCTGAAGTGCAGCAGCGGATCGTCCTCCCGGATGGCCGGATGCCGCGCCACCTCGATCCCCGTCTCCGCAAAGCGTTTGGCAAAGATGCGCCCGCGCATCATCCGCGTGTAGTCCGTGTCCGCCTGCAGCGCCTTGGCCCCGGCAAACATCACCATGCGCAGCACCGCGATCATCCAGAACACCGCGATCAAGGCGGAGCCGCGCCGCGTGAAACGGCGGCGGCGGGAAAATGACGAAGAAATGCCCAGGCACGGATGCCCCGTCGCCAGCGGCTGGCGGCATCTGCATCCGGTCATGGGGGCTTGATTCGTCATTTTTAATTCTGGTTTCGTCATTGCTGCGGGGCCGCCTGCTGCGGCGCGCTCACCTGGCTGAGATCATTCGCAATCCAAAACGTGTGCTCATGCTCCCTCGGGTCCGCGCTGAAGGCGAAACGCAGCTTCATGAACAGCGGCGGCTGCGGGCGCTTCTTCGGGTCCCAGCTGGTGAACCATTTCTTGTCCACCGGCTCGTAAAACTGCCACTGCATCGTCTTGAGGCCTTCCAAAATGGGCAGTTCGGCGATGGTGTCGAACTGGTCCGGCGTGCGCGCCTTCGCCGGGCGCTTGAGGTGCCGCACCACTAGCGACAGGTCCTTGCTGCCCTTGTTGCGCACCAGCCCGAACTCCACCGCATCCGCCAGCCTCAGCCGGCGGTCCCACACGAAGGGCATGTGCCCGCCGGCGATGAACAAGTTGCCAGACGCGCCCCGCGCCACCTTCTCCGCGTCTGCCGTTAGCTGGATGCCCGGCGGCATCGTCTCCAGGTAGTCACGCCACTGCGTCAGGAAATTGGTGATGCGGCTCTCCGCCACGCGGGCGTCGCTCATGGACTTGCCCAGCTGCATCGTGGCATTGGCCACGCCATACACGCCGCCCAGGATCATGCCAATGAGGGCCATCGCCAGGATGACCTCCAGCAGCGTGAAGCCGTGGCGCAGGCCGCGCCTTTTAAATGGGGCTGTTGGGCGAATACACATAGGTTTCCATGCTGCGTTTCATGCGCCGCGCGCGCCCGTCATTGATCCATGCTTCGGCGCGGATGCGAAACATGTGGTCCAGCTCGACCTTGTCCTTGGTGAAGATGCGCACCTTCTCGATGGAGGCGCTGGCGTCGATGCCGTCGCCAGTGGGGGGGAAGCTGATGCTTGTGGCCTTGAACTCCGGCTGGTGCGCCACCTCCGCCAGCACGGACTCCAGCACGCGCAGCACCTGCGCCTCCCTGCGCGCGTCGTTGGAGGTCTTCGCGATCGCCTCGATCGCCTTGGTCATGCCGACCGCGACCAGGGAGAAAAGCGCGAGAGCTAGGAGGATCTCCAACAACGCAAAACCGTGGGCCTTGCGGGGAAGGCCGCACCATGCATTGCATCGAGCTGGAAGAACGTTTTTCATGTCATCCTTTGATCTGCACAGATTTGCGCCGCGCGCAGGCGGTCAGCGGATCAAACGCAAGCTCGATGGCGCCCGCAGGCCCGGTCACGCGCACCTCGATCGGCTCGCAGATGCCGGTGGGGCTGAACTCCCAGACCTCCCCACGTTTCGGCGCGCGGAAGGCATTCTCCCCCACACGCTTGATTTGCAGCATCCCGCCGAACTCATCCCCCATGTTGAAGGAGCCGTTCGTCAGCGCAAAGCGCACCGTCTGCTGGGTGTTGAGCGCCTGCAGCAGGTTCTGCCGCGCCGAGGTTTCAATGATGGCGGCCGCACGCCGCAGCCGGTCCTCCTCACGCACCCCCGAAATGCTCAGCGTCGCCACACCAATGACCAGGATGGTGATGGTCATGGCGAGGATGAGCTCGATCAAGGTGAAGGCGGAAGCAGGATGCCTGCTTCGGAATGACGAATGAATGCCCAGGCACGAATGTCCAATCGCCAGCGGCTGGCGACATCTGCATTCGGTCATGGGGAATTTATTCGTCATTCGTCATTCTGGTTTCGTCATTATTGCGGAGCAGTTCACAGATCCCAGTTGCCGATGTCATCCCCCGTGTCCGCCTGCCCGTCCGGCCCGGCGGAATAGACATCAAACCCGCCCTTGTCCTTGGAGCCGGGGCGGCGGTAGTGGTAGGAGTTCCCCCAGGGGTCCAGCAGCGGCTTCTTCAGCTTGGCGGTGTAGTTGGCGGGCACCGGGCGGGAGCTGGGCTTCTGCACCAGCGCGGCCAGCCCCTGCTCGCTGCTGGGCAGGAACATGTTGTCCGTCTCATAGCTGCGCAGCGCGGCGCTGAGGGTGTTCAGGTCGCCTTTGACGCGCGTCTTCTTGCCGGAGTCCAGCACCCCGGTCAGGGAGACAATGCCGGCGCCCACCAGAAGGGCGACGATGCCAAGGACGAGAACCATTTCGACGAGGGTGAAGCCGGACGTCGAACGGCGGGGATGGTGTCGGGTGTGTTTCATGTTGGAGTGTGGGTGGGAGGGAGGAAAAAAAGCTGGGGCGGGTTTAGTTGTTCATGCTGGAGATCGTCTGGAAGATGGTGGTCATCATCAGGTAGGCCATGATGCCCACCATCCCGGCCATGAGGCAGACAATGAGGGGCTGGATCAGCGCGGCCAGCGTGTCGATCTTCTTGCTCAGCTCCCGGTCGAAACGCTCGGCCGCGCGGGTCAGCGCGGAGGACATGTCGCCGGTCTGCTCGCCCACGTTCACCATGTCGATCAGCAGCGGCGGAAACTGGCCGCTGCGGTCCAGCGCGCGGGAGAGGGAGACCCCCTCCCCCACATGCCGCATGACGCCTTCAAACTCGCGGCGCAGAAACGGGTTCTCGATGGCCGAATGGGTGAGCTGCATGGAGTGCACCATGGTGAGGCCGTTGCCGAGGAGGTTGGCCATCGTCTCCAGAAACTGCACATAAAAGCGCGCCTTGAAGATGCTGCCGAACAGCGGCAGCCGCAGCTTGAAGCGCGACCACGGAATGGCGGACTCCGGGCGCGACACCCAGGCCCTGCCCAGGATGAAGGCCGCGGCGCCCGCGATGATCATCATCCACCACGTGGCCTTGAACGTGTCGCTGATCTTCAGAATGATCTGCGCGGCGAAGGGCAGCGAGCCGCCCGTGCTGTCCAGCATCTCCGTCAGCTTCGGAATGAGATAGACGACGAACAACAAGGTGACGCTGACGGCGGCGACGACGAGGAAGGCGGGATAGAGAAGCGCGGAGAGCACCTTGCTGCGCAGCGCCTGGAGGGCGCGCATGTACTGCGCCTGCCGTTTCAAAATCGTGCTCAGGGAGCCGCTGGCCTCACCCGCAGAGGCGAGCGCGCAGAACAGCCCGCCAAAGCTGGGGCTGGTGGAGGCGACGGCCTTGGAGAAGGACATGCCGTCCCGCACCTTCGTGCGCAGTTGCGTGGCCAGCGTCTTGATGCCTGAAAGCTCCCGCCGCCGCTCCATGGTGGCCAGCGCAGGCTCCAGCTGGATGCCCGCGCCGACGAGGTCCGCCAGCTCCTCGATGAAGAGGACGACCTGCTGGAGCTTCAGCTTGATGGGGCCGGAGGCCGCCTCCTCCCGCCGGGTCTCCGCCCTGGCCTTGGAGGACACCGCCGCCGCGCCCACGGCCTCCAGCTTGATCGGCTGGATCTTCTTCTTCCCCAGCAGCGCAAACGCCTCGGCACGGTCCGACGCGGAAAGCTCCCCGGTGATGACACCGGAGGGGCTGTGGGCGCTGTAGGCAAAGGTGGGCATCTTGAAGCGAGGCGAAGAGGTGAGGGCAGAGGGCTGGAAGTCCGAAGTGGCGTCAGGCGGCAAGACGGGTGGTAGCGAGGGCAGGCGACGGCGGAGCACTATGCTGCCGCTCCGAAGACGCCGTCACAGACATGACCTCCTCAATCGTCGTCTCCCCGGAGAGCACCTTCTGGAAGCCGTAGCCGCGCATGGGCACGTAGCCGTCCTTGAGCGCCTGCTTGTAGAAGTCGGCGGGATGCGCGCGGCTGTTGATGAGATGTTGCAGCCCGTGGGTGACGAGGCACACCTCATAAATGGAAAGGCGGCCCTGGAAGCCGCTGCCACGGCAGGCATCGCAGCCCACGGCGCGCATGATCTGCCCGCGTGGGTGGGAGGGGAAGCCGATGCTCCGCAGATAGGCCTCATCCACATCCGCCGGCGCCCGGCACACCGGGCAGAGCCTGCGCACCAGACGCTGCGCAAAGAACGCCCGCACCGCGCTGGACACCAGGAACGGCTCCACCCCCATGTCGATGAGACGGGTGATGCCGCCCAGCGCGTCATTGGTGTGCAGCGTGCTGAACACAAGGTGGCCCGTCAGCGCCGCGCGCACCGCGATCTCCGTCGTCTCCAGGTCGCGCATTTCCCCGATCATGACCACGTTCGGGTCGCCACGCAGG
>CAZPSQ010000121.1:0-15423 GCA_964588755.1 uncultured Prosthecobacter sp. | reverse complement strand
GAACCACAAGACGGACACGAACAACCACGGCCCGTTCAGCTTCGACAACATCGGCATGAACTACGACTACCCCGAGGCCAGCTACGAGAAGCGCCGCGAGATCATCGCCGAACACCGCACCTACCAGCAGGGCTTGCTGTGGTTCGTGGCCAATGACCCGCGGGTGCCAAAGAAGGTGCAGGACGAGCTGCGTGAGTGGGGCCTGCCAAAGGATGAGTTCACTGACAACGGCCATTGGAGCCACCAGCTCTACATCCGCGAGGCGCGCCGGATGATCGGCAGCTTTGTCATGACCGAGAACGAGCTGCGCAAAAAGAAGCCCACGCCGGACTCGGTGGGCATGGGCAGCTACACGATCGACAGCCACAACGTGCAGCGCTACATCACCCCCGAGGGGCATGTGCAGAACGAAGGTGACATCGGCGTGAGCACCAACGGCCCCTACGAGATCGCCTACGGCTCCCTGGTTCCCAAGAAAGGGCAGGGCAGCAACCTGCTCGTCCCCGTGGCCATGTCCGCCACCCACATCGCCTACGGCTCCATTCGCATGGAGCCGGTGTTCATGATCCTGGGCCAAAGCGCTGCGACGGCTGCCGTGCTCGCCATTGATGACGGCGTGGCCGTGCAGAGTGTGTCCTATGACAAGCTGAAGGCACAGATCCTGAAAGACGGCCAGATCCTGCAATACAGCGGCCCGAAAACCTCGCGCGGCGTGGACCCAAAGAGCATCAAAGGAATCGTGCTGGATGACACGAAGGCCCAATACACCGGCCACTGGCAGGAAAGCGGCGCCGCCAAGGCATACCTTGGCGACGGCTACAGCCACGATGGCAACGCCAAGGACGGCCAGTGCAGCGCCACCTTCAAAACCACACTGCCCAAGGCGGGCAAATACAAAGTGTCACTCGCCACCCCCGCCAACAACAACCGTGCCTCCAACGCGCCGGTGGAAATCCACAGCGCCGCAGGTGTGCAGAAGCTGAACATCAACCTCAAGACACCCAAGCCGGGTGATGGCGGGGTTTCCTGGATCGACCTCGGCACCCACGACCTCGGCACCGAGACGGCCGTGGTCATCAGCAACAAGGACACCGACGGCTACGTCGTTGTCGACGGCGTGCGCTGGACACCGGCGGAGTAGAGACATTCTTAAACCACGGATGTCACGGATAACACAGATGATCCAGAATCTGAAAGCTATCCGTGAACATTCGTGAAATCCATGGTTGTAAATTCAGGCTTCATTTGCCCCTTCCATCCCTCCCATGAAATCCAACGTCGGAATCCTCGGTCTCGGCATCATCGGCAGTCGCGTGGCGGAAAACGTGCGCAAGGCGGGCCATGAGGTGTTTGTCTGGAGTCGCAGCGCCCGCGCGGTGCCGAATTTTCTGGCTTCTCCCCATGAAGTCGCCGAAGCCGCCAGCACGATTCAAATCTTCGTCCGCGACAGCGCCGCGCTGCTGGAAGCAATCCAGGACATGCTGCCTGCGCTGAAGGCCGGTCACTTGGTGATGAACCACGCCACTGTGAGCAAGAAAGCCACACTGGAGGCCGCGAAGCTGGTAGAGGAAACCGGCGCCGCCTTCATGGACGCGCCCTTCACCGGCAGCAAAATGGCCGCGCAGAACGGCAAGCTGGCCTACTATGTGGGAGGTGATGCCCTGATGCTGGAACGTGCGCGCCCCATTCTGGAGGCCAGTGGCGGCAAGATCCTGCCCCTGGGCGGTGTGGGTGACGCCATGGTGCTCAAAATCGTCACCAACCTCGTCTCCGCCGTGATCGTGGAAGCTGTCTCTGAGGCAGCCGCGATCACCAAGGCGAACGGCATTCCGCTGGAGAAACTGCACGAGGCGCTGGAGTCGAACGCCAACTACTCCACGCTCATTGGCATGAAGCTGCCCGCCATCATCAAGGGCGACTTCGAGCCGCACTTCTCCCTGCGCAACATGCTCAAGGACGCCGATTTCTCCCGCGAACTGGCCGCCGAGGCAAAGCTCAGTGTGCCTGCCATCGACTGCACCGCTGCCGCCATGCGTGCCGGGGTGGATGCAGGAAAGGGCGACCTCGATTTTTCCGTGATCGGGGATCGTTGATACGGGTGATTCGAGTCTTATCCGCGGACCTCCGCAATGTACTCCCTTACGGCCCGCAACGTCTCGCCCGCCACATCCGCACGCACCTTGGCGAAAGGCGGGCGGAACCATGGAAAGCTGCCGAGGATGTCCGGCGTCACCAGCACCTGACCGTTCGTCTCCACACCTGCGCCGATGCCAATCGTGCTGGCCTTGATGCTGCGGGTGATCTGCGTGGCCACCTCCGGGACCATGCTTTCCAAGACGACGGCACAGGCGCCAGCCTGGTCCAGCGCGACAGCGTCGGCGAGGAGTTGCTCCGCCTGCTCGGCAGTCTTGCCTTTCTTCTTGTAGCCGCCTTCCTCACGCACGCTTTGCGGCAGCATGCCGATGTGGCCCACGAAGGGGATGCCTGCGGCGACAATGGCGCTGACCTGTGGGATGAAGGACACGCCACCCTCCAGTTTCACACAGGCGGCCCCGGCTTCCATCAGACGGCGGGCGCTGGCCACGGCCTCCTCCGGCGTGCGATAGGTGGCATAGGGCAGGTCGGCGATGACGGGTGCGCGCCTCACCCCACGGCAGACGGCTGCGGTGTGCAGGACCATCATTTCCAGCGTCACCCCGGTGGTGTCTGGCAGGCCATGCACCACCATGCCCAGGGAGTCGCCCACCAGGATGAGGTCCACGCCCGCGTCATCCAGCAGACGGGCGGTGGGATAGTCGTAAGCGGTCAGCACGGCCAGCTTCGGCCCGGTGGTCTTGCGGTGAGTGAGTTCGGAAAGATCGGTCAGCATGGCGGTTGGGGGGAAGTGGATGCATCGTTGCCAGAGGCATGAAATTCAAGCTGGCGAATGGGGATAAGCAGGCGAATTGGCAGCCGTCATGGATGCCGTCTGTATAATAACGATTGAAAAAACAGTTCGTCATTAGGCAGGGTGCCTGCTAGAAGAGCGGGCAGTTTACCAACCTCCTCAGCCATCATGAAAAACACCTCCATTTCCCGTCCGGCAGTTGTTGCATCAGAAGACGCCAGCCATGGCATGCGCCGCGCCCGTTTCCTGGTTTTGCTGGGGGCTGTCGGCGGTCTGGCCCTCGCAGGCTGCGGCGGTGGCGCTAGTGGTGACACGATCCTGGTGGGCGAGTTCGCCTCTCTCACCGGCAAGGAGGCCACCTTTGGCATCTCCTCCCACGAAGGCACGCAGCTTGCCATTGAGGAAATCAACGCCGCCGGCGGCGTGCTGGGCAAAAAGCTGGAACTGAAGACTGAGGACGACCAGTCCAAGGCGGGCGAGCCTGCCAACGTGGTGAACAAGCTCATCTCCAAGGATGGTGTGGTCGCCATCCTCGGCGAGGTGGCGTCCAGCCGGTCCATGGAGGCCGCGCCGATCTGCCAGCAGAGCAGCATCCCGATGATCTCCCCGGCCTCCACCAACCCGAAGGTCACGGAAACCGGCGACTACATCTTCCGCGTCTGCTTCATCGATCCCTTCCAGGGCACGGTGATGGCGAACTTTGCCACCAATACCCTGAAAGCCAAGAAGGTGGCCGTCTTCACGGACGTGAAGAGCGACTACAGCAAGGGCCTCGCCAAGTTCTTCAAGGAAGGCATCGCCAAGGCGGGCGGCACCGTGGTGAGCGAGCTAGACTTCAACGGTGGCGACAAGGACTTTAAAGGCCAGCTCACCGCCATCAAAAACGCCGCGCCTGATGCCGTTTTCGTCCCTGGCTATTACACGGACGTCGCGCTCATCGCCATTCAGGCCAAGCAGCTCGGCCTGACCGTTCCTCTCATCGGTGGCGACGGCTGGGAAAGCGACACCCTGGTAAAGATCGGCGGTGATGCCGTGGAAGGCCACTACTTCTCCACCCACTACGCCTCCGACGCCGCCTCCCCGAAAGTTACCGCCTTCGTGGACGCCTACAAGAAGCGCTACAATGGCAAGGTGCCGGACGCCATGGCTGCCCTGGGCTATGACTCCGCCATGTTCCTGGCCGACGCCATCAAGCGCGCCGAAAGCACCGAAGGCCCCAAGCTGCGCGATGCCCTGGCCGCCACCAAGGAGTTCGACGCCGTGACCGGCAAGATGAGCATGAGCGCCCAGCGCGACGCAGTGAAGTCCGCCGTGATCATGCAGGTCAAGGAAGGGAAGTTCAAGTTCGTCGAGACGGTGGCCCCTTGAGCCGGTGGATCGTTGAGATCTGATGGTTGATAGACCCAAATCCCAAACATTGATGCGATGATGATGGCGGCACCTTTTGACACGTTCCAGGTCTCCAGTTCTGGGCTATCAACGATCAACTAAAAACCATCAACTCCAGTGGATTGGTTCTTCCAACAGCTCATCAACGGCCTTGCCCTCGGTTCCATCTACGCGCTGATCGCGCTAGGCTACACGATGGTGTACGGCGTGCTGCGGTTCATCAACTTCGCCCATAGTGACGTGCTCATGCTCGGCGCCTATGCGGCGTTCTTTATTGCCCCGGCCATTCAGCCATTGCTGCCGCTGCCATCGGTGACGGGCGCGATGATCGTCACGCTGCTGGTTGCTCTCATCTGCGCCGGCATTGGCATTCTCATTGAGTTTCTTGCCTACCGCCCGCTCCGTTCCCGTCCCAGGCTCACCGTGCTCATCACAGCCATCGGTGTGTCGCTCTTCATTGAGTTCACCGGCCAGCACAAGGCGGTGTTTGGCGCTGATACGAAGCCGTTTCCGAACCTGCTTCCTGCCACTGATTTCCATTTGAGCACTTTGGTGATCAGCAGCAATGACTTGGTCGTGGTCTTTGTCACCATCCTACTGCTTGCCGGGTTGTGGTTCACGGTGCAACACACCAGAGTGGGGACCGCAATGCGCGCGGTGTCATTCAACCAGCAGGCTGCGGCGCTCATGGGGGTGAACATCAACCGCATCATCTCCTTCACCTTTGGCCTTGGCTCAGCATTGGCCGCTGTTGCGGGAATTCTGTATGCGCTGAAGGCCCCTGGCATCGAACCTCTCATGGGAGTTCAGCCGGGCATCCGCGCTTTCATCGCCGCAGTTCTCGGAGGCATTGGCAATCTTCCCGGTGCTGCACTGGGCGGTCTGCTGCTGGGGTTGCTGGAGACGTTTGCGGGTGGCATTTCCGGACTCTCCAGCTACCGCGATGGAATTGCCTTTGCCATCCTAATTCTGATTCTTCTCTTCAAGCCGACTGGCCTGCTCGGCAAGGCCACCGTGGAGAAAGTGTGACGCCACTTACTACAAGATTCTCCTGATCCATGGCATCCATCACTGGTTTTCAACCGCCCAAGGTCTTCCACGGAGCCAAGCGCTGGCTGCTTGCGGGCATTCTGCTCGCGGTGGTTGTGTCGCTCTTTTCTGCGCAGTTCAATCGCTACTACCTGGGCGTCATCATTGACTGCGGCATCAGCATCATCCTGGCCGTCAGCCTGAACCTCATCAATGGCCACACCGGGCAGTTCAGCCTTGGCCACGCGGGCTTCATGGCGGTGGGTGGCTATTCGGCGGCCAAGTTTTCCCTCGTCTTCTCACCCATGGTGCCGGAGAGCCTGCGTCCAGTGCTCTTCGTCGTCGCCTTGGTCTTGGGTGGCTGCATGGCGGCGTTGATCGGCCTCGGGGTAGGCATTCCGTCCCTGCGGTTGAAGGGGGACTACCTTGCCATCGTGACGCTCGGCTTTGGCGAGATCATCCGTGTGGTGGTGCAAAACATGGAAAGCGTGGGCGCGGCCAGCGGCCTGAAAGGCATTCCCAAGTACACCACCCTCGGTTGGACCTTCGCGCTCGCCTTCATCACCATCTATTTTGTCATCACCCTGGTGAACTCCACCTACGGCCGCGGCTTCATAGCGGTGAGTGACGATGAGGTCGCCGCCAGCAGCATGGGCATCAATCCCGTGCGTTACAAGGTCACGGCTTTCGTCATCGGTGCCTTTTTCGCAGGCGTGGCTGGTGGGTTGTACGCGCACCACAAGCAGTTCCTGTCCCCCACAGGTTTTGATTTCCTCAAGTCCATCGACATTGTCGTCATGGTCATCTTAGGGGGTATGGGAAGGACGGTAGGCGTCATCATTGCCGCCGTACTGCTTACTCTGCTGCCGGAGGTTTTGCGTCAGTTTGCCGACTATCGGATGATCATTTACGCGTTGCTCATCATCGGCCTCATGATGGCACGCCCGCAGGGGCTGTTCACCTTTGCCAAACGGAAAGGAGCGGCGGCCTGATGAGCGAGAACCTTCTCCAGTTGGACCACGCCACCATCCGCTTCGGCGGCCTGACGGCCGTGGGGGACTTGAGCCTCACCGTTCATGCCAATGAGCTTGTCGGGCTCATCGGCCCAAACGGGGCAGGGAAGACCACTGCGTTCAACATGATCACCGGGGTGTATCAGCCCAGCTCCGGTGCCATCCACTTTGCCGGAAAGCCCACCAAGGGTGTCCGGCCGCATGACCTCGCGAAACTCGGCATTGCACGCACGTTCCAAAACATCCGCCTGTTCGGGTCGCTCTCCGTCTTCGACAACGTGCGCGCCGCCACCCAGCTCCACAACAAGCACGGCATCCGCTGCGCGCTGTGGCGTGGCAAGGAATTTCATGAGCATGAGAACGCGATTGAAAAGCAGGTCATTGGGCTGCTGGACATCTTCGATCTCGGCAAGCTGCGCGATGAGGAGGCCAAAAGCTTGCCTTACGGCGACCAGCGCCGCCTGGAGATCGTCCGCGCCCTGGCCACTAGGCCGAAACTCCTCCTCCTTGACGAGCCCGCCGCAGGCATGAACCCCACGGAAAAGGAGGAGCTCATGCACCTCATTCGGTTCATCAAGGACAAGTTCAAAATCGCCATCATGCTCGTCGAGCATGACATGAAGGTCGTCATGGGCATCTGCGAAAAAATCGTCGTGCTCGAATACGGCAAAAAGATCGCCGAAGGCACGCCAGACCAGATTCAGAAAGACCCGAAGGTGATCGCTGCCTATCTCGGAACGGAAGGAGAAGAAGACGATGCTTGAAATCGAAAATCTCGAGGTGGCTTACGGCTCCATCAAAGCATTGCACGGCATTTCCCTGAAGGTGCCGGAAAAAAGCATCGTGACCTTGATCGGTGCCAACGGCGCTGGGAAGTCCACCACTCTGCGGGCCATTTCCGGCCTTGTGAAATCTCGCGGCGGCATGGTGAGGTACGACGGCCGGGACATCACCAACATGCCCGCGCACACCATCGTCTCGCGCGGGCTCTGCCACGTGCCGGAAGGCCGCATGGTCTTTGCCAACCTCACGGTTGAGGAAAATTTGAAGATGGGCGCCTATCTGCGCAACGACAAGGCGGGCATCAAGGAGGACATCGATTACGCCTTCCATGTGTTTCCTCGACTCAAGGAGCGCATCAGCCAGCACGCGGGCACGCTTTCCGGTGGGGAGCAGCAGATGCTGGCCATCGCCCGTGCGCTGATGAGCAAGCCGCGCTGCCTCATGCTGGACGAGCCATCCCTGGGCATCGCCCCCATGCTTGTGCGCGCCATCTTTGAGCAGATCGTCGCCATCAACAAGGAGCGTGGCCTGACCATTCTTCTAGTGGAACAGAATGCCAACCTCGCGTTGAAAATCTCCAGCTACGGCTACGTCCTCGAAACTGGCAAAGTCATCCTGCAGGACACCGCCGCTGCCCTGCGCGCCAATCCCCAGGTCCGCGAGGCCTATCTGGGGGATTGAACACGTTGTTCATGCTTTAGCATGTCAGGGAGCGCCCCCGACATGCTTAAGCGCGGACTGGCGAGCCCAGAGACTATACCATCGGGAGCACCTTGCTCAGTGCCAGCGTCACCAGCAGCCCGATGATGGAATCCGCCGTGAGCTGCAGCGTCCATGTCCGCAGGGTTTCCTTCTCCGTCATCCCGCTGAGGCGGCTGACCACCCAGAAGCCGCTGTCATTCATCCAGGAGCAGAACATGGCCCCAAAGCCGATGGCGGTGAAAAGATACACTGGGTGGCAGCCAAGCGCGCCGCCGGCCACCATGGGGGCCATGATGGATGAAGTCGTCAGCATGGCCACGGTGGCGGAACCCTGGGCCACGCGGATCACGGCGGCCACGATCCAGCCCAGCAGCACCAGGTTCAGGCTGTAGCCCTGGGCCAGCTCCCGCACCGCATCACCCACGCCCGCGCTGCGCAGTGCCAGGCCAAAGGCCCCGCCCGCGCTGGTGATAAGGATGATCATCCCGGCCGTCTCCAGCGGCGCTCCCACAAGCTTCTCCAGCTTCTTCAGCCCAAAACCACGCTGCTTTGCCAGCACCCATAGAGAGATAAAGGCACCGATGAACAAGGCGATGTTCTTGTGCCCGATGAAGTCCACCCAGGCGCGCACATGGTTGAAGCTCTGCTCGCCGCCCAGCAGGCTCGTCAATGACGCGCCCCAGCCCGGACCCGTGGCCGCGCTTTTGTGAGCCAGCTCAAAGACGGTCGTCATGCTGATGAGCAGGATCGGCAGGATGACCGGCGTCATGCTCCAAAAGAAGCTGGGCAGCTCGCTCTCGCTTTTGGAGTTAACGTCTTTCAGGTCGTCCAGCGACACCCCGCCAGTGGCGCGCAGCGGCACGTCAGTGCGCGCATTGAGCCACTTGCTGACCAGGAAGCCGAAGAAACAGGTGATGGCACCAATCAGCATGCCGCCGATGATCGACTCACCCACATTGAGATGCAGGTCATCCACCACGGCCACCGGACCTGGATGCGGCACGGTCATGGAATGCGTCACCGTGCCGCCGCAGCACACGGCCAGAATGTAGAGCGTGTAGTCCTTGCCCGTCCGCATCCGCAGGGCCATGGCCAGTGGCGCCATGAGCATGAACATGGTGTCAAAGAAGATGGGCGCGCTCAGGATGAAGGTGCTCCACAGCAGCGCCCAACCCGCGCGCTTTTCGCCAAAGAAGGCCAGGAAGCGCCGCACCACCTTGTCCGCCCCGCCGCTTTCCATGAGGCACATGCCAATAATGGCTGCCAGGGCGATGGAGATGGCGATGTCCCGCGCGGTGTCGCCCAGGCCCTTCGAGACCATTTCCACCACGCCCACCATGGAGGAGGCGGCCTTCACCTTGCCGTCCTTCTGCACAATGTCCCAGCTTTCCTTGTTGGTCATCAGCCCGGCCAGCATGGCCGCCAGGATCAGGGCGACAAAGGCGTGCATCCGCAGCTTGCTGATGGCGACGATGATGAAGGCCACGCTGGCAGCGAGAACGACGAAGGGCCAGTAGCTGGCGGTGCTTGCGGCAAGGAAAAACATGGCCGCGATGCTGCCTGTCTTCTCCAGTGTCGTCAAGAGTTTCAGCCGCGTGGAAATTACCGCTGGCATGACATAGTCCGATAGATGCCGGGTTCCTGGGGCGTGGTGTTTCATCTCCCTTGAATCCGTCATCTCCTTCCGACCACCTTGAGGCACTCAACCGCGCCCGCCGCAAGGCCTACCGCCGCCTGCTGCCGCTGTTGTTTGTCAGCTACATGATCGCCTATGTGGACCGCCAGAATGTGGCGGTGGCCAAGCTGACGATGACGCACGACCTGCCAGGCTTTGACAATGCGGTCATCGGATTTGCCGCCGGCATCTTCTTCATTGGCTACGTGCTGCTGGAAATCCCCGGCACGCTCATGGTGGAGCGCTGGAGCGCGCGAAAGTGGATCTGCCGTATCATGATCACCTGGGGCGTCATGGCCGCGCTTCCTGCCTTTGTGCAGTATGACATTCCCGTGGTGAAGCAGCTTGCCCAGCTGCTGGCCGCCACCATGAACGGGCTGTGCTCCGTGCTCATGCACCTGCCGTTCAAGGGGCTTCAAAGCTGGGCTGCGGACATGATCGTCATGACGCAGAGCGAGCACAAGATCAGCATCTTCCAGTTTGCCACTGTGCGCTTTCTGCTGGGACTGGCGGAGGCGGGCTTTTTCCCCGGTGTGATCGTGTACCTGACGCATTGGTTTCCCAGCCGTGACCGTGCGCGCGCCCTGGCCACATTCATCATTGCCACGCCCTGTGCGCAGATTATCAGCCCTAAAATCTCCAACGCGCTGCTGGCCATTGGCACGGATGCCGACCATCCAGCCATCCTGGGGATGGTCGGATGGCAGTGGGTGTATGTCTTCTGGGCCATTCCGGCCTTGGTCCTGGGTGTGGTCGTGTTCTTCATGATGACTGACCGCCCACGGCAGGCTGCCTGGCTGGCACCGGAGGAGCGAGAGGCGCTGGAGGGCGAGCTGGAACGTGAGCGCGCTGAGACCCAGCGTGGCAGGCGCATGACCGTGGGGCAGGCGCTGAAGCACCCCAAGGTGCTGCTTCTGGCGCTGGTCTATTTCTGCACGGTCACAGGCAGCTACGGCATCGAGTTCTTCATGCCCAGCATCCTCAAGTCCTGGTACAACCTGAACATGAACGACCTGACCTGGCTCATCATGCTGCCTCCTTTTGTGGCCATGTGTGGTCAGCTTGCCGCCGGATGGAGCTCCGATCACTTCAAAGAGCGCCGCTGGCATGCCGTGCTGCCGATTGTCATGGGGGCGCTGGCCCTGGGCTGCATGCCGCTGACGCAGGGCAACCTCACGCTGACGATGGTTTGCCTCATGCTGGCGTTTGCAGGCTTTAAAAGCTACATGCCCGCGTTCTGGTCCCTGCCAAACACCTTCCTGACTTCGACCGCCGCCGCAGGCAGCATCGGCCTTATCAACTCTGTCGGCAATCTCGGCGGGTTCTTTGGCCCCACCATCCTGGGTTCGGTGGAAAAAAACACCGGCTCCTTCGTTGGCGGCTTGTATTATCTCAGCGCCTCCATGCTCGTCTCCGCCGCAGTCATCATCGTCTTTGGCCTGGGTAAGAAGCTGCCGGAGGAGCAAAAGGAGAGCTGAAAGTCAAAACAGCCTCATGAGCGATGATTGGCAACCACTGCCAACCATCGCAAACAACAGCCAACGACTGCAAACTGCTTAGACCACAGGTCCCGTCGCATCCTTCCACTTCGCGTGGAAATCCTTGTAGACGATCGGCGAGATCTCGCTCGGCTTGATCTCGCTGCGGCCGCCCCAAAAGACGTTCGTGTACTCCAGCGGGATGCCCTCCTCGGCCAGGTGCTTGTCGATGGCAGCCTTGTGGGCCAGCACCATGTCCTTGTCCGTGCCGTGGATGACGCCCATGATGTTCACATTGGCAAAGCGGTCGCCTCCTTCGCGCCAGTAGGCGTGGGTCATGATGGTGTGGCGGCCCACTTCGCCACCGGCACGCTCCTCCATGCCCTTCGGCACCTTCCAGTGGAAGAGGGCATTGAAACGGGTCACGCGCACGCCCGTGGCGCTGGGCTTCACGTGCTCCAGGAAGGTGGAGAAGCGGCCGATCACACCCTTTTTGTCCAGGCGCGTGGCCACCTCGCAGAATTTCTCAAAGGAAACACCGGCGGCCTCTGCACGGCCCTCCCAGGGATTCGGGCCGATCTCGTCCACTTTCAGGTCGCCCTTCAGATGCAGCAGCACATTCCACTCTTCAGCGTCTAGCTCGGCGATGTTGGTGGTCATCATCTTGGCGGGCTCGTCGGCGCGCTCGCCGGGCTCCAGGGTCTTGCGGCGCACATGGCCCACGCCCAGGGCGAAGATGCCGTGGGCCTGCATGGTGTAGTAGCTCTCGGCACCGATCAGCTTGGCCAGCACGTCGCAATGTTCCTTGATGTCGTAGCCCTGCGGCACCTTCAGCGTGGTCCACAGGCGGTAGTCGCTGCCGCTGACCTCGCGGTCGGTGGAGCGCAGTACCACGTGGCCGCTGAAGGGGTCCTGCTTGAAGAGGAAATCAAAGGCGGCGTCCAGCTTCTCCGTCGGCACTTTCCAGGCGACAAGGGCGCCCTCGGCCAGCTTGTTGGCCAGCAGCGTCTGGCGCACGCGGCGGATGACCCCGGCCTTCAGCATGGCCTGGATGCGCTCCACCACCGTCTCCAGCGGCAGGCCAGCCTGCGCTGCGATGTCCTGGAACGGTGTGGGCGTGAAGCCTTTGATCCGGTCCTCGCTCACGGCAAGAATCTGGGCATTCACCGGGTCGGTGTGCTCGGTAGGGATGGCAGAGGCGGAAACGGGGGCAGCAGGAGCGGAGGCGGACATGGTTGGGGGACGAAAGAAACGAACGGAAACAGGGAATTCATAGCGGCCCAGGAGCGGAATGCGAGGTTTGATATTTGCGAATTCTCACGCGCCCTTTGGCCTTTGCCCCGGCGATGTACCAGCGCTAGGATGCTCCACCCCATGAGCGAGGCCTCCCGCAAACCCACCCCACGCCAGATCATGCGCCACCGCATGATGGCGGCCTGGCGTGGTGTGGAGGACGGTCCGCTAATGGACCTGCCCACCCTCAGCGTGGCGGATCTGGCGCCGAAGATCGTGGCCCAGGCCGGCCTGGCCAATCGAGTGAAACTGGAGGACGTCCTCGCCGCCTGGGAGGAGATCGTCGGCACCTTCCTCTTCAAGCTATCCCGTCCCGACGCCATCGAGCGCGGCATCCTCACCGTCCGCCTCATCCAGCCCACCGCGCACCACGCCCTCTCCTTGGAGAAAGGAAAGATCCTCAAACGCCTGCAAGCCCGTCTCCCAGATGCAAAAATTCGGGACATCCGGTTCAGGCATGGCTGAGGAAAAATGACGAAACCAGAATGAGGAATGACGAAGTGCTTCCAAACCGCTTCAGTTGCACGTAATTCGGACTTTATTCGACATGCGTCATTCCCGCGCTCGCTGACTCCTTGAACTCCCACCAACATTCCGCCCTCATCATCATCGGCCACGGCTCCACCGTGAACCCGGACTCCAGCGCGCCCACGCATCAGCATGCGGAGGCCATCCGCAGGCGTGGCATCTTTCGGGAGGTGGCCTGCTGCTTCTGGAAGGAGGAGCCGAACATGCGGGAGGTGTACGAGATGGTGGACAGCGATGTCATCTACATCGTGCCGAACTTCATCAGCGAGGGCTACTTCTGCCAGCAAGTCCTCCCGCGGGAACTACGCATCGATGGCCCCGTCACCCAGCGCGACGGCAAAACCATCCGCTACTGCGATCCCGTGGGCATCCACCCCAACATGACGCGCCTGCTCCTGCAGCGTGCGGATGAGGTGGCGCCGGGTGTGCCGCGCAGCCAGACGGGCCTCATCATTGTGGGCCATGGCACGAACCTGAACGAAAATTCCCGCAAGGTCATCGAAAACCAGGTCGCCCTCATTCGCGACGGGCATCATGGCTTTGCCGAGGTGGTGGATGCTTACATGGAGGAGCAGCCCCTCGTCTCCGACTGGGACAAGCTGACCACCGCCCCGAACGTCGTCGTGGTGCCCTTCTTCATCGCCGATGGCCTGCACAGCTTCCAAGATATCCCGGTCCTCCTTGGCATGCGGGAGGAGATCGGCGGCACACTCAGCGAGATGGGCGTCTTCCATCAAAATCCGCATCAGCTCCGCGACCGCCTCCTCTACTACAGTGGCGCCATCGGCACCGAGGCCCACATGGCAGATGTCATCCTCGATCAGGTGCACGAGTTTGATCTCAAGCACGGCGTCAAAGACGATGCTGGCATGCCCGATAACGAAATCCTGACCGCGCTTGCCGCGTGGCTCAAGGATGGAAAAAATCAGATCGGCCAGATCGCCATCGCCGCGAAGGAAGACGGCAGCTTTTCCCTCTGCCACATTCATGACCGGGGCAGGGGAGAATTGGAAGTGCACCATGAGGCCACCGAAGCCCTCTTCATCTCCCGCTACGACGCAGGCGGCACGTTCCGTGCCCTGCATACCGCGCCGACCCTCAAGCAAGGCTGGCGGCTAGACCTGCCCAACCTCGCCGAAGTCCGCCAGGCGCTCGACTTCTTCTATCCCGCCGCCCTCGGCATGGCGCATGCCCAGGAAAAAGGTGATCTCGGCACCACCCCGCTGCGCGAGCTTCTCGGCCGCCAGACTGGCATGTACAAGTTCACCAACACCATCACGGACGCGCAGGCCCACGCTATGATCGGCACCTGCTGCGCGGACGTGAACTGCCTGCGCCGCATCCTTTGGCCCCTGCGCCCCGGCGAGCCCATGGCCCACGAGGCGGCCCCCAAGACAGAGCCGAACCATGCGCCCAACGCGCTTCCGCTCCTCTGCGTCGAGGCCTGCACGCACATCGTGTCTGCGGCGCGGAAGATTGCCCGGGAGAATGCGGAGGCGAAAGCGGCTGTGGCAACTACGCCTTCACATGGGTAGCGCACCGGCATCTTCTTTTTCCGCCACCACATCCAGCTCTGCACAGATGGCCGAAGCAGTGGTGAAATTGATCCAGCCTTCGGGGCCGACGAAAATCTTCCGTGCGAAATTTTTAGGACGGGGTGCGGAAAATCCGAAAGGCGCGCGGCAGCAGGCTTTCGCGCTAGTTGTTTGACAAGCTCCTCCGGACATTCCTTCTTGCCCCCCAATCCCATGCGCATCCGCTCTTTCAAAGGTCTCGTCCCTTCCCCCAAGTTTGCCCCCGAAGTCGCCGCCGTTCCCTACGACGTGGTGAACCGTGAGGAGGCCGCCGAACTGGCCAAGGACAAGCCCAACAGCCTCCTGCACGTGGACCGTGCGGAGATCGACCTGCCCCCCGAGATCGACCCGTATGCCGCCGAGGTCTATGCCAAGGCGAAGCAGAACTTCCAGCGCATGCAGAAGGAAGGCGTGCTGACCCGTGAGGAGAAACCCACGATGTATCTGTACCAGCAGACCATCGACGGACACAGCCAGACCGGCCTCGTCACCGTCTGCCACACGGAAGACTACGAGAAGGACATCATCAAGAAGCACGAAAAGACCCGCCAGGACAAGGAGGACGACCGCACTCGTCTGGTGGACACGCTGGATGCCAACACCGGCCCCATCTTCCTCACCTACCGCCAGCGGCCCGGCATCAGCGCCATCATTGAATCCGTGCTGACAGAGGAAAAGCCCATCTACGACATCACCGCGCCCGATGGCGTGCGGCATCAGGTCTGGCGCATCTCCCTGGGCAAGTGCGTGTCCCTCACCGGCCTCTTTGAAAGCCAGGTGCCCTGCGCCTATGTGGCAGACGGCCACCACCGCGCCGCCAGCGCCTTCCGAGTCAGCAAGCTGCGCCGCGAGGCCAACAAGAATCACAACGGCACCGAAAACTACAACTGGTTCCTCAGTGTGCTCTTCCCCGGCAACGAGCTGAAAATTCTGCCCTACAACCGCGCGGTGAAGGACCTCAATGTGCTCGATCAGGGTGAATTCCTCAAAAAAGTGCAGTCCATCTTCACCGTGAAGCCCACCACGCTGAAGACCCCCACACGTCCCGGCCAGTGCTGCATGTACCTCAAGG
>CAZPSQ010000120.1:0-15425 GCA_964588755.1 uncultured Prosthecobacter sp. | reverse complement strand
ACCGCCGCCGCCGCCGCCGTAGCCGCCGCCACCACCACCGTAGCCACCGCCACCGCCACCACCACCACCCGGGCGTTCCTCACGCGGACGGGCTTCATTGATGCCGAGCTTGCGACCCTGGAATTCCTGGCCGTTCAGCGCGTTGATCGCGGCCGTCATGGCCTCAGGAGTGTCCATCGTCACGAACGCGAACCCACGTGGACGGCCGCTTTCGCGGTCCATCGGCAGGAAAATGTCAGAGACGGTGCCGTATTGGGAGAAGAGCTCACGAATATCAGATTCCTGAGCGGAGAAGGGCAGATTGCCCACGTACATCTTGGTGTTCATTGCTTTGAGTAGTTTCGGCTTTCCTCTCAGAACCAAACTCATGAACACCAACGCCTTTTAATCACCTGATGAACAACTGAGCCTGACCCTTACAGGTGACCTGACGTGCTCTATCGTCGCAAAGCTGGCAAAGGCAAACGAATCTTTTACGACGGAAACGCACTCGGGGAACCCCCGATGGGGCACCTTCAGGGCTTCTTCAGTCTGCCTTCCGCATAGGTCAGGATGCGCCCCACCTGGTCCGCGTCCTGGGCCTCCTTGGCCTGTTCAAAGGCTTCCTTCGCCTGCAGCAGCTCACGCAGCAGTGGCAGGGAGATGATTTCGTCAGCGGCGGTTTTGACTTCTTGAAACCGCTGTTTCAGCGACTCCACGTCGGTGCTGCCCGGCTCATGTTTGGAGAAGTCCACCTCTGAAGTCTCCACCTCCAGCTCCTCCAGATGGGAGTCGGCAATGAGCTGGTCCAGCGCGGCGTCCGCCTCCTGCGCCTGGCCTTTTTTGATCAGGGCTTCGATCTCCTCGCCGCGCGCCTTCATGGCCTCCGTGGGCGGGGTGCCCAGCACCTCCAGCGCGGCCTTCAGCCGGCCCACCT
The DNA here is from genome assembly GCA_964588755.1 of uncultured Prosthecobacter sp. Taxonomy (GTDB): domain Bacteria; phylum Verrucomicrobiota; class Verrucomicrobiia; order Verrucomicrobiales; family Verrucomicrobiaceae; genus Prosthecobacter. The sequence continues at coordinate 14,509 of CAZPSQ010000120.1, read as the reverse complement.
TGGCCATCAGCCCCGCCTCGGGATTCGGCTGGGGTGAGTTGCCATCCCTGTTCTTTTGCAGCGCCAGCTTCCGCGCCTTCACACGCTGGTCGGGCGTCAAGACATCCCGCAGACCGATGAGGACACGCAGTTGCAACTGCTTCAGCACCGCCTCGGCCTGGATCAGCTTCGCAAGCTGGGCGGAGGCGGCGTCCGCCGTGGCCTCAGGGTCTTGCAGCAGCTGACTGAGGGCTCTTTGCTCCTGCTTCACCGCGCGCTCCAGCGGCTCCGCCTGGGGGCGTGCGGCCTGCACCTGCCCGGTCATCTGGGCCTGTTGCCCAGGCGTCAACGCCAGTTCATCCTTCACAGAGGCGATGAACTCGGGCTGCAGCAGCCCGCTTTTCAGCCACTCCTCCACATTGGCGGCGGACAACAGGCTGGCGGTGGCAAACAACCAACAGAAGAGAAGCGGTTTCATGGCAGGTGGATGAGGTTGGAATGCAGACGGTCAGGCAGAAGGAAATCCGACGGTGACTCCAGCACAGTGAACGACGGTCCCAGGTCGGCGAACAGCTCTCCCGGCACAGGTTCAAACAGGGGCGGCAGTGCCTCGCTCAATTTCGGTGGCGCCTGGAATGCCGGCAGCCACAACCACACCGCCAGCGCCACGCACGCCGCCCCCAGCGCCGGCAGCAGCCACCGCCGGCATTGCGCAGGCCTGCGCACCGCCGCCGGGGCAGACAAGCATTCGCCACGCCAGACGGGAGCGTCCGCGTGGTCAGCATGGCGTTGCTGCGCGAAGACGGCGCGCAGATCGTGGTCATCAGACGGTGGATTCATGGGGCGTGGAAGCGGGTTGGAGCAGACCGCGCAGGCGCGCCTTGCCGCGTTCGTAATGCTGGCGCGCGGAGCCGATGCCCACACGCATGATTTCCGCCGCCTCCCGCAGCGTGAGGTCCTGGTAAAACACCAGATGCAGCACCTCCGCCTGCCGCGCGGGCAGCTGTGCCAGGCAGCGCCGCAGCTCGGCACCGCGCTCGTCCAGCTCCAGCCTGCGGGATGGGGAGGGACGCGGATCGTGCGGAACATCCCCGGTGATCTGCAGCAGGAGCTTTCCCAACAGCGACTCCCGGTAGCGCTGCCGCCGGAACTCCTCGAGCGCGGTGAGTCGCACCACGCCAAACCACCAGGTTTTGAAGCAGGAAGCCCCATCGAACCGCAGACGGCCCTGGGCCAGCTTCAGGTACGCGTTTTGCAGCACATCCTCCGCGCGTGGATGGTCGCCACCGCAGCAATGCAGCGCCCAGCCAAAGGCGTCGGCGTGCAGAGATTCGAGCTGGGCGGCGGTGGAGCGTTCCATTCATCTGCCCATTGGGTGACGCGGGCCAGCCCCACGTATGACACACCCCGCCAAAAATCACCCGGGAAACAGCCCCGCGCCATCTTTTCCCAGAAAACGGAGATGCGGCCAAGGTAACGGAAACACCAGTCAGGGAAGGAAGCCGCCTTACCGAACCGCCTTGGTTCTTTCCTCCGCCGTGCCTCCCGGCACCTGATGCTGGGCCACCTGGGCCGCCTGCGGACTCACCGCCCCTTGAAAGAGAGAGTAAACATTCTGAAACCGGGTGCTTGTGTCGGTGCTGGGGGCATGGGGCCGCTCGTCGCTGGGAAAAGCGCCGATCCCCTGGGAGGAGGTGGAAGCCCTGCCACGCCGGGTGACCAGCTTCCAGGCCGTGACAGGGACGTGCCCATCCCCCACCGCCGCGCCATAGTCGCGGCGCCAGTCGCGCACCTGCATGTTTTCCAGCGCGGACCAGAAGGCCGCAGCCTCCTCATGCGTGAGCGTGCGCTGGGATTCCTGCAGAATGCGCCCGTTGTGCCCGACTTCCTGCACCGAGCAGGCGCGGTCCTTCACCTGATAAACAATGGACTCAAACGGCGCCCTGATTTCCAGCCGGGCCGCAAGGTCATCCTTGGAGCCGCCCGACTGGCACGCCGCCATGCAGCAGCAGACGACCACGCCCGCCAGAGATGAAAATGAGAAATTCATGGTTTGCAGAACTGCCTCCCCGAAGCCAAAACGCATTCCCGGCCATGCCTGGATGCACCTTTGAAGATTAGCAGATCGCCAGCTTTGCGCTACAGCAGAGTGTCGCCCATGCCGCTCCTCCGTTACCTGCAACATCTCTCCACCGGCCGCACCATCCTTTGGTGCTACTTCATCTGGTGGATGCTCAGCGTGGTCCACCACTTCGACCCCGCGCCGCGCATCTGGCTCACATCCCTGGGCCTCAGCGGCATCATCGGCGCCGCGCTGCTCATCAGCACCCAGTCCGCAGGGCGCTGGGTGTGGCCGGACCGGTGGGTGGTGTTCCGGCTGTTTTTGATGCCGTTTTGTGTGTCCAGCTTCGCCGCCCTGGTGAAGAGCGCCGGATACGTGCTGGTGTTCCCCCCCACCCTGCGGGAAAACGCCGTGGCGGCGGGCTTGGTCGCCCTGTTCCTGCTGGTCGTGTGGGCGGTGAAGAAATCTCACGCCGCAGCCATCAGGGGCATGCCATAGGGAAGCGGCTCTGGCACGGGCGCAAACTCGCGGATTTTCTCCCACAAGGCGGAGTAGTCCTTGTTCACATCGCCGGAGAGGCAGTCGGTAAGCTCGCCACCGGCATCGGGATATTTGGCCACAAGGTCCTTGAAGGAGAAGTTGGGATCGTAGAAGGCGTACACCAGCTTGCGCATGTTCTCCACGCCCTCCCTCATCAGCCGGGCATACTCCTCAAAACGCCGGGGAGACAGGTCGTTGGCCAGCAGCCCCTCATGCACCGCATCCCCGGCCACCACGCCGCTTTTGAGCGCCAGCATCACACCGCTGCTGAACACCGGATCGAGAAACGCATAGGCATCCCCCACCAGCAACAGGCCCGGGGCCGCGCCGTACTTCGAATGCCGCGTGTACTCACTGGTGATCCAGTATTCCCCCGTGGAGGCGCCGGTGGACAGGTGGTCCTTGATCCACTGGTTTTCCTCCACCTCGCGGTGAAACATGTCCTTGGGATCGCGCACGCCGCCGCGGCTGAGGTACTTCCCCTCCGCGACCACGCCCACGCTGACCATGTCATCGTGCTGCGGGATGTGCCAGAACCAGCCTTTTTCCGGCACAAAGGCCACGGTGGTGGCGCCTTCATCCAGATCCGGCTCGCGTTTGGAGCCTTTGTAATAAGTCCACACCGCCACCTTGTTCAGCCCCGGCTCCCCCACCCGCCAGCCGAGGCGGTTGGAGGCAAAGGCCTCCTTGCCAGAGGCATCGACCACGATTTTGGCCAGCAGATGCTCCGTGGTGCCGTCCTTGTTTTCGACCTCCACCCCGATGACCTGGCCGCTGTCGTTTTTGAGAAGCTGGGTGACGGCAGTCTCCTCCCGCACCTCCGCGCCACGCTCACGCGCATGGTCCATCAGCATCTGGTCAAACTCGGAGCGCAGCACCTGCCACGTCTGCGCGATGGTCTCCCGGTCGTAGCGGTCAAAGAAGTAGAATGGCTGCGAGCGGCGGCCGTCCGGCGAGACAAAGGACACACTGTACTTCTTCATGAAGTGCGATTTTTTCATCTTCGGGATGAGGCCCAGGCGCTCCAGCGGACCGAACGTGAAGGGAATCAGTGACTCGCCGACGTGATATCGTGGAAATTTTTCCCGCTCGATGACAAGCACGCGGTGGCCATGCTCGGCCAGGATCGCCGCCGTGCTGGCGCCGGCAGGGCCGCCACCGATGATAAGTACCTCATGGTCGTTGTTTTGCATAGGCTGGGAGGGGAGTGATACGTCGCCGGGCAGATGAACAATGCACCTCAATTCCCAGGCATCATCATCCTTCAAGCGCTGTCACGCGGGGCATGACTCCAGAAGAACTTTGGATCCTGCCAAGATAAGCCACGCCAGCCCGTGTTGAAATAGCATCTCAGCATGGGGGTGATGCCCTGTGGTGATGAGGCGTCCCGGCAGCTTTTTCTGTCAGACGCGCACAGAAAACAAAGCTTCCCCCCTGCCGCAGCGTTTGGTACAAACATCCACCCATCCCAGCCATGCACACGCCCCATCTTCTCCCGGCCAGCAGCCGTCGTGACTTCCTCACCCTTGGCGCGCATGCAGTGGCCGCCGGCTTTCTCGGCTCCACCTTGGCCGCCCCCTCCCGGCCGGCAACCTCCGAGACACTGGTGCAGCAGCTTTATGGAAGCATGGATGAGGTGCAGCGCCAAAAACTCTGCTTTGCCTGGGCCGACCCGCGCCGCCTGAAGGTGGACAACAACTGGCACATCACCCCCCAGCCCATCCGTGACCTGCTCAAGCCCGACCAGCAGGAAGTCGTGCGCGAGATCTTCGACAAGCTGCACAGCGACGAGTACAAGTCCGAGGTGTGGCGCCAGTTCGACCACGACAACAAGGAGGATGGCGGCTTCGGCAGCGCCTCCATCGCCATCTTTGGCCAGCCCGGCACGGGCCAGTTCGAGTTCGTGCTCACTGGCCGCCACTGCACCCGCCGCTGCGATGGGGACAGCGAAAAAGGCACCGCCTTCGGCGGCCCGATCTTCTACGGCCACGCCGCCAGGAGCTTCAACGAGAAGCCCGACCACGCGGGCAATGCCTACTGGTTCCAGGCCAAACGCGCCAACGAGGTCTTCCAGGCACTGGATGGCAGGCAGCGCGAGCTGGCGCTGCGCGACAAATCCCGGGGGGAGAAGGGCAATGACACCGTGAAGCTCACCGGCAAAAAGGAGGGCCTCGACGGCATCCGCATGACGGAGCTTTCCGCCGACCAGAAGGGCCTTGTGCGCAACGTGCTGGCCGACCTGCTCAAGCCCTTCCGCCAATCCGAGCGCGAGGAGTCCATGAAGTACATCGAGGCCGCCGGCTTCGACAACCTGCACATGGCCTTCTACAAGGGGCAGGACGTGGGCAACGACGGTGTGTGGGACAACTGGCAGATCGAAGGCCCGAACATGATCTGGTACTTCCGCGGAGATCCCCACGTGCACTGCTGGGCGCACATCAAAGCGCCGAAGGAGGCTTGATGGCCAAAAGCCCCGCGCCTGATGTTTCCACCTCCCGTCCTCAATTTCACCTCATGATGGGGCCGCCAATGCTCCGGTGAAACGATAGCCGATGAAGAACAGCGAGCCAAGGTGATCAGAGTTGTCCCGGTGGAGGGATGCCCTCCCCAGGACAAGCCCGAGCAAACGGATGATCTGATGCCCGCTGTTGTTGAGTGCCGACGGAAGCACATGACATCATGGCGGCCATGGATTCCTTCATCGTGTCTGCCGGGCAAAAGAATGCCCTGTGGGAGGGAACACCACATCCTCCCCCACAGGGCTCGACCTTCGAAACAAGAAGCTGATCGCTGCTGAATCATGAAACCACCATGGTGGCAACAAGGTCAAACAGAAGTCAGTATTGCTGATCCGTTTGGTTTGCGACCTAATCGGACCCCACCAGAATGAACCGCTTTTGCGGTAGCACAAGCTTTTTGTGCGACAGAGTCTCAATTGCAAATTGACACATTCGGCGAGCGCTTCATTGGTTCACTCCCGCGCACAAACTTTTCGAGCCATGACATCCCAGGTGATCTCCTCCATGCCTTCTGTCGGCCTCCGTTTGTCTGATGCCTCCACCCCGGCCCTTGTTGGCAACAGCGGCAGCCAGACCGCCTCATGGCAGCGGCGTGGAACGGTGCAGACCTTTGTCGGTCTTTGTTGGGCGCTGGGAACCTCCATCACTTTTCTGACCGTGGGTGTGGTGGGGATGTTCGCGGCAGATGTTCCTTGGTATCAGTTGAAGACGCTCGAGGCCCTTATTGAGGAGAGTGATCTGGACATCATGGAAACATCCATGGCCGAGCTGCAGGCGGAGTCAGCCCCGGCGGAAGAGGTGGCCGAGGAGCCCGTGGAACTGCCGACCGAGATCACAGAAATCGTGGAGACACCGCCCGAGGTGCAGGACCTGCCAGAGCTGGTGGAGGCCATGACCCAGGAGGACATCTTTGCCATCCCGACCGCCCCCAGGATTGAGGACGTGCTGCGCCGGGTGGACCCTGTGGCCAAGCCCAAACCAAGGCCCACACCCAAACCACGCGCAACTGTGGCCAAGGCTGGCGGCGGCACCGGTGCCCCGACGGGGCGTCAGGGCGCGGCAGGCGGCGTGGCGGGCGGCACCGGCACCTCCGGCAACGGCAGGCTGGTCAAGCCGGAGCCTCCTTACCCAAGCTTTGCGCGCAGCGCCGGCATGCAGGGCCGCGCCAGCATCCTCATCACCTTTGGTGCCTCCGGCAGGGTGGAGAGCGCCGTGGTTGTGAGCAGCACAGGCTACAGTTCCCTGGACAGCTACGCGGCCTCCTACATCCAGCGCAACTGGCGCTGGCCAGGCACGGGCAGCCGCAAGTACCGGGTGCCGGTCACCTTCCGCCTGCGCTGATCAGGCCCGCTCTCTCTGACAAATTCCCCCATCCCGAACCCCCGAAAATGCCCCTCCCCCTCGCGAACGCAGCTGTCGAATTCTTCATCCAAGGCGGTCCCATCATGTACCCCATCGCGGTCGTCGCGGTGTTTGCCGTCTGCATCTTCCTGGAGCGCTTTTTCTGGTGGACGCGCCTGTCGGCCCGCCGCTCCCCACGGCAGCTTGAGTCCGTGTATGAGACACTGGAAGGCGGCAACCTCGCCAAGGCGATCGAGCTGGCGTCGAAGTCCAAGGACCCTGTGGTGCGCATGATCCACCACGGGCTGAACCACCGCCACACCAGCATGCAGGGCGCGCTGGAAGTCGCCGCCGGACAGGAGCTGCAGGATGCTGGCCGCTTCCTGAGCGCGATGGACACCATCGTCACCCTGGCGCCGCTGCTCGGCCTGCTGGGCACGGTGACGGGCATCATGGGCAGCTTCACCAGCATCGGCGGCAGTGAGCTGGCCGTGGAAAAAGTCACCGGCGGCATCGGCGAGGCGCTCATCGCCACGGCGGCGGGCCTTGGCATCGCCATCGGCACACTGGTGCCCATGAACTACTATCACACCCGTCTGGCCAAGCTGAAGTTTGACCTGGAGGCCGCGGCCAACAATGTGCTCATCCTCTCCATCCAGCACGGTTTTGACAAGCTGCCCGGCAAGCACTGATGCCGGGCCTGCCCGCCGTCTGATGAACTGAGAACTGCGCACCGCCCCCACCGCGTGAAGATTCACAATCCCCTGCCCGAAAAAAAGACACGCCTGGAGATCATCCCGCTCATTGACGTGATGTTCTTCCTGCTGGCCTCCTTCATGATGGTCAGCCTCACCATGACCAAGCAGCAGACCATCAAGGTCAACCTGCCCGTGGCCTCCTCCGCCCAGTCTGACTTCAAGCCTGACATGATCAACCTGGCGGTGAACGCGCCCGGTGATGTCTTTTTTGACAAGGAGTCCGTGGCCCTGCCGGAGCTGGACCGCCGGCTTTCAGAGCGCTTCGGCAAGGACCCCAACACCTCCGTTTATATCAGCGCCGACGTGAACACACGCTACTCGGATCTTGTGAAGGTGCTCGACGCCGCCAAGCGCGTGGGCTTCACCAAGGTCGCCTTCAATGTCAAACCGGCCTCTCCGGCCGACGCCCCCGCCGCATCCCCGCAATGAAGCGCCTGCTCATCTTCCTGCTGGTGCTCGTTTCCCTGGGCCTGTGCGCCGTCTCCGTCGAACAATGGAGGCGTGAGGCACGCCTGCGTGCCGCGATCGACGACCTCATCACCAAGCTGAAGGCCGAAAACCTGGCCAAGGTGGAGGCCCTGCGCAAGGTGCGTGAATACGAGCGCGAGATCGAGCGCATCAACATCCTGCGCGCTGAGGTGGAGGCCAAGCTGGTGGAGGTCACACGTGACTTCAACACCCTGACCACTGACAACGTCGCCCGCGGCATCACCATCGCCATCTACATGCTGGAGCTGAACCACAGCCAGCTGGGCGCCCAGGCGGCGCATCTGGCTCTGGGGGAGGAGGCAGCAGCCATCAACAACCGCAACACGGCTGTGACCGGCCAGAACGATGTCATCCAGAAACAAAACGTCATGCTCAGGCAGCTTGCGCAGGAACGTGACAGCGCCATCACCAGGCTCAACGACCGCACGCGCCAGTTGAACGAGGTGGTGGAGAAGTACAACAAGCTGGCCAAGGAGCGGTAGGAGGAACGGCGCGTCAGCCCCCCTTCACCCGATGATCGGAGACGCCTGACTTCCCCGCCAAAAGTCTTGCCATCCCTGCCGTGCTGCGAAAGACTCGCGCCCGCATGAGCCAGCCAGCCGCCGCCACTCCCGATGTCACCCGCCTTCGTGACCTGTCGCCCCACCAGGTCCGCTCAGGTCTTGCCGCATGGCTCGGCTGGATGTTTGACGGGCTGGACATGCACCTCTACACGCTGGTGGCCACGGCGTTTGTGGCGCAGCTCATGCTGGTGCCGGAGACAGATCCGGCGGTGGGCATGCATGGGTCCATCATCCAGGCCGCCTTCCTGGTGGGCTGGGCGCTGGGCGGCGCGTTCTTTGGCCGGCTGGGGGATGTGCTGGGCAGAAGCCGGGCTCTGACGCTGACGATCCTGACCTACGCCGGTTTCACGGGCCTGTCGTTCTTTGCCCAGGAGTGGTGGCATCTGCTGATCTTCCGCTTCCTGGCCGCGCTGGGCATCGGCGGCGAGTGGGCCGTGGGCGCATCCCTGCTTTCCGAGACATGGCCCAAGAAGTGGCGCCCCTGGATAGCGGCCACACTCCAGAGCGCGGTGAACTGCGGCGTGCTGCTGGCCTGCCTGGCCGGGTGGCTGCTGGCCGGGCAGGAGCCGCGCTACATCTTCCTCATCGGCATTCTGCCCGCGCTCATCACGCTGTGGATTCGCAAGGCTGTGCCAGAAACAGAGGAGTGGACAGAAGCGCGCAAAGGACAGGAGGTGCCGCGCATCAGCGCCCTGTTCAGCCCTGCGGTGCGCGGCGTCACGTGGCGAGTCATGATCATCTGCGCGGTCTCACTCACCGCACACTGGACCTTCCTGTTCTGGCAGCAGAAGCATGTGCTGAGCCTGCCTGAGATCAGCTCCCTGGACAAGGCGGGGAAGGACGCCGCGTTGGTCTCCGCGCTGATGTGGATCATGGTCGGCTCGCTCATTGGCAACTACATCGCCGGCGCGCTGGCAAAGCTGATGGGGTACCGCAACGCCATTGTGGGCATGATGCTGGCCTACTTTGCCGCCATGTACATTTCTTTCTCCCAGCCGTGGAGCTGGGAGGCCACGAAGTGGCAGTTCGCCATCATCGGCGCGTGCCAGGGGGTGTTTGGCCTCTTCACCATGTGCCTGCCACCGCTGTTCCCGGTGCTGCTGCGCACCACGGGCTCCGGCTTCTGCTACAACATCGGCCGCATTGTGGCCGCGGCAGGCACGGTCTTCTTTGGCATCTTTGTGAAGGTGGACAGCATGGTGGGGGACTTCCGCACCGCGTTGCTCTACGCTGGCTTCCTCTTTCTGCCCTCGGCCCTCTTTTCCCTCATGCTGCCGAAGGAGCCGGAGCAGGCGGATGGGACAGCCTCCGCCCTGGATTGATGGACCAGCGTGGCGGCCTTCACTGTGGTGTCGCCGGTTCCACCTTCAGCACCTTGGCGCTGGGCTTCTCACCCCTGGCATCAAGACTGACCGTCAGCGTTCCTTCGATGGAAGGCGCCACATCACTTTTGGGAACCTCGGCCATGAAAACGAGCTTCACCGTGTTGCGGGCGGCGGGCGCATTCCCTTCCGCATCTTTGATGGGCTGGTAGCTGATGACGTAGTCCGTGGCTGGGACGCCACGCAGATCCTTGACGGCTCCTCCACCAATGAATTTCAGCGTTTCATCATCCAGCATCAGCTTGATGCTGGCTTGGCGGAATGCCTGCCGCCCTGTCTCGATGAACAGCACCTCCGGGCTGTGCCACTTCGCACCGTAGATGAGCAGCGCGCCGCGCCGCCCCTCCTTTTCCACTGCCCATAGCACCCCCAGGCTGCCATGGTTGCGGTTGGGAAAATACACCTGAAAATCTTCGGGATCGGGCGGCACAATGCGGCCGAGCACTCTCTTCTGCTTCAAGGACACGACCATGTTTTCCAGACGGTGGGTGTCCTCCTCCAGGGCCTCGGTGTCCCGGGGCAGAATCTCGTTGCCGATGAGCGCGGGAAAGTCCGCCGCCTTGCTGTCCTTCAGGCGGGAGGTGAACAGCACCGCCAGATCTGCGTTGGCATCCACCGAGTCCTCCACAATCCACCCCACCTCGGTGCCAGCCTTCAGCATGGCATTGACCTTGTCCACGGTGTCAGCGGCAGGTGCGGCACAGGTGATCAGCAGCAAAAAGGGGATCAGTTTCATGACACCTGTAAAATCGTGCATGGCACGATGTCAGGACGGGCCGAACAAAAGGATGAAACAGGAATGCCGGACGAAGTCAGAATACTCCCAGCGCCCTTCGAGCCTGGCATTCGTCATTCTCAGTGCCCCGGCGTGTAAAACTTATGCTGGCCGGAATACCCCTCCACGGGACTCTCGCCCACAAAGCCCACCTCGGCGTGCGCCTGCATTTTGTTCACGGCCGCTTCGCTGAAGAGCACTTTCTGCTTCAGGCCGGCGGCCACCTTTTCAATGCGGAAGACGAAATTCACCTCAGGGCCATGCAGGTTCAGCTCGTTCATGGTGGGCACGGTGCCCAGCGCGGCCGCGCCGAAGTGCAGCACCACGCGGAAGGGCGGATTCGCCGCGACTTGGGCCTGATAAAGTTTGGCCACAGCCTGACGCACCTGGATGCCACCGTCCGGCGTGTCGTCCCAGTAGCAAAAAAAGCCGTCCCCCAGATACTTCGACATGTGGCCGCCGCATTCCTCAATGATCTGCCGGCAGTTCTTAAACCAGGCGCCGGTCATCAGCGGAAACTGGGTGCCGGTCAGGCTCTGCGCCATCCTGGTGGAGCCGATGATGTCAGCCACCATCAGCCAGCACTTCGCCTGGCGGATGTGAATCATCGTGGATGCCATGACCTGCCTGCCGGCGGGATGCACGGCGCTGAGGACTTCGGTGCAGAACTCCAGCTCATGTTTCGCAATCCGGATCAAGTCACCATTGTGGAGCCGCTCCGACTTTGAAACCCGCACGCCATTCACATAGGTGCCGTTGGCGCTGCCCAGATCCACCAGCCAGAATTCCAGCTCCCCCTGCGCCTGGATGAGGACATGCCTGCGGGACACCTCGCTGTCCACCAGTTGCAGGGAGTTGTCAGGCGCGCGGCCAATGCTGCATGTCCCGTTCAGGTCATGGCGTTCTCCGCTGGGAAGCCGGAGCCAGGACTGGAAGAGGGCGTTGCTCATGCGTGGAGGTGGGACGGGGAGAACGAAAAGATTGCGTTGACGGAGGCGGCCAAACTAGGATGGAACTGTCGCATGAATCAAGAGCCGTTTCCCTGGCACCGGGTGTACAATCAGTTTGAGGCGGGCTTCTGGTTTCTCATCGCGCTCGTTCTGGTGCTCTTTTACCGCCGCAAACTGCCGCGCCCCTGGGCCTGGCTGCTGCCGCTGAGCTTTGCGGTCTTCGGTGTCTCGGACGTCATCGAGCTGGACACCGGCGCCTGGTGGCGGCCCTGGTGGCTCGGTGCCATGAAAGTCGCCTGCGTGCTGGTGTTTCTACTGGCACTGCGGACGTATCGGCAGACTCAGTTGAGAACCAGTCTAAGAGAGGGACGGCAGTCATCCAATATGCAGGCCTGAAATGGCACAATCAAAAAAAGAAGAAGGCGGTGCCTGGACAGCACCGCCTTCTTGAAGAGGTCAGAGGTAACCCGCTGGATCAGAACGAGTAGTTAAACCGCACCATGCCAGCGTGGGCCTGCAGATTGTCGCGGAAGAACTGGCCCTGATAGGTGAGCATCATGCTGAAGTTCTGAGTGAACTCGAAACCGACTCCCGCGCCCGCGACAACGTAGTTCTGCGCCGGGCGCTCGTTGGAGGCGGTGGCGCTGAAGGGCAGGTTGATGAGGTTGACCGTGGTGCCTGTGTTGCTTGTGATGTTCTGGCGTTCATAGGTCAGGCGGAACTGGGGGGTGATCCGCGCAAACTCCGTATCAAAGTGACGGGAGACAGTCCAGCCCACACGGCTGATGAGAGAGTCCACATTGCGGTCGGCATAGGCCAGCGCGCCAGCGCCGCCGCCTGTCTCGCTGTAGCCGTCCACATTGAGGTGCAGCCAGTCCACACCAGCCAGCGGACCGTGCACAAGCTTCCAGGCCGGCACGCGGAAGGTCCAGCCTGCATTGAGCTGCAGGGCGTTGGAGAAAGCTGTGGTCTCTCCCTGGGCCTGGGGAAAGCCGCCGCCGTTGCGGGCACTGTCCAGGTCATAACGCCCCCAGCTGTAGAGCAAGTCCAGCCAGTAGGAGGGCCGGACATAGGAGACGTAAGTGGAAAGGGCCACACCCTGCACATCCAGGCTGCCAAGGCCGTTGGTGTAGCTCTGGTGAGTCTCCAGCAGGTTGGCGGCAAAGCCGGCGGTGAAGCCAGGGGCGAAGCGACGCTCCACCCCGACGCCAGGGGCCCAGGTCTGGGAGTTCACCCCTGCCTGCTCGCGGATGCTGCTGAGGCTGACGTTGGAATAGTTCACCGTGGTGTAAATCTGCCACAGCTGGGAGCGCGGGATGGTCCTGGCGATGGCGTCTTCCGGACCGTCCCCCTCGCCCATGACCAAGCCCTCATCCTCGCCGCCTTCCTGGCCTCCGCCTGCGCGGAGCGTGAAGAGGTGCCCGTTGATGTCGCCAAGCATGCCCTGGATGCCGGACATGATGCCCATGTCCTGCGCGGAGGAAATCAGCAGACCAGAGGGCGTTTCCTGAATGGCGGCGGTGATGGTGCCGAAATCCACCACGCCCGGGCCGGTGATGCGGAAGTTCTGCGGGTAGCCCAGCGGCAAATTGGAGCCATACGTGGAAACGACCACGTCATAGGTGCCTGGGGCGATGATCTCGAAATTGAAGGCAGGATTGGGATACCCGGCGCCGTCGTCATCACCCGCGATGTAATTGGCCTGCGGGCTGGCTGGATTGAACTGGGAATACAAAATAGCCACCGTGTCGTAAGGAGCCTCAGAATAAGTCTGCTCAAAATAATAAGAGCCAAGTTCATAGAAGGTCAGCCGTATGCCCAGATAATAGAACGGATTTGAACCCGGCTGCAGGAGCTCAATGTCCTGGGGGGCAAGGTATGATTCCACGAGGTTCATGATTCCGGTGCTGGCGTTCGTGTCATTCGCCGAAAACTCGGAGACAATCGCGGCAGCGGAGGCGGAAGGCGGGGACAGCCCCAGGACAGCGGAGGTCAAAACCCCAAACAGCATGGCAGACAAGGAGCGGCGCACGGGCCGGAAAGACCGGGGCAGAACAGCCGCAGAGACAGGGAGTGGCAGGTCACGAACGCGTGAGAACATGGAATGGTGAGTAAGGTGGGAGGATACAGTTGGCAGCTCACGGCCTCAGTGAGGCCGAAGAGTGGTTACGGTATTCCTGCCGTTGCAAACCGTCCAGATTCCATGGTCAGGCTTACTATATTTTGAATGAGTGTTTATTTTAATGCACTTAAGAATAGAAATCTCAATTAAGGCCTCAACAAAGACCCGTCACAAATGAGAACACAGACAGATGTAACTGTCTTTTCTGCTGGAATCCGGGATACCTTTGAGGCAGGGGCTGAGGCATCATGACTGAGTCCCCCTTCAAATTCTGCAGCTCCTGCGGTGCCAATGCATGGAACGTGAAGGGCGACCGCGAGTTTGTGTGCCTTGGCTGCGGCCACCGCCATTTCATCAGCCCCATCGCCGCCGCCGTGACCGTGGCGCTGGACGCGCAGGGCCGCGTGCTCGTCATCCGCCGAGGTCATGAGCCCGGCCTGGGAAAACTGGGCCTGCCCGGCGGCGTGATCGAACCCGGGGAAACCGGCGAGATGGCCGCCGCCCGCGAAACCCGTGAGGAAACTGGCCTGGACCTGCCGCCGGAGTCCTTCCGCTATCTCTGCACCCTGAACAACCGCTACCTCTTCCAAGGCTTCCTCTGGCCCACCATTGACCTCTGCTACATCGCACGTGTGCAGGACTTCGGTGCGCTGCCGCACGATCCGGCGGAGGTCATGGAAACGCTCCTCTGCCCGCTGCATGACGTGCCGTTGGAGGACTTCGCTTTTTGGTCAAATGCCGAGGCGGTGAGAAGAGCCAGGGCTGTCTGAGGCGGGGCAGCAGATTGTCTTGTGTCACGCCGCAATCGGCGCGGGCGCGTCAAACCAGCGGTTGTGCTCCTTGATCAGGTCAATGAGGCGCTCCACGGCCTCCTCCTCGGGAATGTTGAACTTCACCGCCGTCTTGCCCACGTAGAGGTTGATCTTGTCCGGGGCGCCGCCCACGTAGCCGAAGTCAGCATCGGCCATCTCGCCGGGGCCGTTCACAATGCAGCCCATCACTGCAATCCGGATGCCTGTCAGGTGCGAA
>CAZPSQ010000119.1:0-15550 GCA_964588755.1 uncultured Prosthecobacter sp. | reverse complement strand
CTGTCCAGCAGCACCTCGGCGGTCATGCGTTTTGGATAGAAGTGGGAGAAGGCCTGGCGGTCGATGGCGTTGTGCTCATTTGGCATGGCGCTGAGCTGGTAGGCGTGGCTCTGGACAATGACGCGGACGAGAGACTTGAGGTCATAGCTGCTGCTGGTGAAATGCTTTGCCAGCGCGTCCAGCAGTTCCGGGTTGGTGGGCGGGTTGGTGTCCCGCAGGTCGTCCTCCGGCTCCACGAGGCCGCGCTTGAAAAAGTGCTTCCAATAGCGGTTCACCAGCGACTTGGCGAAGAAGGGGTTGTCCTTCTTGCTCATCCAATCGACGAGCGCCAGCCGGGGGTCCTCATCCGGCGGGATGTCCAGCGGCGGCCCGCCCAGGCCTGCGGGGCGCAGCATCACGCGTGTCTTGCGGTGCTCTGTCTGCGCGATGCCGCGCTTGTGGAAGATGAGATCCTCGCCCGCGACGGCGGTTGGCTTGCGGCCGATCTGGCTGAAGAACGCGGCGAGCTGGTAGTACTCCCCCTGGCTCCAGCGCTCGAAGGGGTGGTGGTGGCACTGGGCGCACTGCATGCGCACGCCGAGGAAGAGCTGGGCCACATCCTCCAGCTGTGTGGTCGGTTCCTTCACCCGCTTGTACCATGCCACCGGCGGATTGGAGACGATGGTGCCGGTGGCCGCCAGGATCTGCCGCACGATCTGGTCGTAGGGCGTGTTGGCCAGCAGGCTGTCGCGCATCCAGGCGTGGAAGGCAAAGTTCGCCGTGATGTCGGAGGCCTCCGAACGTGTGTTCTTCAGCAGCGAGGTCCATTTGTTGGCAAAGTAGTCGGCGTAGTCGGGGCTGTTGAGCAGCGCGTCGATGGCGCGGTCCCGCTTGTCCGGCTCCTTGCTGGCGAGAAAGGCCTTGGTTTCCTCCAGGGTGGGAAGCCTGCCGCCAAGGTCGAGCGACACCCGGCGCAGGAAGGAGGAGTCATCGCAGATGGGGGAGGGCGGGATGCCAATCTGCCTCAAGTTGGCAAAGACATGCTGGTCGATGAAGTTTTTCACCGGCGGCAGGGCGTCCACCGGCGCGCCCAGCGGCACGGAGACACTGCACACGGACACCTTTCCGCCGAAGCGCACCATCACCGCCACCGTGCCTGGGAGGTCCAGTGTCTTGACGAGCCCCTCCTCGCCGGACTGGGCCATGGCAGGGTCGTTGGTTTCAAACAGCGCCTGCTTGGTCACATCCTGGGTGCTGCCGTCGGAGTAGCGGGCCGTCACTTTGAGCTGCTGTGTGGTCTTGGCCTTCAACGTCACGCGGGCGGGCTCGACCTCGATGCCGGACAGCACCGGCTCGTCCTTGGCCGCATAGGGCATGCCTTCGCCGATCCAGCGCACCAGTGTTTGATAGGCTTCCGAACCGGGCACAATTTTCTTCCCACCGACATGCGGGACGATGGCCGCCCCCTTCGTGATCAGCAGGCTCTCCTCCGGCGCGGGTGGGAACACGCGGCGTCCTTTGCCCTGTTTCACGATGGCCTCATAGTCCTCCTCCGGCTCAAAGCCGAGCACGGAAAGGCGGAAACCGCGCTGTCCGGTGATGGCCTTGGCATGGCATGCGCCCGCGTTGCACCCGGCTTTGGTGAGAATGGGCTGGATGTCGCGCACAAAGCTTGGCGGACGCGAGGTTTCCGCCGCGAGGCTCGTTCCAGAGAGCAGCGCCAAGGTCCAGACGAGAGGCAGTTTTTTCTTCCGCATTGCCTGAAACCTACGGAGAAAAGCCCGCTTTTTGCGCAAGCTGTAGGCGCGAGTGTGACAAAAGTACCAGCAGGCAGTATTGCAGCATCACCTCACCCTTTGCGCAAAGCGCCGAAAGCCGCGGTCATGGCGTCCTTCATCAGGCTGCTGTCATTGGAGTGGCAGATGAAACGTGCGCCCTGCTGGATGGCCCGCTGCTGCTGCCCGGTCTTGCCAAACCAGGAACCGGCCGGGATGTGCCGCTTGTCCGCCGCGTCGATGACCTTTTGCACCATGGCGATGAAGTCCGCGTGATCGTACTCATTCGGGATGCCCATGTTGGTCGTCAGGTCGTTCGGCCCGATGAACAAGGCGCTGACACCCGGAATGGCGCAGATCGCATCCAGGTTCTCCACGGCCCGGACCGACTCGATCATCGGCACGAACAGGGTGTTTTCACACTTCTTCTCGATGTAGTCGCGCGTCTGTTTGCTGGGCCACTGGCCTTTCTGGATCACGCGCTCCAGCGCCTCTCCCTTGAGCGGTCGATAAACGGCGGCCGCAGCCAGACGCTTGATCATCTCCACATCCTCCGCATACGGGATGACCACGCCGTCGAAGGAGTCGCACACCTTGGCCACATCATCCGCGTCGCGGCTGTGCGTGCGTGCCAGCGTGGCGATGCCCTTTGCCGCCAGCGCGTAGCGCAGCGGCAGGAAGTCGGCGATGTCCAGGGCGTTGTGCTCGGCGGTGACGATGACGAAGTCGAGCGTGTCCTCCGGGATGAAGTCCACAATCGCCGGGACGACGGCGTGCTGGATCAGCGTGCCGAAGACCGGCCGCCCCTTCATCATCTTGTCCTTGAGGATTGCGGCGGGTTTGGGTGCGGACATGGGAGTGAAATTCAGGGCTTGGCCTTCAGCTTGGCGTCCAGCTCATCCAGCTTGAAGCGCACGCTGACCACATAGGCAGGTTCGTTTTCCGTCCAGTGACCGTAGGTGGTCGTGACAAAGGTGCCGTCTGGCAGCAGCTCCACTCCTGGGTAGGTGCAGTCGGCTCCCTTGGTGTTGTCCATGATGCGGACGCGGTACTGGCCTTCGGTGCCGTTGACGATGTCCTCATATTTGCCGACCCAGCCGATCCAGTCGCCCTTGGTGGGGCTCACGTGGGTGGTGTCGCGGAAGCTGATGAAGAGGCGGCCATCGGGGGCGTATTTGGCGGTGTGGCGGTCGCCGGTGAGCGCGGCGGGCAGCTCCTTGGGCTCGCTCCAGGTCAGGCCTTCGTCGTCGGAGAAGATGACGTAGGAGTTGTACTTTCGTGAGTTTTCCCGCAGCAGCACGGCGATCTGCTTTCCGTCTGGCGAGCGCAGCGCCCCTGGCTCGCACAGGCTGGCGTCCGGGAGCATGGCGATGGGGGCGGGTGTGCCCCAGGTGAGGCCGCCGTCCTTTGACACACTGGTGTACACCCAGAAGCGCCAGGGCTTGGCCGTGGTGGAAATGTAGTCGGGCGCGTGCGGGCTTTTGACGAAGTATTTCTCCACATCGCCGCCACGGATGAAGCGGCCGTCATCGTGGAAAAAGGCCATGTAGTGCCCGGGCTGGTTCAGGCTGATGACCGTGGACATCGTCACGACACCGCCGAAGTCGCCGATGGGTTTCAGCTCGCTCCAGGTGCCGCCGTCGTCCTCGGAAACGGCCATGCGGATGGGGTAGAGGCCGCTGAACATGATGAGGCGTTTTTTGCCCGCCGCGTCGATCACGCGGTGCAGCGTGGGCACCTCCAGCGAGGTCTCCCAGTTCTTGGGTGTGGGCAGGCGCCCGCTCCATGTCAGGCCGGCGTCATTGCTGCGCTTGTACTGGATCGCGCCACGTCCATGCCCCTTGGGGTACACGGTGAGCATCGTCTTGTTGTCCTCCAGCAGCACGGTGGTCGGATGTCCGAGATACTGGCCTGCCTCCCGGTCCACGATCACCTGCCGCTCCTTCTCCCCGCTGATGTCCACAATGGGAATCGTGTAGCCCGGTGGGAGCTTCGTTTTGAGGTTCTTCGGCGGTGCCAGGGTGACGTCGGCTTTTTGCAGCTTTGTCTGCGCCAGGGCAGGGGAGAGGGAGAGCAGGAGCGTCAACGCGGAGAGGAGGGGGCGGGCACGCATGGTGATAGGCAAACGTTCACAGAGAGCCGGATTCTTCTCTTCGTGCTTGGTCTAGCAAGCATACCACGGGGGCCGTTTTCTAAAGCTTCGCCCGTGGGTCGCTGCCATGAACACCGCCCGTCTCCTCCACCGGCAGCCGTGGACTTGACGCCTGCGGCCGGTCTTCCGCGAACCAGTGGTTGCCCTCAAAACGGAAAGTCTCAGGCGCGGCGCCCGGCCCGATGTTCACCTCCACCTGCACCTGGGAGCGGCGGAAGATGATCTTGTTGTCCCTCACCACGACATTGCGGCAGGGGACAAAACCGGGCTCCTTGGTCTCTTGCAGGATGCGGAAGATCCATTTGGTGGGAAAGAGGATGGTGTTGCCCGTGAACTCCGCGCCATCCACGCCCACGAAGGCGGCCGCGCACAGGCTGCCCTCGATGACGTTGTCGCGGACAACAAGGCGTGCCGCCTCATGCTTCACTCCTTGCGGGCGGAAGTAAGGCAGGCCGGTGGAGCCGCCGACATTGAGCGGCCGCTCGCCAGCGTTGGTGAAATGACATTTCTCCACAATGACATCGCTGGTGCCTCCCTTGAGCTGGATGGCGGCGCTGGCGGCGAAGCCGTCTTTGCCGGTGAAGCGGCAGCCGGTGATGAGGGAGTCGTGGCAGCCCACAAAATCAATGCCCTGGCCGCCCCAGCCGGTGATGGTGCAGTTGCGGATCGTCAGCTTGTCGAGGCCGGAGCACTTGATGCCATCGTGATTGCCTTTGGGGCCGATGTCGCTGATCTCGAGGGCTTCGAGGGTGATGCCCGTGACGGGCTGGTCCGTCTGGCTGCCATCGTCGAGGTTCAGGCCGTTGCCGGTCTGGCCGCTGATGCGCAGATGGCGCAGGGTCAGGTCCTTGCAGCGGGAGAAGTGCCAGCCGTTCGTACCGCCTTTGAAAAGCGGTGGCTGTTTGGGATCCAGCGCCTCGATCGTGAGCTTTTTCACGCCGACAAGATGATGTCCGCCAGGGTATTCCCCAGGGGCGATTTTCAGCGTGGTGCCCGGCTTAAGCTGGTGGAGAACGGAACGCAGGTCTTCCGGACTACGGATGATGATCTCCGCAGCGAAAGCGCCGTGGGCGAGGAAAAGGAAGAAGGGCAGAATGCGCATGGCGGGAGGGACCATACGCGTCGGCTGGCACCACCTTGTCTTTACGGGGCAAAGATGACGGGGCCTGTTTTCTGTGGCGCGCCGCCCTTGTTCTCCACGCTGAGCAGAAATTTCAGGCCCGAGCCAACTTCTTCCACAGGCTTGAAGTTGGTTTTCACTGCGCCTTTGGCATCCACGGTCAGGACGCCGGCGCTGACTGGCGCAGGTTTGGCAGGGTCCACCACCCATAGCTGGTAGTCTTTTCCGGCCTCCACCTTCGGCATCTTGTCCAGCACGACCATGCCCTGGCGGCTTTTGCCGTCCCAGACGATCATCATGGTGCTGCGGCGGTATTCCCAAACCGTGCTCTGGTCGGCGGTGAACTCCATCTTGAATTCGGAGGCCTCCTTTTTCAGGGAGTCCACTTCGGAGGTGAGCCCGGTGATCTTGGACTGTGCCTCGGTCTCCTTTTGCCGGGCCGTCTGCAGTTCCGCCTTCAAGGCCGCCTGCTTTTGGTCAAAGCCAGCCTGCAGTTTTTTGAGCTCCTCCTCCAGGCTGAGCGCCGGGGGCTTGTCCTTCTCCTCCGCATTTGCGGGGGGGATGACTGAGGCGAGAATCTTGGACGCGGCCGCCAGATCCTGTGTCAACCGGGAGCGGTCGTTCCACAGCCAGACCGCAGCCACAGCCAGGGCGGCAGCCAGCGCCCAGCCCAGGGTGCCGATCACAGCGCCAGCCGAGGGGGCGAACCTTCTGCCACCGCGCGCGCGAATTTTGTCGCGGATGCGGCGCTTCATGCTGGCTGGCGGTTCCGCAGGCACCACAAGGAGACCAAGCTGGGCGGCCACATTTTCCAGACTGGTCACTAGGTCACGCAAGTCTTTGTCCACCAAGGCGGTGCCGTCGAGCACGCGCTTCTCGTCGCTTTCCAGCATGGCCAGCGCGTTCAGCGCCGCGAGTTCTTCATGTCGTTCGTCCATCACTGGCCTCCTTTCAGCAGGTCACGCAGGCGCAGCAGCCCGCGGCGGATGTTGGTTTTCACGGTGCCGAGGGGCAGCCCCAGGGAGTCGGCGATCACATGATGGGTAAGGCCTTTCAAGAAAGCGTGTTCGATGAGTTTGCGCTGCTCATGGGGCAGCTCGTTCAAGGCGGCGCGCATGCCGGCCTCGCGTCCTTCGGCGCCTGCCTGGCCATCGGCAGCCAGCGTGGCGGCCTCCAGGGCGTCGCTTTCCACCAGCCGGGTGCGGCGGCCCAGCACGCGCATGCGGTCGATGGCCCTTTGGCGGAGGATCATCACCGTCCAGGCGAAGGCGGTTCCCCGTGCAGGCTCATAGGTGGAGGCGCGTTCCCACACCTGCACAAATCCGTCCTGCAGCACACCCTCGGCCTCGCGTTCATCATGCATCATCTGCCGCAGCAGGCCAAAGATGCGGGGAGACACCAGGTCATAAAGCTGCTCAAAGGCGCGCGCATCCCCGCGACCGGCGCGCTGGAGGAGGTCTTCTTCGCTGTCTCTTTCGTCTGTCTGGCTCATGTCAGGGGGCAAACCGCCCGGTGAGCGGTTTTGGGGGCCGCATGTTCTGGCGAATTGGAGCGCTCCCCATGCCAGAGCTTCCGCTGTCACACAAGTTTTTGCGCTGACAAACCGCCGCCAGCCGCAAAATTTACGAAAGCACCTCCAGCCGGGAGCCGCGCATGAACAGCAGCGCGCATTCGATCTGGTCCGGCGGCAGCCGGGTCAGCCGGCCCAGCGCACGGCGGTACAGGGCGATCTGGGGCCGGTAGCCCTCGATTCTCTCCTGCAAGGCCACAGGGTCTGCCGCCTCATCCGTCTTAAAATCCACCAGCCGCACCGCCCCCGGCCGCACGATGACGCGGTCGAAAATGCCGCTGATCCAGCTCCCTTCGTCCATGAGGTCAAAGGGCCGCTCCCGCCACGCCACCGCATCCGGGCCAGGGCGGGCAAAGGCAAACGCCGCCGCGGGTGAGCGCAGCACCTCCTGCACCATGGACACCGCCTTGGCCTCGATTTCCTCCCCCCGCAGCAGGCCGGCGGCGGTCCAGCGGGCCTTGAGGCTGGCAAAGTCGGATTCCGGCCCCCACCACTCCACGTGGGCCAGCAGCTCATGCACCAGGCTGCCCAGCCGGCGGCCGGGCTCGCGCCCCTCACCGAACAGCATGTGGCCCTTCATGGTGAACTCCTCCTCGCCGGAGGGTGTCACGCGCCGGGCCTGCGGCTGGTGGGTGCGCAGCAGCTCGCCCAGCGGCGGTCCGGGGAGCTCCGGCGCGTGAGGTTTGGGGATTTCCCCCTGGCAGGATGCAAACCACTGCGGATCACCGGTCTGCCATTCCACCAGATGCCCAGGGCATTCCGCCACCGGGGCCTTCACGCCGAGGGTGCGCCGCAAAAACTGCGCCTCCTTCATGGCCTTGGCGGTGGCCGGGGGGGGCTGCGCTATCAGGTAAAGGCCGCGTTTGGCACGCGTCATGGCCACGTACAGGCGGCAGAGCGACTCAAAGCCTGCCTGCTGCTTGGCATGGCGCATCTCCTGGCTCAGGCCCTCATGCAGCGGGACGAAGGGGCCGTGCGGGGGCTGCATCACCCAGGAAACGTCCCCGGCGTCGCGGTTCACGATCAGCGACCGCCGCCGCACGTGGTCCATCGCCTGCTGGTCCAGGTCCGGCAGGATCACCACGTCAAATTCCAGGCCCTTGGCTTTGTGGACTGTCATCACCTGCACGGCGTTTGCCGCTCCGCGCACCTGCAAGGGCGTTTCCCGGGCATGCTGAAGGAAGGCGTCGATGTCGCGTGAGCCGCGCTCGTCGAACTCGGCGGCGATCTCGCCAAACTGGCGCAGGCGCAGCTCATGGAAGGCGTCCATCCCCGGCAGCACCTCGTGCACATGCCGTGTCCATGCCTCTGCGAAACCGACAAAGCCGTGGTCGAAGACCCCCATGCGCACCGCATTGCAGGTCTGTGTCCATCTGGAGGTGGGGCATTCCACCTTGGGCCACAGCGGCGTCATGCGCAGGTGCTCCAGGGCCAGGGAGTCCCCGGGGTGGGCGGCCAGTTGCAGCAGGGCCAGCAGGGCCAGGGTCACCGCATTGTCCGTGGCAGGGTGCTGCTGGGACTCGCAAACGATCTCCATGCCTGTCTCCGAGCGCAGCGTTTCGGTCAGCTCGATGGCATCCTTGTTGCCCCGCACCAGCACCGCGCAGGAAAGGCCGCGCTCCAGCGGGCGGATCTGCTGGAGCAGCGCCGCCACCACCGGTGTGGTGGACTTCTCCGCGCTGTCCGGTTTGACGCTCAGCAGCGCCGCGTGGCTGCCCAGGCGCTGGTTGCGCTCGGCAGGCTGGTGTTTTTCAAAGGCAAAGCCTGCCGTGCAGCCAGGAAGCAAGGTCTCCAGCGTGTTCTTGTCGGCGAACACCGCGTTCACCATGTCCAGCACCGCCGGGGCGCTGCGGAAAGACTGGCTCAAGGTTTCCGGCCGCAGGCCATCCCTGCCGTGGTGGGGCCATGCGTTCAGCACATCCTTAAAAAGACCCGGCTCCGCCTGCCGCCAGAGGTAGATGGACTGCTTGGGGTCCCCCACGGCATAGAAGCTGCGGCGGCCGGAGTCATCCTGCATCACCTCGTCCACCAGCCCATGCACCACATTCCACTGCACGCGGCTGGTGTCCTGAAACTCGTCGAAGAGCCAGTGGTCATGACGGCTGTCCAGGCGGAACCACAGGTCTCCGTCCGCGTTGTCCATCCAGCCTGCGCTGCTGCCCGTGGCCGCGGACAGCAGGCGCTGCACATCCGCAAACGACAGGCGGCCGCGTGAGCGCACGCGCCGGGCGTACTCGGACTCATAGAGCTCCATCAGCGCGGCCATGCCCCGCGTGCGCTGGGCGCGGCAGGTGATCTCGCGGCGCAGCAGGGCCTCTGCCACACGCGCCCAGGCGCGGGCGGTGGCACCGCTGAGCTCCGCCTTCTTCCGGCCTTGTCCCCAGCCGATCTCGGCACGTCCTGCCTGGAGTTCCGGCCAGACCTCCGCCGTCTTCTCCAGGAAATACTTCACCCGGGTGGAAAGCGGTGTGCCGGGCTCATATCTCGGCGCTTGGTCCAGCAGCTCGTCGAAGAAGCGTGCCGCCCCTTCTGTCAGCGGCACAAAGCGATCCTTCAAATCCTCCAGCGCAGCCTCCAAGTCGTCCTCCTGGGTCAGGTCCAGGCCGGGCAGGCTGCCCCAGGCGGCGGCGTCCGCGCCGTCCAGCCAGGTGGTGTGGTGCTCCCTGATCCATGCCTCGAGGCTGGTCGCCGCGCTGCGTTCCTCCACGCCGAAAGTAGCCTGCTTAAAGCCCTCCAGCAGCGCGCGGGCAGCCTTGTCGTCTCCGGAGGCATGAATGCGCTCCAGCAGGGCGTCGAGCGCCTCATGGCGTGCCTGGGCGGTCTCATCCTCCGCCATGACCTTGGCGCCGAGCGGCAGGCCCAGTTCCAGTGGGAAGCAGGCGGCAATATTGGCGAAAAAGCTGTCCATGGTGCCCAGGCGCAGCCGGTGGAGGCGCCGCGCCACCTGGCGGAGCAGGGTCACAAATTCCGGCCAGGCCTCAGGCAGCGGTTCCATGCCGCCAAAGTAGTTTTCGGGTTTCTCGGCGTGCTGCGAGAGCTCGGAAAGCCGTTGTAGAATGCGCTGAAAGAACTCCCCCGCCGCCTTGCGGGTGAAGGTCATGGCGGCCACGCTCTCCGGCCGCTCCCCAAGCGCCAGCAGATGCAGATGCCGGCGCACAAGTTGATACGTTTTCCCCGAACCAGCGGAAGCGGAGACAAGAATGTGGGGAAGGCGGTTCACAGCGAATAGCAGCAACAACCCAATCCTACCGAGCCTCTCTGCTGCTGCAAACTGCGAACCGAGGACTACTTTTCCACCCAGCGCCGGACCCACGGCAGGGCCAGCACCACGGCGACGATGATGCCCGCACCCACGTAGAAGCCGCCGCTCATGAACTCCGCCTGACCAAACACCAAGGCTGCCAGGATGATGCCGTAAACCGGCTCCATGTTATAGACCATGTTCACGGTGAAGACGCTCACGCGCCGCAGCACGTCCATGAAGCCGGCGTAGGCGGCCACGGTGCAGACCAGGGCCAGCACCACCAGCCACAGGGCGGACATGGCGTCCGGCAGCAGTGGCTGCGCGCCGTCTTCCAAAAGCGGGCGTGACAGCAGGGCTGTCGCACATGCCGCCACCATCTGGTGGAATCCGATGACACTCCAGTGTGTGCCCCGGGTGACCTGCTGCTTGCTCAGAGTGGAAAAGAAAGCCGCCAGCAGGGCGGAGGCGATGGCCACAGAGAAGCCGACCCAGTAGCGCAGCTCAAACTTGTAGATCAGCCACACCGCCCCGACCATGACCATGCCGACCAGAAGCTCCGCTGGCCGCCAGCGCCGCGACCCGTCGATCCAGGGCTCGATCAGCGAGCACCACAGCATGGCCGTGGGCATGGCCGCCAGACAGACCGAGGCCGTGGCCAGCCGCGCCGACCAGAAAAACAGGATCCAGTGCAGGCCCAAAATGACGCCAACCCCGGCCATGGGCAGCAGCCGTGGCCAGGGAATCCATACCCGGTGGCCCAGCGCCCAGGCCAGACCGGCGAAGCCCAGCGCGGCCAGGGCGGTGCGGAACAGCACCACATCCACCGGAGCCAGCGCGATCAGCTTTCCCAGGATGGCGGTCAGCCCCCAGGCCAGCACCACAAGGTGGAGCTGAATGTAGTCGCGCAGGTCAGATGAGGGCATGGAATGGGCCGGGGCCTTGCATCAAGTAGCATTTCCCACCCGGCCCACGCGCAAACTTTTCAAAAAGTGCGTCTATTGATGCATCCAAAGGCTTGCGGAAATGCGAATTTGAGCGAATAAGGCCCCAACTTACGCCTTGACGCAGGGCGGCAGGGAAGCAGTAATGCCGCGCCCAAAGAGTCATGGCTGGCGCGTTGTCTGCTTCTCCCCTTCTTTGAGCGCCTCCATTCATTCTATGATTCCCGGAAATTTTCATTCTGCCCGTAGCCTTTCTCTGGCGCTGGCACTTGTCCTTGTGCCCGCCAGCCAGGGACTGTTGCATGCCCAGGTTGGGATTCCGGCGGCACCCACCGCCCAGAAAATTGTCAGGGATGTGCAGATTCTTTTCAAAGGCGGGGTGAAACTGGATGAGAACCGCATCCGCGCCCAGATGTCCACCCGAGTGGGCCAGCCCTTCAGCAGTGAGAACGTGGAGCGCGACATTCGCGCGTTGTACGGTACCGGAGTGGTGGAGAATCTCGACATCCGTCCGGTGGATGTCGCGGGCGGTGTCCGGGTGATCGTGGAGATCGTCGGCCGCGGCGGCATTGGAGAGCTGGGTTTCGTGGGCAACACCGTTTTTGACAACGACCGCCTGAACAAGGAGATCGATGTGAAGGTCGGAGATTCTGTGGATGACGCCAAGCTCACGGCGGCACAGCAGAAGGTGGTGGAGTTGTACGAGAAGAAGGGATATTCCGATGTCACGGTGACGTATGAGACATCTCCTTCCGCCAAAGAAGGATTCTCCACCGTGGTGTTCAAGGTGGACGAAGGCGCGCGTGGCATCATCAACGACATCCGCTTTGAAGGCAACACGGCCATCAGCGACCGCAAGCTGCGGAGCAAGCTCAAGTCCCGCGAGCATCACTTCTGGAACCTTTGGGGCAAGGCCGGCAAGCTGAACAGCCAGGCGCTGCAGGAAGACATCACCATCGTGGAGCAGGCCTTCCAGGACGAAGGCTACGTGTACGCCAAGGTCATCGAGGTGCGTCGCGAGCCGGTGTCCGCCAAAAAGATCGACATCATTTTCGTCGTCACCGAAGGGGCCAAATACGACGTCGCTTCCGTGAGCATCACGGGCAACACAGTCTTCACCCAGGAGGCCCTGAGCCCCGGCATCCAGACCGAGGCCAATTTCCCCTATGTGGGAAGCTTTGTCCGTGCGGATGAGAAGATGATCCGGGACTACTATGGCTCCCGCGGTTATGCCGACGCACGGGTTGAGACCAGCATTCTGGAGGCTGGCGCAGGCAAGGTGGGCGTGGTGTACAACATTTCCGAAGGCTCCAAGTCCTACATCAACAAGGTGAACATCTCCGGCAACAGTGTGACGGAGGACCAGGTGATCCGCCGGGAGCTTCCCTTCTCCCCAGGCGAGGAGTTGAACACGGTCAAGATCGAGGCTGGCAAAAAGCGCCTGGAGAACATGAACTACTTCAGCGCCGTGGACGTGCGCAACACGCCCTCGATGAGCGAAGGTTTCAAGGATGTTGACGTCAACGTTGTCGAGCAGCCCACAGGGTCGGTGAACTTTGGTGCCGGCTTCAGCTCCATCGACAGCCTCACCGCCTTCATCACCGTCACCCAGACGAACTTTGACATCACGGACTGGTCTGACTTCCGTGGCGGCGGCCAGCGCTTCAATGCCAACATCCGTCTCGGTAATCTCCGCCGCGACGTCAGCGTCAGCTGGACCGAGCCGTGGCTGTTTGGCCGCGAGCTGTCCCTGACCATCGAGGCGTTCTATCGCAACATGTTCTACCTCTCCAACCGGTATGACCAGACGAACCTGGGGGCCTCGGCCAGCCTGCGCCGCCGCACTGGTGAGCACTCCTACATCGAAGGAACACTGACCCTCCAGCAGGTGGAGATCGACAACATCGACAGCAGCGCCACGGCCCTGATCCGCCGCGAGGCTGGCAGCTACGTGCAGAGCAAAATCGACGTGAACTGGGTGCATGACACCCGTGACAACGTCTTCCTCACCCGTCGTGGCCACAAGATTGAGGTCGGCGCCATGGCCTCCGCCATGGATGTTTCGGCCTACGGCATCAGCTTCGGCGGTCAGCAGTATTTCAGCCTCTGGGGCGACACCATCCTGAGCTTTGAAGGAATGTTCCGCACCGTGGAAAATTACGGCGGCGACCGCGTGCCCATCTTTGAGCGGCTCTTCCTCGGCGGTGCCAACAACCTGCGCGGCTTTGACTATCGCGAAGCTGGGCCGAAAGACGCCGTCGGCGAGCCTTTGGGCGGCTACACCTCCATCTATGCCACGGCGGAATACTCCGTGCCTGTGAACATTCTGGGCGCCCCGGCAGACAAGGCGCCACGTGTCGCCTTCTTTGGTGACATTGGCACCGTGGGCCTTGGCAGCTTTGACGTGGGCGGTGATATTTACTCCGACGTCGGCATCGGCCTGCGCCTCTTCCTTCCCATCGGCCCCATTCGGGTGGACTACGCCGTGCCGATGGACAAGGACCAGTTCACGGGTTCCGGCCGCTTCCAGTTCAACATGGGCTACAAGTTCTAGCCCTTTGCGTCAGACATTTTGTTTGTCTGTCCGTCCAACCCCATCCAGATTCCACTTCTTATGATTCGTAGCGCGTTTTTCGCCCTCACCCTCGCAGCCACCGCCTCCCTCCAGGCCGCCGACCTCAAAATCGGTGTGATTGACATGTCCAAGGTCTTCCAGGAATTCCACAAGACCAAGTCGGCGGCGGAAAAGTACAAGACCAACTACGAAAAGGCCGGCCAGGAGATGCAGGAGCGTCAGGCTGCTTATAAAAATTTGGCTGCCGAGGCCCAAAAACTGCAGAAAATGGCCCAGGATTCCATCATCGCCCCGGAGCAGCGCAACAAGCATGCCGCCGAGCTCGGTGAGAAGGTGAAGGAAATCCGCTCCATGGAAATGGAGATGCAGGAATTTGCCGAGCGCCGCCAGACCCAGCTCAAGCAGGAGGACATGCAGATCCGCAAAGGTCTGTATGAGGAGATCCTGGTGGTCGTCCGTGACAAAGGCAAGGCGGACAGCTTCGATCTGGTCTTCGACAAGACCGGTGTCAGCCTTTCCACCGTCCCTGTGATTCTGCACGTCAAGGAAGGTGCCGCCGTTGACATGACCGACCAGATCATCGTCGAGCTCAACAAGAACGCCCCTCCTCCCGGCGCTGAGCCTGCCAAGGCCGAGCCGGCGGCTGGCGATGCCAAGAAGTAACATCGCCACCCGGTTGGCGCCCTTTGGGCACGCTGCTCGCAACCGCAGCGTGCCTTTTTGTTTTTTGGTGCCAACCTTTCATTCTGTCATTCGCAATGAGCAGCTCCATCACCCTCCAGAAGCTGGCCGAACTGGTCGGCGGTGAGCTTTTCGCAGGCTCCCCAGAAACGGTCATTACCGGCCTCAACTCCATTGTGGATGCTGGTCCTGGGGACATCACCTTTTTGGGAAACACCCGCTACCTGTCCGCGCTGAAAACCACACGCGCCGCCGCCGCGCTTGTGTCGGCAGACTTTGACAGCTCGGATGCTCCTGCGGGCTTGGCGCTCATCGGCGTGTCCAACCCCACATTCGCCTTTTCCAGTGTCATCCGGTTGTTCGGCCCGCCGTCCCTCGATTTCGTGCCGGGGGTTCACCCCACCGCCGTGGTTGCCAGCAGTGTGGTCTTTGATCCACAGGCAGTCAGCATCGGCCCGCATGTGGTGATCGAGGACGGGGTGACCCTGGGCGAGGGCACCACCCTTCACGCGGGTGTCTATGTCGGTCGTGGTGCCAGGCTGGGTGCGGACTGCGTGATCCATCCCAACACGGTCATCAAGGACCGCAGTGTCATCGGCAGCCGTGTCATCATCCACAGCGGGTCGGTCATCGGGTCAGACGGGTTTGGCTACGAACTCGTCAAAGGCCGCCATCAGAAGATCGAACAGGTGGGCATTGTGCAGATCGACGACGATGTGGAAATCGGTTCCTGTACCACTGTGGACCGGGCACGCTTTGGCCGTACCTGGATCGGGGAAGGCACCAAGATCGACAACCTTGTTCAAATCGCCCACAACTGCGTCATCGGCAAACACTGCATCATCGTCGCCCAAGTGGGCGTCTCCGGTAGCACCCGTTTGGGGGATCACGTGATCCTCGGCGGCCAGGTTGGCGTCGTCGGGCATCTGGAACTGGGAGACAATGTGATGGTCCTCGCCAAGTCGGCAGTGACCAAAAGCCTCCCCGCCGCAGGTGCCTACGTGGGTTATCCCGCCCGTCCGCTCATCGAGGGCCGTAAGATGATGGCCTTGCCCGCGCGGATTCCGGATCTGATCGACCGCCTGCGCGAGCTGGAGAAAAAAGTGGCCACACTTGAGGCCGGAGCCGCCAAAGCCTGACATCCACATCAGAAGGGTGGGTGCAGGCATTGCCAAAGACGGCAAGTGTTCTATGTTCGCCTCCCCATGACCGCCGCCTCGATCCTTCCGCTTCCTGTGATGCCAGACACCCACGGCCACTTTGGCCCGTACGGTGGCATGTTCGTGCCTGAGACGCTCATGGCGGCGCTCACCGAGCTGTCTGATCATTACGAAAAAGCCAAGGCGGACCCCGCTTTCCAGGGAGAGCTGGACCGCCTGCTGCACGAATATGTGGGCCGCCCCACGCCGCTCTACTTTGCCGAACGCTGGACTGAAAAACTCGGTGGTGCCAAAATCTACCTCAAGCGTGAGGACCTGCTGCACACCGGCGCGCACAAGATCAACAACGCCCT
>CAZPSQ010000118.1:0-15563 GCA_964588755.1 uncultured Prosthecobacter sp. | reverse complement strand
TTGCCAGTTTAATATCACCCCGCATCTCGAAAGAGGTGCGGGGTGCTTTGTTTTACTCTCACAGCGCCATCGCCATGAATCACGCCCCACCATGGTTCCATCAAGCCTTCGAGCGCGGGGATCTGCCGCACTTCACTCATGCACGCTTTTGGGATCCAGGTGACTCCAGCCATGGCCCGCAGGGCTCGGAACGTCTGGTTTTTCCCACGCCCCCGTAAGCTTTGGCTGCCAGTGCTGGCCGTCGGACTCATGCTGCCGAGCATCCTGCGTGATCCCCAGAAAGGTCGCCTGGAAATGCTTTCCCTTGCCGGTTTAACCGTGCTGACACTTGCCTTGGTCCTCTATGTTTCTGTCTATTTTGTCGGGTTGAACAGAGCCATGACAAAACTGGCGGCGATCCCGGATGGCAAATGTGCCTACAAGCTCAGCGAAGAGAAGCAGTTCCATGGGAACCATGGCGCTTGCTTGGGGGGCCCTCTCGGAGGTGCGTTGCCACGGTGATGTGGTGCTGCTGGGCTTTCATGGGACTGGCTCTATTCCACCATTCCTTCCGCGCAGAATTCCGCCGGATGCATTGGCGTATCTGGTATCACATGCCAAGCGGCATGGGGCCAAAGTCTCGGGATACTGAAACGGCCGGACGCCGTTGGAGCCTTGCAGCCGCTACTTCTTCTCCAGCGACAGCACAAAGATCAGTCGGCCGTCCTTCCAGGCGGGGCCGCCAATGAACAGCGGGCTGCTGGAGCGCAGAACGGCATCGCTCTTCACCAGCACTTGCTGCTCCCGCCAGACCTGTAGATGCAGCTTCACGCCGCCCTGGTCCGCAGGCCCTTTGGAGTCGATTTTCATGAACAAGTCCCGGGAGGGCACCACCCAGGACTCATATTCACGAAAAATGTCCTGATGATGCTGTCCCAGGATCTCGAAATGCTTGTACTTGAACACCTTGGCCAGCCGCTCGTTCAGGTTGGGCAGGCCGGTGGCCGCCTTTTCTTGCGCTCCCGTCAGCTGGGCAGCCTCATTGGTGGCAAAGATCAGCGCGCCCCAGACACGCCCGTCCGTTTCAGGTTTGACCGAAGGCAGTGGCTGTGGTTGCGGCACGCCCGGCGGCACCGTGTCCTGCGCGTGCAGGGAGATGCCGATGGTGAGCCAGGACAGGGCCAGAACTGACAGGTGAAACTTCATCTTATCCGCGGGGAGTTTTGGCCCAGATGATGGGCTGGCCCAGAGCATCGCTGGAGATGCTCAGCAAAGAAGCACCGTGGGAGTCGTACAGGGTGGTCGAGGCCACCTGCGGCTCCCACTCGCTGCGGACCGCGTGCACGCCGGAGATTTTCCGTTCTGCGGGCACGGCGTCCAGCCCGTCGAGCATGAGCACCGTGGCGTCTGCCGCAGCGTCGTGGAAGGTGTGGGCGTGCACGCTGGCGTTTGGCGTGTAGGAACTGAGAATCGAGCTTTCCAGGGCGGCACTTTCCACCCCTGGACGCAGCATGACAAAGCTCAGAATCGCGACGGCCACGGCTCCGGCTGCGGTCAGCCATGGCTGGCGCAGCCACTGGAACAGGGATGCCCATGCTGAGGTGGCAGATTGCCCGCTGGCGCGGGCGTCTTCGTTCTCCATCTGCGCCATACGCACCTGGATCTGCGAGTTGAAGAAGTCCGCATGCGGCACCTCCATGGTGGCGGGCAGATGGGCGCGGATGCCGGCGCTCAGGGCGCGCAGCTCCTCCGCGTCCTTGGCCAGAACAGGATCCTGCTTCAGCCGCCCCTCGAAGGCGGCGCGTTCAGCGGCGGTCATCTCGCCGTCCAGCCAGCGGATGAGATCGTGATCTTCAGAGGGTGGTTTCATAAACGTCTTTGAGTTGTTCCTGAAGTTTCTTGCGGGCGTAAAAAAGACGGGACATCACGGTTCCCAGGGAACACGGCACCAGCGCGGCGATTTCTTCATAGGCCATTCCTTCGACCTCCCGCAGAACGATAACCTGCCGGTGCTCGGGCGACAACCGCGCAATGGCCTCCTGGATGCGCGCCCCCACCTCGGCGTTGCGCAGGGCGGTGTCGGGCGCCGCGTCGCCCTTGGGTGTGGTTTCGGCGCCGGCGGCAGCGCGGTGCTCGGTCCGCTCATCGTCGAACTCCCCATCCCCCTGGATCTTCTTCTTCCGCAGCCAGTCGTACGTCACATTGTGGGCGATGCGGTAGAGCCAGGTGTAAAAGGCGGCATCCAGCTTGAAGTTGGGCAGCGCGCGCCAGGCCTTGATGAAGGCCTCCTGCGCGAGGTCCCAGGCCTCGGATTCGTTCTGGATGAGATGATAGGTC
This sequence comes from uncultured Prosthecobacter sp., assembly GCA_964588755.1. GTDB lineage: Bacteria > Verrucomicrobiota > Verrucomicrobiia > Verrucomicrobiales > Verrucomicrobiaceae > Prosthecobacter. The sequence continues at coordinate 13,247 of CAZPSQ010000118.1, read as the reverse complement.
ATGGCGTAGATCCTCCCACGGTATCGCGTCACGAGCGTGTCAAAGGCCCGTGTGTCGCCGGCCTGGCTGCGCTTGACCAAGTCGATGTCGGGGACTTCGCCAGGATCACTCGCAACGGGGGCAGGCATGGAAAGGGGTAGCGGAGGGATGGACGGCCTGGACCGGAAAATATTCGATGCGCAGGGCGATTTAATGCGGAAAAACGCCGCCAGCTTTGAAATCAGGGAATCTTCAGGCTCTGACCGGGGCGGATGAGGTCCCCGCTCATGCCATTGGCCGATTTGATCTTGGCCACCGTGGTGCCCTTTTTGCGGGCAATGCCATAAAGGGTGTCACCTTTGCTCACCGTGTAGCGGGAGCCCGAACTGGACTTTTTCTTGGCGGCGGTGGACTTGGAAGGCGTGGACTTCTTCTTCGCCGTGCTGCTGGATGCCGTGCTGGTCTTCTTCGGCGTCGAGTAGGTCGGGGTGGTCGTTTTTGGTGCGCCAAACGCATACGGGTCCGCTGGCGGTTGCTCCACCGGCATGGGAGGCGTTTGGTAGGACGGCGTCGATGGCGTCGGGTTCGTGTAGCCCGGCTGGCCGCCAGGGTACGGGTTGTAGTGCCCATCGTTCCCGTAGTTGGAGGCATACGGGTCGCTGCTGCCGCTGGAGTTCTTCGTGTTTTCGCAGGCGGCGAGGGCGGCACAGGCGGCGGAAAGGGCAAGGATGCGTAGGGCAGTCATGATTGCGGCAAAAAGTTCCGGCCTGCGAACCAGCATGGAAAGAGACCGCCGCACTAATGAGATCAGGCGCTTTCTTTTCAATGCCAAATTTGCCATCGGAGCCGCCCCGGCGGGGATTCTGGAATGCGGGCCGAAATAGCTCCGGGGCGGCAACGTTCTGTCCTCCTGGCAAATCTCCCCCACACAGACCTTGCCAATCCGCCCCGCATTCCCTAGCTTTCCTTCCCCATCACATGAAAATCGGATTCAACCTGCTCCTCTACTCCGGCCACGTCACCGAGGCGAACTACCCCGTCATCGAAAAACTCAAGGCGACCGGCTATGACGGTGTGGAGATCCCGATCTTCGACGTGAGCAATCCCGCGCATTTCAAAGGCATCGGCCAGGTGCTGAAGGACAACGGCCTGGAATGCACCGCCGTCACCGTCCTGCCTGACGAGGCGCACAATGCCATCAGCCCCGTGGCCGCGAACCGCCAGGGTGCCATTGACCACCTGAAGCGCGTGTTTGAATGCGCCCACAACGCCGGCGTGCAGACCCTGTGCGGCCCCTACTACCAGGTCCTGGGCCAGTTCACCGGCGCATTCCCCACGGAGGCCGAGCTCGCCGGTGCCGCCGAAGTCCACCGCGCCATCTCCCCCGTGGCCGAGGCCGCAGGCGTCAAATGTGCCATCGAGGCGCTGAACCGGTTCGAGTGCCATCTGCTCAACACCATGGAGCAGGCCGCCGCCTACGCGAAGCGCGTCGACCACCCGAACTTCGGCACCATGTATGACACCTTCCATGCAAATATTGAGGAGAAGGACCCCATCGCCGCCATCGACACCGTGTGGAGCAGCGGCAAGCTGAACCACGTGCACATCTCCGAAAACGACCGCGGCACCCCCGGTCGTGGCCACGCCAACATCAAAGGCGCCATCAAGAAGCTCAAGACCATCGGCTACGACGGCTGGCTCACCATCGAGGCCTTCGGCAGCGCCCTGCCGGACCTCGCCGCCGCCACCCGCGTCTGGCGGGATTTCTTCCCGAATCCAGAGCAGGTTTACACCGAGGGCTACCAGCTCATCCGCGACACTTGGGACGCCGCCTGATTTCATCCGCTTTTCTTTTCCAATCTTCCACCCACTCACCCCATGAACACACCGACCACACCCACGGCAGCGCCCACCCGCCGCCAATTCATCGGCACAGCCGCCGCGACGATGGCCACCACCGGTCTCACCGTCGCCCAGTCTGCCAACGTTGCTGGCAGTGACGAACTCAAAGTCGGTCTTATCGGCTGCGGCGGACGTGGCACCGGTGCCGCCAGCCAGGCCCTCAGCACCAGCCAGCAGGGCGTGACCCTGCACGCCGTCGCGGACGCCTTCAAGGAAAAGGCCGATGGCGCGCTGAGCAACCTCCGCAACAAAGTGCCGGACAAGGTCAAGGTGGACGACTCCCGCATCTTCGCAGGTCCGGAGGCTTACAAGCAGGTCATTGACTCCTGCGACATCGTCATCCTCACCACGCCTCCCGGCTTCCGCCCGTACCACTTCGAGGCCGCCGTGCAGGCCGGCAAGCACATCTTCATGGAGAAGCCCGTCGCCGTGGACAGCCCCGGCGTGCGCAAAGTGCTGGAAATGGCCAAGGTGGCCGATGAGAAAAATCTCAAGGTGGTCGTCGGCCTGCAGCGCCGCTACCAGAACTGCTACAAGGACGCGCTGACCCAGGTCAAGGAGCAGGGCATCATTGGCGACATCGTCTCCGGCCAGGTGTACTGGAACGGCGGCGGCATCTGGTTCCGCGACAAGCGCCCGGACCAGTCCGAGCTCATGTACCAGATCAACAACTGGTACTTCTTCACCTGGCTGTGCGGCGACCACATCAACGAGCAGCACATCCACAACATCGACGTCGCCAACTGGTTCATCGGCGGCCATCCCGTCAGCGCCCAGGGCATGGGCGGCCGCATGCAGCGCGTGGACAAGAAATTCGGCCAGATCTACGACCACCACTACGTGGAGTTCACCTATGAGAACGGCGTCCGCATCAACAGCCAGTGCCGCCACCAGTCCGGCGTGAGCAATGCCGTGCGCGAGGAGTTCACCGGCACCAAGGGCAAGCTCTACCTCGACAACAGCGGCCGCTGTTACGCCAACGACCACAAGGGCAACACCATCTGGAAATACCGCCCCGGCGGCAAGGACATCGGCGATGCCAAGGGCAAGGCCGCCAAGCGTCTTGATCCAGACCCCTACCAGACCGAGCACGACACCCTGCAGGCCGCCATCCGCGAGAACAAGCCGCTCAACAACGCCTACTACGGCGCCGAGAGCACCATGACCGCGCTCATGGGCCGCATGGCCACCTACTCCGGCAAGGAGCTGAAGTGGGACGAAGTGCTCAACAGCAAGGTGCAGCACATGCCGAACATCATCACCCTCGAGTCCGAGGCCCCCGTCAATCCCGATGCCGAAGGCTGGTATCCGATCGCCATCCCGGGCAAGGACGTGCCGGGTGCGCCAGTTGTGTGATGCTAGGCGAATAACTTGGAGCCCCGGCCGCAGAGATGTGGCCGGGGCTTTTCGTTTTTGCAGGGGGAGCGCAAATGACGAATCAATGACCAAGCACCAATGAGCATTCGGCTCCTGGGTATTCGGGTTTCATTCGTCATGCCGCTCTGGGAAAATCTCCACATATCCCCAAAACTCTTGCCAGCGCGGCGTTCCCTTCGCTACAACGCACACCGCCATGACTTCCTCCCGCCGCACCTTTCTCACCAGTCTCGCCGTTTCAGCCACCAGCACAGTGCTGGCCCGCGATTGGTCGGGGAAGAATCCAGAGCGCTACCCAGATCCAGACGTCATCGCGTTGGAGCCAGCGTTTGAAAAACTCATCCAGGGAAACTCCCCCATCCGCCGCCTGCACACCGGCATGCTGTGGGCGGAAGGCCCCGCCTGGAACGGCAGCGGCAACTACCTGATGTGGAGCGACATCCCCAACAACGCGCAGATGCGCTACCTGCCGGAGGACGGCCACGTCTCCACCCTCCGGAACAACTCCAACAACAGCAACGGCAACACCTTTGACCACCAGGGCCGCCAGATCTCCTGCGAGCACGCCACGCGCCGCGTCGTGCGGTATGAGCTGGATGGCAAGATCACCGTCCTGGCGGAAAAGTTTGAGGACAAGCCCTTCAATGCACCCAACGACGCCGTCGTGCATCCGGACGGCGGCATCTGGTTCACCGACCCTGGCTACGGCAGCATGATGGACTACGAGGGCAACAAGGGCGAGCTGCTGCTCAAGGAGGCCGTGTATCGAATCGATCCCTCCGGCAAAATCGAAAAAGTCACCGACGACCTTGCCAAGCCCAACGGCCTTTGCTTCTCGCCAGACTACAAAAAACTCTACATCGTGGACACCGGTGCGCCGAAGAACATTCGGGTGTATGACGTGGATGGCACAAAGCTCAAGGCAGGCAAAGACTTCAACTCCATGGCCAGCGGCTGGGAGAGCATGACCCACGGTCCTTACGAAGGAGACCTCCGTTTTTACAAGGGGACCAAGCCCAACGAGAAGAAGCCGGACGGCAAACAGGTGCATGGCATGCTGGTGGTGGAACGTGCTGGTCCGGGAGGGAGCCGGGCGCTTCCTGAAAGAGTCGGTTCCGACGGCGTGCGTTGCGACGTCGAGGGCAATGTTTGGGCTAGTGCTGGCTGGGCGGGAGCGGGCCTGGACGGGGTGCACGTTTTCAGCCCTGAAGGTCAGCGCATCGGCCTGATCAAGCTGCCAGAAACCGCCAGCAACCTCTGTTTCGGCGGGCAGAAACGGAACCGCCTCTTCATCACCGCCAGCCAGAGCCTCTTCTCCCTGTATGTGAACACGCGCGGCGCGCACCATTGCTGAGGCGCGGCAGTTGCCCGCCTCCCTGCCGCCGCGTATGGGAAGGGCATGGATGAATCCTACACGCAGCGTTTTGGTGGCATCGGGCGGCTCTATGGGGCGGCCGCGTTGTCGCGCCTTGCTTCGGCGCATGTTGCCATCGTCGGTGTGGGTGGGGTTGGCTCCTGGGTGGTGGAGGCGCTTGCCCGCAGTGGAGTGGGAGAGCTGACGCTGATCGACATGGATGATGTGTGCATCACCAACACCAACCGCCAGCTTCCAGCCATGGCCCACACCCTCGGCCATGCCAAGGTGGATGTCCTTGCCACCCGCGTCGCGGAGATCAATCCCGGCTGCCGCGTCCATCGTGTGGTGGAGTTTTTGCTGGAGTCGAATGTGGACCGTCTCCTGGCTCCCCAGTTCGACTTTGTCGTCGATGCCATCGACCGCACCTCCATCAAGGCGCTGATTCTCGCGAAATGCCGCGCGCGTGGCCTCCCCGTCATCACCTCGGGGTCGGCGGGGGGGCGGCGCGACCCCACCGCCATCCGCGTCGCGGACCTCAGTCAGGCGGGCACCGATCCGCTTCTGCGAGGCGCGCGGCAGAGCCTCCGCCGCGACCACGGCTTCACCGTGTCGTCAGAAGGGAAGCCCGTGGAGATGGGCATTCCCTGTGTGTACTCCACCGAAAAGCCCGTTTATCCCTGGGCGGATGGCTCGTGCTCCATGCAGCCTGAAACAGGTGCGGAAACCGGCTTGCGGCTGGACTGCTCCGCCGGTTTTGGCGCGGCCACCCATGTGACGGGGGGCTTCGGCTTCGCGCTCGCGGCGGAGGTTGTACGCCGTCTGGCCTGACTTGATTTGAGCCGGACGGTGTTTCAGCGGATCACTTTGCCACCGGCTTTCCAGCCTCCTGCCATCCGGCAAAGCCATCGTCCAGGTGGATGACATCCGTGAAGCCGAGCTTTTCAAAAGTCTTCAGCGCGCGCGTGCTGCGGCCGCCAGCCTGGCAATGCACCAGGGTGGGCTTGGACTTGTCCAGCTTGCCCACCTGCGCCTCGAAGTCTTTGTCCATGATGTCGATGTTCTTCGCATCCTTGATATGGCCCTCCTTAAACTCCTCGGCCGTGCGGACATCGACCACCGTCACATTGCCGGAGGAGAGGAGCCTGGCGGCCTCGGCGGCTTTGATGTGCTTGGCCTTGTCAGTGGCGAAGGCGAGAATGGGAACCAGCAGCAGGAGGATGAGTGAGATGCGTTTCATGGCAGGCGAGGGGAGGAATTGAAAATTGAACAATGGAGATTGGAAACTGGAGAATGAGCCGCGCGGTCACAAGGGGTGAGCCTCATGACGTACAGCCATTTAACATCCTCCAATTTTCATTCTCCCATGAGGCTTGGCTCATGCCTTCTTCGCGGCCTCATAGCCCTTGGCCACCTCGGCCCAGTTCACCACGTTCCACCACGCGGAGATGTAGTCGGGGCGTTTGTTCTGATACTTGAGGTAGTAGGCGTGCTCCCACACATCCAGGCCCAGGATCGGCGTGCCGAGGTTTTCGTCTTCGACAATACCCTTCATCAGCGGGTTGTCCTGGTTCGGCGTGGAGGTCACCTTGAGCTTGCCGTCCTTGGTCACGATCAGCCAGGCCCAGCCGGAGCCGAAACGCTTGGCGCCAGCCTCGCCGAAGACCTTCTTGAAGTCGTCGATGCTGGTGAAGGTGCTTTGGATCGCCTCCCCCAGCTTGCCCTCCGGCCCTGCGGGGCCCTTCCCGGCCGGGACCATCCACTTCCAGAACCAAGTGTGGTTGGCGTGGCCACCGCCATTGTTGCGGATGGCCGCCTGGGAGGCGTCTGGCAGGGATTTGATGTCGGAGATGAGTTCCAGCGTGTCGGTCTTGCTGATGCTGCCCGTCTTGAGCGCATCGCCCAGATTCTTGATGTACGCGGCGTGGTGCTTGCCAAAGTGGATGTTCATCGTCTGCGCGTCGATGTGCGGCTCCAGCGCTTCCGGGGCGTAGGGCAGGGGGGCCTGCACAAGGTCCAGCGTGGCGGCAAAGCCGCTGGCAGGAACGAGGATGGAGCCGGCAACGGCGGCGGTGCTGGAGGTGAGGAAGGCGCGGCGGTTCATGATGGTTGGGAGGGTGAGGGGACCGAAAGAATACGAAAAAGGCCGGAGTGATGTCACGACCATTTTAAGCTCAGGATGAAACGGATCAGGCGGCATCCAAGGTTTTCTTTTTCGACTTTGTTTTGAAATCCATGGCGGGGCAAAGTGGGGCGTGCAAAGCCTGGACCGCATGTTAAACTTCCACTGTCATGGCCGCCGTCACCCATCCCCCTGAGTGGGCTACTCCACGCTCCACCTTTCGCTCCCGCGAGGACTGGAGCTTGAAATGGTGGATCATGTTCGCGCTGATCCTTTCTGTGGTGTTCCACATGCTGCTGGTGGTGGGCTTTGATTCCCTGGGCGTGTCCGCGCTGCAGCCCGTGCCGCAAAAGCAGGTGCCGGAGCGCATCCGCATCAGCGAGCAGCTGCTCAAGGACCAGCAGGCCATCCGCGAGATCCCCGAAACCATCGCGCCGGAGAACATGCCGGACATGAAAGCCTTCGAGCCGAAGCTCGACGACTTCGACAAGATGCAGGAACTGCCGAAAAACCAGGACATCGACCTCACCCCGAACGTGAAGGAGATCACCAACTTCATCCGGGCCAATGACCCGGGAGACGGCGCGCCCGGCGCCTCCAAGGGCAGTGACATGGCCAGGCTGCTCGCCCCTCAGAGCATCGCCGCGCCAGACATCGCGGCTGAAATGGCCAGCGTGCGTCGTGACGTCCTTTCCAAGCCGGTGTCCGAGAAGCAAATGCTGCTGGATGCCGGGGCGCTCGACCCAGGCGACGGCGGGCTGATGGACACCGGCCTGCTCGACGCCGTGAAAAGCCAGGGCACCGCCACGGCGGCCGGGGCCAAGGTGAAAGGCTTCAGCAGCCTGGATGACCTCCTGGGCGTCGGGGGCAGGGTGGGCGGCAGCACCGCGCCGATCCTGATGCCGACCGACCTCCTGTTTGAGTACGGCAGCGACCAGCTGGCTGAAACAGCCCGCCTCAGCCTCATGAAACTGGGGTTCCTCATTCAAAAGAACCCGGACTCCCTCTTCATCATCGAAGGTCACACCGACAGCTTTGGCGGGGTGGAGTTCAACCTTGAGCTCAGCATCCGCCGTGCAAATGCCGTCGTGGGCTGGCTGCGGGACTCCCTCGGCCTTGGCAGCGACCGCATCCAGGCCGTCGGCATGGGCAAATCCAGGCCGCTGGTGTCCGTGAGCGGAACAGCGGAGCAGCAGGGGCTGAACCGGCGGGTGGAAATCAAGGTGAGGCCCAGGAAGTAAGCAAGCAGAGCCGCCGCCTTCACCCACAACGTACACTTCCACCCTCGCGCATCCCGGTGAAGTCAGTGTTCCTGCATTTGACCCGAGTTTGGCTGGGTGGCGGCCGCTGGGTGGTGCTTCTCCTCGTGCTTGGGGCGCTGGCCTGGACCTATGCCGCCCACTTTTGGCGGGTGCGGCCCTCCATCGCGGACTTCAAAGCGCCCCACCCGCTGGAGTCCAGGCATCTGGAGATGGCGGAACTGGCGCGGAAAGACCTGAAACTGGACTTTAGCCAAGGAGTCTCCGAGCCGCTGAACAACTGGCTGCCCCACGCCACGGACGGGCTGGTGCGCCCGCTGTGGCCGTGGCTGTCTGCCTGGCTGATGGATGACGCGGAGGCAGACGGGGGGCAGCCTGGCTGGTCGCCGCGTTTTGCCACCCGGGTGCAGATGATCAAGCTCACCTTCACCCTGGCGGTGCTGCTGCTGCTGGGGCTGGCCTGCGCGCGGGCGTTCTCAGTGCCGGCGGCCCTGCTGGTGGTCTTGCTCATCGGATTTGGCGTCTTCCTGCCCTCCGGCAGATTCTTCCTGCCAGACCTGCTCTTCAGCGTGCTCTTTCTGCTCACCTGGGTGAGCTGCATCGCGGCATTAAAACGGAACTCGCTCTGGCTCTACGGCGCCATAGGCTTCTTCTCCGCGCTGGCCAATCTGACCGCGCCCTCCGCCACCACCCTGGTCATCGTGTTTGTGGGCGTCAGCACCCTGCGCTGGCTGTGGGGATGGCTGCTGGTGCAGTTTTCCGGCGTGGGCATCAGCCAGTGGGTGCGGCGCAACCACTGGCTGGGGCTGGTGCTGCTGGTCGTGTGCCATCTCTTCACCGTCGGGCCGATGCTTTCCTTCGGACATCAAAAGCTCGGGGACGCCGCGCCGTTTCACTGGCGCTGGTTTGACAGCGCTGAGGAGATGCGGGCATGGACCTCCGCGCATCATACGCGGGAGACCTTGAAAGCCGTGCCGCCAGACAGCCTGCCGAGCTTTGAGGCCTACCGGGCCGGCCACTCCACGCAGGAAATGCGGGAAAGGCTGGGCCAAGGCACCCTTGTCGTGGCTGGCGATGTGCTGTCCCATGAATGGGGTGCCACGTTCCCCCGCGGCATCTTTGTCGCGGCGCTTGTGGTTATTTTGGCGCTGCTGGTCCTCATGCTGGGTTTTGCCACCCCCAGGGCGCATCATGCCGGCCAGGCGCTGCACCCGGAAACCGCGCCCATCGTGTTTTTCACCCTGTTGGCCCTGGTGGTCTGCAGCTTTGATTTTGGCTGGGATGCGCCGGTCATGGATTTTGGCCACCGGGCGCTGGCGCTTTACCCGCCCCTGGTGCTCAGCCTCATCTGGTCCTGCGAGGCGCTGGTGCAGCGGGGACGGCGGCGGCAGATGCGCCTGCCCCTGCTGCTGGTCTATGAGGCTGTGCTCTGGCTTTTGCTGGGCCTGGGGGGCTGGTGGATGATCGCGTTCTTGCAGGCTGCCCCAATCACGGCATGAATGAGCGCCCAGCCTCATGGCCGCCCCCAAACATCGCTTCATCCTCTGCTTTGACTTCGACGGTACTCTGATCCACCCGGAGGCCGACCCCATCTATCACCCTGGGCTGGGGCAGATGATCCGCGCTCTGCGGGACCAGGGGGCCGCCTGGGTCATCAACACCGGGCGCAGCCTCAGCCAGACGCTGCAGGGCCTCGCGCAGTATGGCATTTTCGCCGAGCCGGACTACATCATCGCGCAGGAGTGCGACATCTACAAACCGGGCTTCTTCAGCCGCTGGACGGACTTCGGCTCCTGGAACAAGCAGGCCAAACGCGCGCATGAGCGTTTCGTCAAAGACCACCAGGCCTCGCTCAACGCCATTCGGGAGATGGTGGAGACACAAACGCAGGCCTCCTATCTGGCGGGGGATGAGGGGCACATGGGCATCGTGGCCACCTGTGACCCGGAGATGGACGCCATCTGCGCCCACATCGATTCCCATGCCCGCCAGTTCCCTGACATCGGCTACGAGCGCAACGGCATCTACCTGCGCTTTTCCCACAGCGGCTACAGCAAGGGCACGGCCCTCAGCGAGCTTTCGCGCCTCATCGGGCTGGACGCCGCCTCCTGCTTCGCCGCCGGGGACAACTACAACGACCTGAGCATGCTCAATCCGCAGCATGCGCGCATGATCGCCTGCCCCGGGAATGCCCTGGCCCCCATCAAGCAGATTGTCCACTCGCGGGGCGGTTTTGTGGCCGCGCGCCCTGCCAGCGAGGGCATGATGGAGGCGCTGAACCATTACTTTGGCGGGGTGTCTCCCGCGGCCTGAAGTGCAAACATCCTGGGTTTGGAGCAAATTTCCCTTGCCGAACCGGGTCTCCTGTGGAAATCTCCGCGCCCCTCGTCCCAGGACGGCGGACAAAACTCTCACTTTTCAGGTTATGGCATACGCAATCATCAAAACTGGCGGCAAACAATACAAAGTCTCCGTGGGCGACAAGCTCGACGTGGAGAAGCTCGCCATTGCCGAAGGCGACGTCGCCACCTTCGAGGAAGTGCTCGTCGCAGGCGAGGGCAGCAGCATCCAGGTGGGCGCCCCCACCGTTGCCGGTGCCAGCGTCTCCGCCAAGGTGCTGAAGCAGCACAAGGCTGACAAGGCAACCACCTTCAAGTTCCGCAAGCGCAAGGGCTTCCACAAGACCCGTGGCCATCGTCAGCCGCTGACGCTGGTGCAGATCACCGCCATCAACGCCTAATTTTCACCCCCTTACTTCCACACTTTTATGGCCCATAAAAAAGGACAAGGTTCCGTCAAGAACGGTCGCGACAGCCAGAGCAAGCGTCTTGGCGTCAAGAAATTCGGCGGTGAGGCCGTCATTGCCGGCAACATCATCCTCCGTCAGCGTGGCACCAAGTGGATCACTGGTCGTGGCGTTGGCCTCGGCAAGGATCACACCATCTTTGCTCTGGTGGACGGCAATGTCCGCTTCGACAAGGACGGCCGTCGTGTGAATGTTGACGAAGTTGCCGCCCTCCAGGCGTAAACTCGGGCTGGTTCAATCATTTCAATCAAGGGCGCGGATCATTCCGCGCCCTTTTTTTTTACCTCATACTCCCTCGGCGGTTTTGTGTTTTGCTGAAATCCTACTTTACACATCGAGAATAAGGTGAATAAGTCGCACCCCCATGAATCCCGACCAGATCCAGGCCCTCAATGACGAAGCCCGTGGCAAGTCGCCCCAGGAGATCATTCAAGCCGCGTTTGCGCATGCCGAAGGGCAGGCCATCGTGACCACGAATTTCCGGCCCTACGAGGCGGTGATCCTGCATCTGGTCACGCAGGTGAACGGGGACACGCCGGTGCTGTGGGTGGACCATGGCACGAACCTCCCGGAAACGTACCGTTTTGCGGAAAAGAGCCGGGCGCGCCTGGAGCTGAACTTGAAGCCTTACCTGCCGCTGATGACGGCCGCCCACTGGCTGGCGCTGAATGGCGGGCAGGTGCCCATGCCGGACGAGGTGGAGCGGGTGGAGTCCTTCAGCCGGATCATGAAGCTGGAGCCGTTTGAGCGGGGCATGCGCGAGCTGGCGCCGAAGGTGTGGATCACCGCGCTGCGCAAGGAACAAAACCCCCAGCGTGCCGCCAGCCTGCAGCCCTTCATGTGGGATGCGAAGTTTCAATGCCTGAAGGTGAACCCGATCCTCGACTGGACCCCGGTGGAAATGGACGCCTACCTGCTGGACCACGACCTGCCGAACGAGCGAACCTACTACGATCCGGCCAAGGGTGATGAGAAGCATGAGTGCGGCCTGCACGCGAAGCTGGTGACGGACAAAGCGTAAGCGCCAGCGTTCATGGACCCGGACTTTCTGCTCTACATTGCCGCAGGCTTCATCGCTCAGATGATCGATGGAGCCCTGGGCATGGCCTACGGGGTCAGCGCCTCGTCGCTGCTCATGGCTTTTGGCGTGCCGCCGGCGGCCACAAGCGCCACGGTGCATGCGGCAGAATGCTTTACCACGGGAGCCTCCGCCCTGTCGCATCATGCGTTTGGGAATGTGGACAAGTTTCTGTTCCGCCGCCTGCTCATTCCGGCGGTGATCGGCGCCGTCATCGGCGCATACCTGCTTTCGGCGATCGATGGGGATGTGCTGAAGCCTTATGTGTCCGGCTATCTGATTTTGATCGGCCTGCTCATCATCGCCAAGGCCTTCCGGCAGATCCCGCCGCGCAATGTGACCACGCACCTGACGCCGCTGGGCTTCTTCGGCGCGCTGGTGGACTCCATGGGCGGTGGCGGCTGGGGCCCCATTGTGGCGTCCAATCTCATTGTGCGCGGCAATGATGTGCGCATCACGGTGGGCAGTGTGAACGCGGTGGAGTTCTTCGTCACGCTGGCGGCCAGCATCACCTTTTTGCTCACGATCGGCCTCACACATTGGAGCATCATTCTGGGCCTTGCGCTGGGCGGCGTCATTGCCGCGCCTTTTGGCGCCTTTGCCGCCAAACGCATCCCGCACAAGCCTTTCATGGTTCTAGTGGGCGTGCTCGTCACCGCGCTCTCTGTGCGCAACCTGCTCAAATTTCTCGCCATTATCTGACCCGTCATGTCTGCCATCACGCACCTTCAATTCCTCGAGTCCGAGGCCATCTACATCCTGCGGGAAACCGCCGCGCAGTTCCAAAAGCCCGCGCTGCTGTTCTCCGGCGGCAAGGACAGCATTGTGATGGCCTGGCTGGCCCGCAAGGCCTTCTATCCTTCCCGCCTGCCCTTCCCGCTGCTGCATGTGGACACCGGCCACAACTTCCCTGAGGCCATGGAATACCGTGACTGGTTTGTGCAGGAGATCGGTGCCACGCTGACCGTGGGACTGGTGCAGAAGTCCATCGACGAAGGCCGCGTGCAGGAGGAGAAAGGCCATACGGCCAGCCGCAACAAGCTGCAGACGGTGACGCTGCTCGACACCATTGAAGAGCATCAGTATGACGCCTGCTTGGGCGGTGGCCGCCGCGATGAGGAGAAGGCCCGCGCCAAGGAGCGCTTCTTCAGTCATCGTGATGAGTTCGGCCAGTGGGATCCGAAGAACCAGCGCCCGGAGCTCTGGAACATCTTCAACGGCCGCAAGCACTTTGGCGAGCATTTCCGGGTGTTCCCGCTGAGCAACTGGACGGAGATGGACATCTGGCAGTACATCCGCCAGGAAAACATCCCGCTGCCGAGCCTCTACTTCAGCCACCAGCGCAAGATCATCGAGCGCCACGGGCAGCT
>CAZPSQ010000117.1:0-15601 GCA_964588755.1 uncultured Prosthecobacter sp. | reverse complement strand
GGCGGCGTCTGACATGGGCGTGAAGCAGTCGGGAGGGTGGGCGGGAGGTCAAGGGCGAGATGGGGTGCTGGAGAGGTGTTGGCGGCCGTTTGTCCGCCTCCGGTCCGGCAAAACCGCCGGTCGGGCATCGCAAACAGCCGCCCCGCGTCACTCCACGCTTGCCACCTCCCCGCCCGCTGTGTCAGGTTCGGCGCATCATGATGAATCAAGCCCAGCGCGAAGCCCTGTTCGACCTTCTGACCCTGTCCCTGTATGCCGACGCCCACATCTCGCTGACGGAGGAGCATCTGCTGGGCTCGGCCTTCATCGCCGAGGGCTGGAAATCCGACTATCCCAAGAGCCTCTTCATTGAGGAGTCCTTCGCCCGTGCCCGCGAGATGGCCGACAGCGACGACACCATGATCGACTACATGAATGATCGCGCCCAGGCCTTCACCACCAAGGCGTCGCAGAAAGAAGTCCTCGGCGTGGTGAAAAACATCCTGAAAAGCGACGGCGAAACGCCTGCCGAAAACGAGTTCTACAGCCTCCTCGTCCAGGCGCTGCCGAAAGCGGGGAAGTAGGTGCCACGGCTGTGGCGGCGCCGTTCAGAAGGCATTGATGCCTTGGAGGGAGGCGAAGCTGACACGGCGCATGATCTGCTGAAAGTCGGACATCCAGGCGACCTTGGCCAGGGTGTCTGTGGTGGCGGCGTAGAGGGCGCTTTGCAGGCCCTGTTTCCCGATGGGACGCGCGACGATGTATTCGCGGTCGATGAAGGGCTGCACGGCCCAGCGGGGCATGGCGGCGATGCCGCGGTGGCTGGCAACTAGCTGGAGAATGGCGACGGTGAGCTCGGTGGACCTGCGCTTGGCAGGGTCGATGCGGGCGGGGATCAAGACCTCCCGCATGACATCGATGCGGTCGTCGGGGATGGGGTAGGTGACGAGGGTCTGCGTGGCGAAATCCTTGGCAGTGAGATAGGGCTTCCGGGTGAGCGGGTGCTCCTTGGCCAGGAGGGCTGAAACCTCATACCGGAAGAGCGGATGAAAGGTGGTGTGGGCGCGCTTGATGGCGTGGGAGACGATGACGAGGTCGGCGCGGTCCTCATGCAGCAGGCCGATGGGGTCGGCGTGAAAGCCGGAGACGAGATCCTGCTCCACCTCGGGCCAGCGCTCGCGGAAGGCATCCATGGACGGCATGAGCCAGTCAAAGCAGGAGTGGCACTCCACGGCGATGCGGAGCTGGCCGGTGCTGCCGCCCGCGATGCGGGAGAGATCGCGTTCCGTCTCCGCCACCTGCTGCTCCACCAAACGCGCGAGATCGAGCAGGCGCTGCCCGGCGGGGGAGAGCTTGATGGGCACGGTTTTGCGCTCGAAGAGCGGCAGGCCGCAGAGCTCCTCCATGACTCTGACCTGGTGGGAAACGGCTGGCTGGCTGAGGTTCAAACGCTGTGCCGCCTTGGAGAGGCTGTGGGTTTCCACGATGGCCGAAAGGGTGCGCAGGTGGCGGATTTCGAGAGGGGTGGAGGGGCTGGACAGCATAAATCAGATGAATGCAGAACGCTGATACAATGAATTGGATGAAGCGGCAAGGCGCATGAACGCTAGGCCTCCATGACCGCAATCAAGACACAAAACCTCGGATATCCCCGCATCGGCGGGCAGCGCGAACTGAAAAAAGCCACGGAGGCTTACTGGAAGGGCAGGCTGAGCCAGGAGGAGCTGCTGGCCGTCGGCAGGAAGCTGCGCGAGACCCACTGGAAGAAGCAGCAGGCCGCAGGCATCGACCTCATTCCGGTGAATGATTTCTCCTTCTACGACCAGATGCTGGACATGAGCTGCCTGCTGGGAAACATCCCGCCGCGCTTTCAGTGGAAGGGCGGCCTGACGGATGTGGACACGGTCTTCACCGTGGCCCGTGGCACCCAGGGCGGGGCCTCCCCCGTGGCGCATGAGCATGGCGCGGACTGTGGCTGCGGTGCCAAGGGTGTGTCCACCTACGCCGGCGAGATGACGAAGTGGCTGGACACGAACTACCACTACATTGTGCCGGAGTTCCGGACGGACACGAAGTTCAGCCTGGGCAGCACGAAGGTGTTTGACGAGCTCGCCGAAGCGAAGGCGCTGGGCCTGAACGCGAAGCCTGTGCTGGTGGGCCCGATCACCTACCTGAGCTTTGGCAAGGTGCAGGACAGCGGGAACCCTGGCTTTGACCCGTTCACGCTGCTGGGCAGCCTGCTGGATGTGTATGAGCAAATCCTTGGCAGGCTGGCGGCTGATGGCGCGGAATGGATCCAGCTGGACGAGCCGGTGTTCTCCCTGGACCTCAGCCCGAAGCAGCGCGAGGCGCTGATCATCGCGTATGACCGGCTGGCCAAGGCCAAGGGGGCGGCGAAGCTGCTGGTGGCCACATACTTTGGCGGTGTGCGCGACAACCGCGCGGCCTACCTGGGCCTGCCGGTGGACGCGCTGCATTTCGACTTTGTGCGTGGACCGGAGGACATCGAGTTCGTGCTGCCGAAGTTCCCGGCGGACAAGATCCTGTCCGTGGGGATCGTGGAGGGCCGCAACATCTGGAAGAACAACTATGACGCATCCCTGGCCGTGCTGGAAAAGGCGAAGGCCGCCGTGGGCGCGGAACGCCTGTGGGTGGCGCCTTCCTGCTCGCTCCTGCATGCCCCGGTGACGCTGGCGAATGAGCCGAAGCTGGATGACGAGCTGAAGAGCTGGCTGGCCTTTGCCGACCAGAAGCTGGCGGAAGTGGCGGACCTGCGGCAGTTGCTGGACGGCACGGGCGCGCAGGAAAGCCTGGCCGCGAACCAGGCGGCGGCGGCCTCCCGCGCGGGCAGCCCGCGCATTCACAACCACGGCGTGCAGCACCGCCTGGCCCATGTGAAGACGGCGGACTACAGCCGCGCGTCCGAGTTCAAAGCCCGCCAGCAGAAGCAGGCGGAAAAGCTGAAGCTGCCTGAATTCCCGACGACCACGATCGGCTCCTTCCCCCAGACGCCTGAAATCCGCAAGGCACGCGCGCAGTGGAAGAAAGGCGAGCTGAGCGCCGCCGCCTACGACACCTTCCTCAAGGAGGAGACGGCGAAGTGCGTGGCGTGGCAGGATGAGATCGGCATCGACATGCCGGTGCATGGCGAGTTCGAGCGCAACGACATGGTGGAATACTTTGGCGAGAACCTGGACGGCTTCGCCTTCACCAGCAACGGCTGGGTGCAGAGCTACGGCAGCCGCTATGTGAAGCCGCCGGTGATCTTTGGCGATGTGAGCCGCGCCAAGCCGATGACAACCTACTGGTCCGCGTATGCGCAGTCCCTGACGAAGAGGCCGATGAAGGGAATGCTGACCGGCCCGGTGACCATCCTGCAATGGAGCTTTGTGCGTGATGACCAGCCCCGCGCCGTGACCACTCACCAGATCGGCCTGGCGATCCGTGACGAGGTGGTGGACCTGGAGACGGCGGGCATCGCCGCCATCCAGATCGACGAGCCTGCCATCCGTGAGGGCCTGCCGCTGCGCCGCGCAGACTGGGACAAGTACCTGGAGTGGGCGGTGAAGGGCTTCCGCCTGAGCGCCAGCGGTGTGAAGGACGACACCCAGATCCACACGCACATGTGCTACTCCGAGTTCAACGACATCATCCAGGCGATCGCCGACATGGACGCCGACGTGATCACCATCGAGACCTCCCGGTCGAACATGGAGCTGCTGGAGGCCTTTGTGGGCTTCCAGTATCCGAATGAGATCGGCCCCGGTGTGTATGACATCCACTCCCCGCGCGTGCCCACGCAGGAGGAGATGGAGCGCCTGATGCGGAAGGCCGAGGCCGTGCTGCCGCGCCGCAGCCTGTGGGTGAACCCGGACTGCGGCCTGAAGACCCGCGGCTGGGAGGAGGTGAAGCCCTCCCTCATCCACATGGTGGCCGCCGCCAAGGCCCTGCGTGCTGCGGCACCTGTGGCCGCCTGAAGCGTCCCTGTTGGTCAGTTGGTTGGTTGCCCTGCCGTGGGGGGCTTCACGCCGCCCCACGGCACTCACTTTCACACTTCATCCATTTCCCCCACCATGTCCCAGACCCCGCTCCAATCCTACCTTGAAAAGACAGCGCCTGATCAGATCAACAACGCCCTGGTCGCCTATCTGGCAAACCTGACGGAGACCGCGAAGGTGAGCCCCGCCATTGCGAAGTCCATCGTGCAGGAGCTGGCTGACCAGCGCCGGCATTTGAAGCTGATCGCGAGTGAGAACTACTGCTCCCTCTCCACACAGCTGACCATGGGCAACCTGCTGACTGACAAGTATGCGGAGGGTTATGTATTCTCACGCTTCTATGCGGGCTGCGACAACATCGATGCCATCGAGGCTGAGGCCTGCGAGCAGGCGAGGAAGCTCTTCGGCGTGGAGCACGCCTATGTGCAGCCGCACAGCGGCGCGGATGCCAACATGGTGGCCTACTGGGCCATCCTGAGCGCACGCGTGACCACGCCAGCGCTGGCGGCACTGGGGGAGGCGAACCCCGCAAAGCTCAGCGTGGACGACTGGAACAAGGTGCGTGCGGCCTGTGGCCGGCAGAGGCTGCTGGGCCTGGACTATTACTCCGGCGGGCACCTGACACATGGCTACCGCCACAACCTCTCCGCGCAGATGTTTGAGGCGCATTCATACGCGGTGGACAAGGCGACCGGGCTGCTGGACTACGACGTCATTGAAAAGCAGGCGCTGGAGCTGAGGCCGCTGATCCTGCTGGCGGGCTACAGCGCGTACCCACGCAAGATCAACTTCCGCCGCATGCGCGAGATCGCGGACAAGGCAGGCTCGGTCTTCATGGTGGACATGGCGCACTTTGCCGGGCTGGTGGCGGGCAAGGTCTTCACGGGCGACTTCGATCCCTGCGCGCATGCGCATGTGGTGACCACGACCACGCACAAGACGCTGCGCGGCCCGCGCGGTGGCGCGGTCTTCTGCACGAAGGAGTTTGCCGAATATGTGGACAAGGGCTGCCCCATGGTGCTGGGCGGGCCTCTGCCACATGTCATGGCGGCGAAGGCCATCGCCTTTGCCGAGGCAAACACACCTGCTTTCCAGAGCTACGCGCGGAACATCGCCACGAATGCCGCGGCCTTTGCGGAGGCCTGCATGGCGGAAGGCATGACGGTGCCGACCCGTGGCACGGACAACCACCTGCTGCTGATCGACGTGCGCAGCTTTGGCATCAATGGCCGCCAGGCGGAAAGCGCGCTGCGCCGTGCCGGATTCACCCTGAACCGGAACTCACTGCCCTTCGACCAGAACGGCCCCTGGTACACCAGCGGCCTGCGCGTGGGCACCCCGGCCATCACCACGCTCGGCATGGGCCCTGCGGAGATGCGGGAGATTGCCGCCGTGATGAAGCTCATCCTGGCCAACACCCAGCCGGAGCTGGTCAAAAAAGACGGTGGGCCGGACACCCTGAGCAAGGCGAAGTTCACCATCGACCCTGCTGCGGAGAAGGAGGCGCGGGCGCGCATTGATGCGCTGCTGGGCCGCTTCCCTGTGTATCCGGAGCTGGACCTGCGGGCCCTCCGGGCATTCCTGGCCTGAACCTGCCACCCGCCGCCGCTCATGCATATCCGTGACATTCTCCAGGACTCCCGGCCGTCGATCTCGTTGGAGTTCTTTCCGCCGAACACCACCGAAGGCCGTGATCGTCTGAACGACACAATCTCGCAGCTTGCCACGTGCCAGCCCGGCTTTGTGAGCATCACCTACGGCGCGGGCGGCTCCACCCGCGATGCCACCCGGCAGCTGGTGGAGCACGTGAAACAGAGCACAGCGCTTGATCCGGTGCCGCATTTCACCTGCGTGAACCATCAGCGCGGGGACATTGACGCCATCCTCAGCCACTACGCCTCCCTCGGCATCAGCAACATCCTGGCGCTGCGTGGCGACGCGCCGCGCGACAGGCCGGACCACGACCACAGCCAGGACTTCTGCGTGCAGTGCGCCGACCTGGTGCGCCACATCCAGGCGTTCAATGCTGGCGGCACGCATCCTGACCAGCGCGGGTTTGGCATCGGTGTGGCCGGTTTCCCGGAAGGGCATCCCGGCACACCGAACCGCATGCTGGAAATGGATCACCTCAAGGCCAAGGTGGACGCCGGGGCGGACTACATCTGCACCCAGCTTTTCTTCAGCAACCACGACTTCCATGACTTCCGCGACCGCTGCGAGCTGGCAGGCAT
This sequence comes from uncultured Prosthecobacter sp., assembly GCA_964588755.1. GTDB lineage: Bacteria > Verrucomicrobiota > Verrucomicrobiia > Verrucomicrobiales > Verrucomicrobiaceae > Prosthecobacter. The sequence goes on along the minus strand of CAZPSQ010000117.1, from coordinate 9,393 downwards.
CCGGGTGCCGATCCTCGCCGGCATCATGCCGGTGACGAACCTGTCCGGCTTGAGGCGCATGGCGGGGCTGGCCGGCGGAGCGCGCATCCCCGCCCGGCTGCAAAAGGCGCTGCTGCAGGTGCAGGATGATCCCGCCGCTGTGCTGGAGGTGGGGCTGCACCACGCCACGGAACAGTGCTTTGACCTGCTGTACCATGGCGTTTCCGGCATTCACTTTTACACGCTCAACCAGTCCGGCCCGGTGCTGGAAATCTTGAAACGGCTGGGCAGAGGGCCGCGGAGATGATTGCGGCTGATCACAGCAGATCCAGCGCCAGCCCCGGAAGGCCGGCCACCGGCACGGTGGCGTAACCTTCGATGCTGGTGAGGCGCAGGGGCTGGCGCGCGCTTCTGGCCGCCTGCTTCGTGAGCTCGTCGATCTCTGTCTGCCAGTATTCCTGCTCCAGCACGGAGGCGGAAGGCGGCAGCGCATTCAGCGCGGCCAGCAGGGTGTCGTAGCGGCCCTGGATGCAGGCGGTCAGCGTGGCCAGGGCTGCGTCCGCCTCCGGCAGGGCCAGCCGGAGCTTCAGCGGCATGAGCCAGCCGAGCATCCGGTGGGGAAACTCCGCCATGCGCAGCGTGGGACAGGTGGCGCGCAGCAGGCAGCGCACCATGGAGCCCAGCGCATGGCGGAAGGCGGGGGCAAAGGGCCCCAGACGCCCCTCGGCCGCCTCGCGCGAGAGTTCCAGATGAAGCTCCCCGCCCTGCGTGTGGAGCGCCAGGTACCAGGGCGCGCCCTGCCAGACACCGGCGCGGTTGAACGGCGGGCGCCGCTCCAGCAGCAGCACGCGCTCCAGCTCGATGGCCTCCGCCGCGGTGGCGCAGACCTGCCACTCGATGCGGACCACCTGGGAGACCAGACGGAGCGTGCGCCGGGGGTTCTTCCCCTGCGTCACATGACGGTAGCTGCCCACGCGTGCGCGCAGGCTGGCCGACTGGCCGATGTAGAGCAGGCGGTCGTCGCCCCCATGAAAGAAATACACCCCGGGCGAGGCGGGGAGCGCGCGGAAGAAATCATTCCCAAAACGCAGCGTCAGCGGATTCTCCAGATGAAACAGCTTCAACTGCCGCAGCGCCGGGGTTTGCTCGTTCTCGTCTGCGCTCATTGCCGTGGGGGGGGAGTCATAAGCATCCATATCGGGGCGGCCCTGCAAGCGTCATCTGCCGCAATGCGCGGCCCGCCCGTGGCCGCTTGAATCCCCCATTGCCCCGGCCCGCCGCCTGACTATGCCTTTCCCCACCATGAGCAGACCCTTGTTGTACCCCCTTGCGCTTTCCCTCCTTTCCTCCGCCGCATTTGCCGACGGCGGCTTTTACGGCGATCCACCGGATGCCACACACCCGTGGGCCATTCATGACATGAACCGCCCACAGCCCCCGCGTGTGGAGCCGGGCACCTTCAGCACGCAGCAGCAGCCCGGCAGGCCGCCCTCCGACGCCATCATCCTCTTTGGCGGCGCGCAGAACGAGATCGAAAAATGGCAGGCGGACAAGACACCCGCCGAGCCGACCAAGTGGATCGTGAAGGATGACGCGCTGCAGTGCGTGCCCGGCAGCGGCTACATCCGCAGCAAGGAGGAGTTTGGCGACTGCCAGCTCCACATCGAATGGAGCGCCCCGTCCAAGGTGGAGGGCAGCAGCCAGGGCCGCGGCAACAGCGGCGTGTTCCTCATGGGCCAGGTGGAGGTGCAGGTGCTCGACAACTACGACAACCCCACCTACCCGGACGGTTTCGCCTCCTCCATCTACGGCATCAACCCGCCGCTGGTGAACCCGCTCTTCAAGCCGGGCGAGTGGCAGACCTATGACATCGTCTTCCGCCGTCCGATCTTCAAGGACGGCAAGGAGGTGGACCCGGGCCGCATCACGGTCTTCGTCAATGGTGTGCTGACCCAGGACCACACCCCGCTGGAAGGCGGCGGCGGCCACATGAAGCGCTCCAAGGCCAAGGCCTTCCCCGACAAGGGGCCGCTGAAGCTGCAGGACCACGGCAACCCCATCCGCTACCGCAACATCTGGTACCGCCCCCTGCCGAAGCGCGCGATCGAAGGCGGTGAATACAGCCGCATGAGCGAGGAGGCCACCGCCGCCAAGCGTGCCGAGATCGCCAGGAGCATCCGCGCGGACGCCGCGAAGCTGGAGGGCAACGCCAGGATGCTGCGCCTGCTGGAGTCCACCTGTTACGAGGCCAATGCGGACGCGCAGGAGGCAGGCCTGGCCATGGTGAAAGACTTTGCCGAGGCCGCCAAGGCCACGCCTGCCGACAAGCTGGAGCCACGCAAGGGGGAGATCCTGCAGGTGGCCAAGGCCTTGCGCTACCTGCGCCAGCACAAGCTCATTGCCGAGGAGCTGGACGCCAGGAAGACGCTTGAGGACATCATCACCAGCCAGGGCTGGGAGGAGAAAAAGAAGAAGTAACACTCCCGATTCCAACAAAAAGGCCGCGCAGAAACCTGCGCGGCCTTTTTTTGTGACTGGCCCTGTGAGGCTTGGCAGGTCGCCGAAGGCCGGCCGTGGCAGCAGCCTGTCAGCCTACCATCTTCCGCGCCTCGGCCAGGGCGGCGTCCACCTTGCTCACATCCTTGCCGCCGCCGCGGGCGAAGTCGGGCTTGCCGCCGCCTTTGCCGCCGACGATGGGCGCGATGGTCTGGATGATCTTGCCAGCCTGCACCTTGGACTGGTGGTCCTTGCTGACATTCGCCATCAGGGTGACATTGCCGCCGCCGGTGGAGGCCAGCACGATGACACCGTTGAACTGGCCTTTCAGCGCGTCGTTCAGGGCCATCGCATAGTCGGCATCCACCTCGCCGAGGTTGGCGATGATGGCATTGTTCTCAGCGGTGGTGAGCAGTTCCTTGGCACGGCCCGCCGCCTCGCGCTGCTGCGCGGCCTTCAGCGCCTTCTCCAGAGACTTCTGCTGGTCGAGCAGGGCGTCGATCTTCTTCTCCAGATCGGAGGTGCCCTGGGCGCTGACCTTGCCCGCAAGAAGCTTCAGCAGATCCGCATCCGCACGCGCGGCGTTGTAGGCCTCAAGTCCAGCAATGGCCTCGATACGACGCACACCGGCGGCCACGGCACCTTCGCCGACGAGGCGGAACAGGCCGATCTGCCCGGTGTGGCGGGTGTGGGTGCCGCCGCAGAGCTCCATGCTCCAGCCGTTCAGCGCGTTCGGCTTCCCGCCGATCTGCACCACGCGGACGTTCTCTGGGTACTTCTCACCAAAGAGCTGCATGATGCCGGTGTTGGCCTTGGCCTCGGTGTAGGGCACCTCGGTCCAGGAGACGGGGTCATTGGCGACGATGCGCTCGTTCACCAGACGCTCGATGTCGGCAAGCTGCGCAGGCGTGAGGGCGGCGCTGTTGAAGTCAAAGGTCAGCTTGTCCGGCGTGACGTTGGAACCCTTCTGCGTGGCGTCCTGGCTGACCACCTCATGCAAGGCCCAGTGCAGGATGTGCGTGACGGTGTGGTGGCGCTCGATGGCGTGACGGCGCGCGGCATCCACGGCCAGGCGCACGCTGGAGCCGACGGCAGGAGCGTCCTCGCCCTCCAGGAAATGCAGCCAGGTGTTGCCCACCTTGGTGGTGGTGCTGATCGGGAAGGTGTCCGCGCCGATGATGATCTGGCCACTGTCGCCGACCTGACCGCCCATCTCCGCATAGAGCACGCTGCTGTCGAGCACGACCGCCGTCTTGTCCTTCATGGAGACGACCTCAAGCACCTTGGCGTCCGCTTCGAGGGCGTCATAGCCGGTGAATTTGGTGGGCTCCTTGGTCTCAAGCTCGGTGAGGGCCACGACCTGTTTGCGCTTCTGGCTGTCGGCGGTACTGCGGGCCTTCTGCTCGGCCATGAGGGCGTCGAAGCCTGCCGTGTCCACGGTCAGGCCACGCTCGCGGGCGAGCAGTTCGGTCAGGTCGATGGGGAAGCCGAAGGTGTCGTAAAGTTTAAATGCCGACGACCCAAAAATAATGAGATTTTTATGCTGCTTGATGAAATCTAAACCTTCAGATATTTCCTCTCGTTCTTTAAGGAAACGATCGCTTGCAAGTTGAAAGGCAGTCTCTGACGATTTGCTGTTACTAAGTTCGGATAGCGTATCTTTGATGGATCTTGATGCTTTAATGAAATTCGCCATCACATCTTGATCAATCCAAAAAGTGTAATCTAGAGATTTGACTGCCTCGTTCAATTTCTTGGCAAGCAACTTTGAACCGTTGGTTTGATAAAGCTTCCTTAAAGTCGTAGTTTCGTGATCAAGGGTGGCGCAAGCAGCGTCAAGCTCATCGTAGGCAGTCCCTGCTTCCACATATGCGTCAGATGACGCGTTGATTTGAGATGCGACGCCTTCAAAAACTTCAAGTCCCTTATCCAGTGTCCGATTAAACATCTCTTCCTCAAGCTTGATGACCGCTTTTACTTGCTCTTTGCGAGCAGCAAGTTCGGGGAACACATGAGCAGTTTGATCTGCTAGCACATCAACCAGTTTGTAAATGAAAGGATCTTGAAAGCCCAGATACACTCGACCATACAGAGCTGCCGCGCGGCGCAGGATGCGGCGCAGGGTGTAGTTGCGGCCGCTATTGCTCGGCTGGATGCCGTCGGCAATGGAGAAGCTAAGAGTACGTAAATGGTCGGCAATGACGCGGAAAGCCACGTCGATCTTTTCCTGCTCGCTCACCGGGATCACATGACCCTGCTCATTCGCCTTCGGCAGCGTGCTCTGGTAGTGCTTGCCGCTGAGCCTCGTAAGCTCGTCGAAGATGGGCTTGAAGACGTCGGTGTCGTAGTTGCTGATCTTCGGCGTCTCGAAGTTGGTGAAGTTTTGAGTGCCCTGAATGATCGAGGTCAGGCGCTCAAAGCCCATGCCGGTGTCCACATGCTGCGCGGGCAGCGGGGTGAAGGTGCCATCCGGGTTGGCGTTGTACTGGATGAAGACGTTGTTCCAGATCTCGATGCAGCTCGCGTCGCTGCCGTTCACCAGCAGGGCGCCGGCGCGCTGGCGCTCCTCGTCCAGCTCGACGGGACCGGGGGTGAGGTCGATGTGGATCTCCGTGCACGGGCCGCAGGGGCCGGTGTCGGCCATCATCCAGAAGTTGTCCTTCTTGTTGCCGTTCACGATGTGGATGTCGGGGTCCAGGCCCACGCTGCGGAATTTTTCCGCCCACAGGTTCCAGCTTTCCTCATCGCGCTCGGCAGGGTCGCCCTTGGACTTGTCGGGCTGGTAGATGGTGGCGAAGACGCGGGAAGGCGGGAACTTGAAGCGCTCCACAATGAGCTCCCAGCTCCAGGAGATGGCCTCTTTTTTGAAGTAGTCGCCGAAGGACCAGTTCCCCAGCATCTCGAAGAAGGTGTGGTGGTAGGTGTCCAGGCCCACGTCCTCAAGGTCGTTGTGCTTGCCGCCGGCGCGGATGCACTTCTGCGTGTCCGCCGCGCGGGTGGGCAGGCCTTTGCTCAGCACGCCGGGCCAGGTGTCCACGTCCGCCTTGCGCTCCCCCAGGAAGATGGGCACGAACTGGTTCATTCCCGCGTTGGTGAAGATGCGCGCGCCGTCGCGGCTGGTGTAGCCCACGTTGTCGCTCGGGACGATGGTGTGCTGCTTCTCCTTGAAGAAATCGAGGAAGGTGGCGCGGATCGCGGCGGCGGTGGGGACTTTGGCGGACATGGGGTGGCTAGGCTGGCTGGCTGGAAAAAAGGAGCGCGGATGGTAGCGGGGGTTCTGCAAAGGTAAAGCCGGGTGTGCGGCTCCCCCGGCCTGCACAGCTAGAAAACCGGGCATTCCGCACGAAAAACCGCGTGCTGATCTGCTGCCGCGTGCCCTGGAGGGTCCGACATCGGCTCATTCCGGCAGGGTTGGAGAACCAGTGCGTGACGCCACCCTGCGCAGCAGAGGGCGGGCAAGGAAATAGGTGACGGCCATGATCACCGGGGCGATCAGCGCCCAGACGGCGATGGCATACAGGGCGATCAGGCCAAAGTCGGTGAAAAACTTGCCGGGACTGACAAGAAAACGATCCCTCAGCAGTCGAAGGGACAGCGGCACATGTGGAGCGCCGAAAAGCGTCTCCCCCGCCCGCATGAACACAAGGATGGTGGCGAGATGGATGGGATAGACCAGCTCCCGAAAAAGCTGCAAGACCGGCTGGTTCAGTTTCAGCGGAATGCTGATGGCCAGGGACAAGAGAATGGTGGTGCCGAGCAATGGGAACACCCCGGTGGTGACACCGACGGCGATGGCCAGCGCCAGCCTGCCTGGCTCAGCGCCCTGGGTGAGCTGCGCCATGACGGGCTTTATCACCCAGCGCTGCCAGATTGATGCATCATGTCGCCCCATGTCTGTCGTTCGTTTTCTGCCTGAGATGTGATGTTTTGAAAACCGCCGAGCCTGCGGTCTCCAAGTCAGAGCTACAAATCGGAAGCCGTGACGAAATGGACGCATACAGCCTGCCAACCGCAGCATAAGACAAACCTTTGTGGCCTGTGGCCGCAATCCGGGGCCGCCCATGGCGTATTTTCAGCATCTCCTTTCCGCCTTTGTTCATGTCCCAAAGCCGTCTCTGTGTTCTCCTGCCGCTGCTTGTGACCGCGCCTGTGCTCGCGGAGCCTGCGCGGCGCCCTGTTGATTTTTCCAAGGAGATCAGGCCCATCCTCTCCGAAAACTGCTTTTTCTGCCATGGCCCGGATGAGAAAAAGCGCGAGGCCGGCCTGCGCCTGGACGAGGAGGCTGCCGCCAAGGCCGACAACGACGGCGTCATCGCCGTGGTGCCGGGACATCCCGAAAAGAGCGCCCTGATCGAGCGCATGATCTCCGCCGACCCGGATGAGGTGATGCCCCCGCCAAAGCAGCACAAGACCATCTCCCCCGCGCAGATCACCCTCCTGAAGGAGTGGATCAAGCAGGGGGCGAAGTGGGGGAAGCACTGGAGCTATGAGAAGGTGGCGAGGCCGGGCGTTCCCAAGGCAAGTGCTAAGTTCTTAGTGCTTAGTGCTCAGTCGGAAGGGGTGAACCCGGTTGATGCTTTTTTGGCGCAGAGGCTGGAGAAGGAGGGGCTGACGTTTTCGCCTGAAGCGGATGCGGCGACGCTCATCCGGCGTGTGGCCTTGGACCTCACCGGATTGCCGCCAACGCTGGAAGAGCTGGAACGTTTTCTTCCCCAACTGAGCACTGAGCACTGGGCACTGAGCACTTATGCCTCGGTGATCGACCACTACCTGAACAAACCCGCCTATGGCGAGCACTGGGCCCGCCAATGGCTGGACCTCGCGCGCTATGCGGACAGCTCCGGCTACCCCAGCGACCAGCCGCGCGAAATCTGGGCCTACCGCGACTGGGTGATTCGCGCGCTGAACGCGAACATGCCCTTCGACCAGTTCACCATCGAGCAGAACGCGGGGGACCTGCTGCCGAACCCCACGGACGACCAGCTCATTGCCACCGCGTTCCATCGCAACACGATGACTCAAAACGAGGGCGGCACAGATGATGAGGAGTTCCGCAACGCGGCCGTCATTGACCGTGTGAACACGACCTTCGCGGTGTGGATGGGCACCACCATGGCCTGCGCGCAGTGCCACACGCACAAGTATGATCCGCTGACGCTCAACGAGTACTTTGAGTTCTACGCCTTCCTGAACCAGAGCGCCGACTCCGACAAGAAGGACGAGTCCCCCCTGCACTCCTTTGACACGCCGGAGCTGAGGCAGCAGCGTCAGCGCCTGCAGATGGAGCTGGCCGCCCTGGAGCAAAAATTTGCCAGCCCGGAGGCCAGGTGGCTGGCAGGCTTTGAAGCGTGGGAAAGCGGTTTTGCCAGGGACCTCGGCTGGCAGGCGCCCAGGCCCTCCAAGGTGACCACCAGGAGCCAGCAGACCGCCGCCATCGGCACGGATGGCGTGGTCTCACTGGCGAAGAAAAACGACACCGACACCTTCACCGTGGAGGTGCCCGCCAGCGGCGACAAGCTCAGCGCGCTGCGGGTGGAGACGCTGCCCGCGCCCGGGTTCGGGAATTTTGTCATCACGGAGGTGAAAGCAGAAGTCATTCCGCCTGCGGCCCAATCTGCCCCTGCGGCGCGCTTTGTGCGCATCGAGCTGCCAGGACAAAAAAAGATCCTGCAACTGGCCGAGGTGGAGGTCCTCAGCGGCGGCGCCAGCATTGCCGCCCAGGGCGTGGCAAGGCAAAGCAGCACCTACACCGACGCGGCCGCCCGGCGCGCCATCGACGGCGGCACGGATGGGGACTACGCAAAAGGCAGCGTGGCCCACACCTCGGGCGAGGAGAACGATCCCTGGTGGGAGGTGGATTTGAAAACGGCAAAGCCCATCGAGCGCATCGTGGTGTGGAACCGCACCGACGGCAATGTGGGCAAACGCCTGGATGGCTTCCGCGTGCTGCTGCTGGATGACAGACGTCAGACCGTGTGGAAGAGCGAGAACAACCCCGCGCCGGCCATGGACAAGGCCTTTGCCACCGGCGGTCCGGTGCCGGTCACCTTCACCACAGCGCTGGCGGACTATGAGCAGAGCGGCTTCGCCGCCGCGTCCCTGCTCAAGCCCGGGGACAAGAAAAGCCAGGGCTGGGCGGTGGCCGGTGCCACGGACAAGCCGCACACCCTGACCCTGCTGGCCGCTGCCCCGGTGGTCGTGCCGCCCGGCTCCACGCTGCGCGTCACCCTGGCGCAGAACAGCGGGCACAAGCAGCACACGCTCGGCCGCTTCCGCCTCAGCTTCACCGGGGATGCGCGCGTGCAGCAGGCCGCCGCCGTGCCTCCGGCCGTGGTGGCCGCGCTTTCCCAGCTGAAGGACAAGCGCACGCCCGCGCAGCTCAAGACGGCCACGGATTACTTCGTGCGTAACGTGGCCAGGGAATCCGCCCCTGAGCGCAAGCGCCTCGCTGCGGTGACGAAGGAGGCCGCCGCCCTGAAGCCCGTCACCGTGCCGATCATGCGTGACCTCGATTCGAAGCAGCGCCGCGTCACCAAGGTGCAGCTTCGGGGAAATTGGCAGGCGCTGGGCGATGAGGTGAACGAGGCCACGCCCGCCGCCTTCCCACCCCTGCCCAAGGACGCGCCGCGCAACCGCCTGACGATGGCGCGCTGGCTGGTCAGCCGCGACAATCCGCTGACCGCGCGCGTCACCGTGAACCGCCTGTGGGAGTCCATCTTTGGCACGGGCATCGTGCGCAGCAGCGAGGAATTTGGCAGCCAGGGCGACCTGCCAGTGCATCCCGAACTGCTGGACTGGCTGGCCGCCGAGCTGATGGACAGCGGCTGGGACATCAAACACATGCTGAGGCTGGTGCTCACCACGCAGGCCTACCGGCAGAGCTCCCAATCCACACCCGAGCTCAATGAGCGCGATCCC
>CAZPSQ010000116.1:0-15639 GCA_964588755.1 uncultured Prosthecobacter sp. | reverse complement strand
CGACGTCAAGCATGTCACCGTGCATCTGCTGGACGCCAGCACAGGCATCATCCCGCTGCTGGATGAGGAGAAGCCGAAGGTGAAGGAGATGACCATCCGCTTCCGCACCGTGGGTGACGCGACCTGCACCGGCGCGGTGGAATCCACCGCGAGCACGATTGATGAAATCGTGGCCGAAGTGGCCGCCGCGCGCCAGACCGAGCGTGGCACCCGGGCGGATGACAAGCGCTCTGAGACGGCCATGGAGGACCGCAAGAAGGAAGGCTACTTCTGATTCCCACCGAGAACCGCAGCAACAACCCAACTCACACCTTTTTGAACATGGACGTTCTCGTCAACCCCACCGAATCCTCTCTGCTTCGCTTCACCACGGCTGGTTCCGTGGATGATGGCAAGAGCACGCTCATTGGCCGCCTGCTGTATGACTCGAAGTCGATCTTCGAGGACCAGCTGCTGGCCGTGGAAGAATCCTCCAAGCGTCGTGGCGACGCGCATGTGAACCTGGCGCTGCTGACGGATGGCCTGCGTGCCGAGCGTGAGCAGGGGATCACGATTGATGTGGCCTACCGCTACTTCGCCACGCCGAAGCGGAAGTTCATCATCGCCGACACGCCGGGGCATATTCAGTACACGCGCAACATGGTGACGGGCGCCTCCACGGCGGATCTGGCCATCATTCTGATCGACGCTCGTCTGGGCGTCATCGAGCAGACCATGCGCCACACCTACCTGGCCTCGCTGCTGCGCATCGGCCACATCGTGCTGGCGGTGAACAAGATGGATTTGGTGAGCTTCGACCAGGCGGTCTATGACAAGATCGTGGGCGAGTACATGGCCTTTGCCAAGGGGCTGGAGAACCTGCCCAAGGTGACGCCGATCCCCATGAGCGCGCTCAATGGTGACAATGTGGTGGAGAAGTCCAAGGCCACGCCGTGGTACACAGGCCCGTCCCTGCTGGAGCATCTGGAGACAGCGCAGGTACACACGGAGACGGCGGTCGATGAGGCGCGCTTCCCGGTGCAGTGGGTCATCCGCCCGATCTCTGACCGCAACGATGCGAAGCTGGGCAACCTGCATGACTACCGTGGCTTCGCCGGCCGCGTGGCCAGCGGCACCTTCCGCGTGGGTGACGACGTGCTTGTCTATCCCTCTGAGATGAAGACGAAGATCACCGGCATCCACACCTTTGCGGGTGCGGAGCAGGAGGCCACGCCGCAGCTCAGCTACAGCATCACGGTGGCGGATGAGATCGACACCAGCCGTGGCGGGATGATCGTGAAGGCCAGCGAGCCTGCGACGACGAGCCAGGAGTTCGACGCGATGATCTGCTGGTTTGCGGACAAGAAGACGCTCAAGCCGCGCGGCCGGTTCCATCTGCGCCACACCACGAACGACGTGCGCGCCGTGGTGACGGATGTGCTCTACAAGGTGAACATCAGCACGCTGGAGAAAAGCGCTGACAGCAAGGAGTTTGCGCTGAACGACATCGGCTGCATCCGCCTGCGCTGTGCCTCGCCGATCTTCCTCGACCCGTATTCCAAGAACCGCACCACTGGCAGCTTTGTCCTCGTGGACGAGCAGACGAACAACACCGTCGCCGCTGGGATGATCATCAAGCCACTGGCCGACGCGGGTGATGAGGAGGCCGAGGTGGCGATTTGAGGAAATGACGAAACCAGAATATCGAATGACGAATCAATGACCCATGTCATCATCCCTTGGTGCTTCGGGCCTTGTTCATCATCCGACATTGATCCGCCACGGCCAGGCCTTCGGGTCAGCCGATGGCGGTCTGGCCCGCTGTGCCCGGCCGCAGGTCATTTGTTGAGAGCGGCGGCCGTGGCAGCACTATTTTGTGCGTCGGCGATGGTGGGAAACAACCGTTTCTGGCGCACGCGGCCATCACTTTGCAGGACAATGACGCGGCCCTCATCCAACAGGATGTTCGAGCCGTTGATGGTCAGTTGATTGGGCTGGTCCACCGAGCGCTCGAAAGCAAAGGAGGCCCCCTTTTCCAGGTGAATAATGCCCTTTTCACCGAGTGGATGGGCGGTGAGGCCGGACACCATCTTACCTTCATGGCAAAGAATGTAGCCCGTTTGTTTTTGCCCGCGCACGTGCTGTATCACTGAGGCACAGGCACCCTGCTGCCGATGCTCCAGGGTGACAACGGTGGCACGGCCGAGCCAGTGCAGTGTGTTGCCAAGCAGAAAGGACAGCCCAAGGGCGGCGGCCACATGCGGCCAGCGTTTGGCGCCATTCTCCGCGATCAGGGCGGCAACAATAAAGCTGAAGAACCCAAGGCAGGCCAGGAAACGCTCCCAGCCGGGCACAAGGCCGAGCAGAAACAGCAGCCCGAGCATGGAGGCGTTGACCCAGAACACGGCGATGCGATCATGAAAAGTGTGGCGGAAGACACCGCCAACCAACCGAACCCAGGGGCCGCCCCGCCGTGCCTCCCGTGATTTTGCGGGTTCTTCTGCGCGGTGGTGCGGCGCATGGATTTGTGTGGGCTGGGAATGGATATCCGCGCGCCGCCGCAAGATGCGGGAGGCAAGGCCATAGCATGTGGCCGCCAGGAGGAGGAGCTCAAGGACCCCGGGGGCAAACCTGACTTGCAGCAGCACAAACACTGTCCACAGACATGCCACCGACGCGATGAAGATGCCGGCAGCCATTGGCAAGACATGCGGCCACCTGCGGGCATTTGGCGGTGGCGCAGGAGGGCTTTGAGACAAGGCCTCCACCTGTGTCTGGAAATCTCTGGCGGTGGCAAAGCGCAGCTCTGGTTTTGCCTCCAAGGCCCGCAGGATGATTTCATCGACACGGATGTCGATGCTGATTCTGCGGGAAACGGGGGAGATGCCGCCATGAGGCCGTTCACCGGTGAGCATTTCATAAAGCACCACGCCGAGGGAGTAGATGTCCGCACGATGGTCTGCCTGACCACCTGCCTGCTCCGGTGCGCTGTAGTCTGGAGTACCCAGGGGGAATGCGGAGGCTTCGGGTGGGACGGCAGGCGTGGTGCCGGATCTTTCATCGGTGGCCACCGCGACGATTTTAGCGATGCCAAAGTCGGCGATCTTTACCACACCGGCCTTGTTGATGAGCAAGTTCTCCGGCTTGATGTCGCAGTGGACGATGCCGTGGTCATGAGCGCATTGAAGAGCGTCGCACACGGGGGGCACGATGCTAAGGGCCTCCTTGGGGGTGAGGCGTTTGCCCTGCAGCAATTGACGCAGGTTAACGCCATCAACGAACTCCATGAGGAGGTAGTAAAAGCCGCCGGCTTTGCCGAAGTCATGCACCGAGACGATGTGGGGATGATTCAGCGTGGCCAGTGCCTGGGCCTCCTTTTCAAAGCGTGCGGCGAACTGTGGATCATCCACGCGCTCCGGCGCGAGAAGCTTCAGCGCAACAAGACGGTTCAGTGAGCGCTGGCGTGCTTTGTAAACCACGCCCATTCCCCCGCGCCCCAGGCATTCGATGATTTCGAGATGTGGAAAACTTGGGGCGAGTGCCTCCGGCGCGAGCGGCGGCATGGCTGCTGCCGCCGCATCCGCCTGAGTGGGTTCAATGACTTGGGCCATGAGGCAGCGCGGGCACTGGCTTTCCGGCACGTTGGCAGGGAGTGAGGTGCCACAGTGCGAGCAAATGGAGGATGAAGAAAGGGGGGACATGCCGGAATGCTGACGTTTCGCCGGCCGAAACCGAACAGACTCTTTTTACCGGGCCAGGGCGGCGAACAGTGCCTGCATCTCCTCATCCACACTGGCTGGATCATCCAAAGTGCCGGCGACCTCTGCCTTCACGCACTGGCGCAGGCGTTTCCGCAGACGGCTTACCGCCATGCGGAACGCGTCGAAGTTCATGCCACAGGCTGCGGCGAGGGCTGTTTGGCCGCCGTGGTCTGCCTGCCCACTCAAGAGCGTGCTAACGGACCCAAAAAAGGCCTCCTTGCCGTCTGCGGCACATTCTGCCCGCAAGGTGTCCATGCTGCGGGCAATGACTGTCCTGGCCCACTGCCGGTCAAATTCGGCGTCCGGGGAGAGGGACTGTGTGTCGGGCGCGTCCTCCACCTCTGGATCGTCCATGGACACAACACCCAGATCCCCGCCACGCTTGATGCGGCGGACGGCCTGCCTCTGATGGGCAACGAAGTGTTTCACCGCGCCGAGCAGATACGAGCGGAAGCGCCCGCGATGACGGTCCGCTGCCGCTATCCTGCCGCCGCCGAGCATGTCGGAGAAAAAGGCATGACCCATGTCCCGCGCCGCATCCGCGTCACTCAGCACCCGCCGGAGGTAGGCGATGACCGGCTGGTAATATGCCTCACACAGGTCCGCAAGCTCGCGCCGCCCTTCCTCAGAGTCTGCCTTTGCCAGGCAAATCCGAGTCCAGCGTGTCGTGTGAAACGACACGTTGTGTGGAGGGAAAGAAGCGTCAATGGCCATGGCTTGGAGAGATGATGCCACGTGGACCTGACGTTTTGGAGAAGAAATGCAACGGGCTTTCGAAATGCCGCAAGCGCCGGTAATGACAGGATGAAATGGCACAGAAACCAAATGCTAGACTGGTTTCTGGCAAGCTTGTCACATTCCCGGCGGCGGAGCAGTCCCATTGGCTACGTTGGCCGCTTGCCTGTGATGTTTCAACAGCAGGCGGTGCTCCCGCCTGGCCACTGGGGCCGCTGTGCTTGCCGGATCATTTGCAGCAATTTTTTTGGAGAACCAGTTTAGCTTTCGCCAGCCAAAGGAAAAGGCACGCCCCTGGGGGCGTGCCTTTGGTGTTTAGAAGGTGCGCTTTAAGAACGGATCACTTCGGTTTGGTGATCATCTCGAAGTCGTCGCTGCGGAAGGGGGTGACGGGGAGGCCTTCGACGCTGAAGAGGTTGCAGACGGGGTTGTCGGCCCAGGCGTAGCGGACGGCGACGGGCTTGGCGACGTCCTTGGAGGTGACCTCCACTTTGTCCCGGCCAATGATTTTGGCGTCGGCCCAGGCCCACTTTTTGTCCTCGCCGCAGACGACGAAGCCCTTGACCTCGGTGACGTCCACGGTGCGGAGGGTGCTGCCGAAGGTGTCGAGGGTGACGGTGGCTTTGCTGCCGTCAAACGCGGCGGATTTGAACTCGGGGCTGCGGTAGGGGAGCTTGAGGCCGTAGTCCTTGACGAGGGCCCAGCGGGCGAGGCGCTCGGCCACGTCGCGCTTGTTCTTGGGATGGATGTCGTTGGCCTCGCCGAGGTCGATGATGACGGCCTGGCCGCCGTTTTTGATGGCGTTCTGGGTCTTGGTCTGGCTTTCGCGGAGCTCGGCCCAGGAGCTGGTGGCGGACTGGGTGGCGTCGGTCTTTTCAGCCATGAAGTCGGCAAGCTGGACCCAGTAGAAGGGGAAGTCGCCCTGCTTCCATTCGGTGCGCCAGTCTTCGATCATGAAGGGGAAGAGGCTGGCGTATTCATAGGCGCGGCCGGCGTTGGACTCGCCCTGGTACCAGATGGCGCCCTTGATGCCGTAGCCGATGGTGGGGAGGAGGACGCCGTTGTAGATGTTGCCGGGGCGGGCATTGCCCTTGAGCCATGCGTCCGGGGACTGCGGGGCGCGTGTGGTGAAGGGCTTGCCAGCCTTCTTGGCCTCGTCTGCCTGCTTCTGCCAGGCGGCGAAGTTGGTGTCATACTGTTTCTTTGCGGCGTCGGAGGTCTGGAAGGCCTCGGTCTTCCTGGTGTTTTCCATCAGCAGCTTGAAGCGCGGGTCTTTTTCCAGCAGGTCGCGGCGGACCCAGGCCTCGCAGGCGCTGCCGCCCCAGGCGTTGTTGATGAGGCCGACGGGCACGTCGAGGGTGTTGTGCAGCACGCGGCCAAAGAAGAAGCCGACGGCGCTGAACTGGCCCACGGTGGCGGGGGAGCATTCCTTCCACTCGCCCTTGAAGTCCTGCTGTGGCTCCTGCGTGCCGACCTGGGGCACGGAGATGAGGCGGATCTGCGGATGCTTGGCGGTGGCGATTTCAAGGTCGGCATCCCAGGAGGCGTTGACGCTCCACTGCATGTTGGACTGGCCGGAGCAGATCCACACCTCGCCGACGAGCACGTTCTTGAGCTCGCGGGCGGTGGTGCCTTTGATGGAGATGGTGGCGGGAGTGGCGCTGGCGGGCACGGGGTCCAGCTTCACGGTCCATTTGCCGTCGGCGGCTGCCTTGGCGGTCTTGGTCTGCGCGCCGAACTTCACGGTGATGTCGGTGCCGGGGGTGTCCCAGCCCCAGAGCGGGTTGGCCAATTTCTGCTGCAGCACCATGTTGTCGCCAATGATGGCGGGGAGCTTGAGCTCCGCGTGTGCGCCGAGCGCGAGGGCGGAGAGAAGGAGGGTGAGGGTGGGAATCTTCATGTCTTGAGGAAGGGGCGAAAAAGAACGTGCCAGAAAAGTCACTTTTCAAAAAACTTTAATTCCTACTTGATGGGTGTAGATATTGAAGGTAGGAATTCATCACGGCCAAGCTGGCCGCCCCGCACGAATCATCTCCCCAAACCAAACCGCACGTCATGAGCCAGAACCTTGCAGCAGCCGCAGCCGACCCCTGGATCGACATCGTTCGCCAGAAGGTGGAGGCGATGCGCTTTGGCTCGGTGCAGATCATCGTCCACGAAGGGCGTGTGACGCAGGTGGAAAACACTGAGAAGACCCGCCTGCCGGACGCCGCGCTGACCGCCGCCCGAAGATAGTGATGCCCCATAGCGCGGCCTTGGGCCGCGCGCCCTTTTCTGTGCCGGGAGGCTGACTGGAACACCAGATGCCCTCGCAGCGGGAGGAGCTGGCCCCGGGCCAGCAACTCATGCTGTGGAACCTCTTTCCAGCCAGCCTCCCGGCATTTTTTTGCCCCTGGTCCGCTGCCCTCCCCTGGCGGTGGCCGCCGAATCCCCTCCGCATGTGCGGACGCGGCCGGAACCGCCCTGCGGTGAGGCCCCTCATCTTCCATCTTTCCGCCTTCATGAAAATCCCAGCAAACCTTCACCTGCGCCAGAGGCAGTCCGGCATGGCGCTCATCATGGTCGTGCTGATGCTCGCGCTGATGCTGACGTTCATGTTTGCGGTGTACCTGATGTCCGACTCGGAGCTGAAGGGGGCGCATCAGCACGCCAGCATGCAGCAGGCGCGGCAGTTTGGCGATTTGGCGGTGGACATCGCCATCTCCCAGGTGCGGAAAGGCAGCACGCCGGATGATGTGACCGAAGGCCGCGAGGTGTGGGCCTCGCAGCCGGGCCTGATCCGGCAGTATCAGGCATCGGGCGAGCTGCTGGCCGGCTACAAGCTGTACTCCAGCTCCGAGATGATTGTGAAAGGCGGGGAGGACGCGGAGAAGAAGCTCATCAGCGACGCGCCGCCGGAGGACTGGCCGGAGCTGAAGGCGCGCTATGTGGACCTGAACCGCCCGATCCACCGCGTGGAGCAAGGCGGCTCCACCGCGCTGCTGTTTCCCATCATTGATCCGCGTGCCATGAGCGGGGGCACGGATGGCGTGAGCGGCTTTTCGTATTCCAGCAAGCTGGCCAACGGCAGGACGGTGACGGGGGTGAAGACCACGGGCGGAGACACGCAGCGGCTGCCGATGCCGGTGGAATGGCTCTATGTGCTGGAGGACGGCACGCTGGGCACGCTGGATGCGGAGAACAAGTTCAGCGGGGCGGTGGCGCCGACCGCGGAGAACCCGATCGTGGGCCGGGTGGCCTTCTGGGCGGATGATGAGACGAGCAAGGTGAACATCAACACGGCGTCCGAGCCCACCCACTGGGCGGTGCCGACCTTCATCCATGAGGAGGACGCCGGCTACGCGCGCTACCAGCCCGCCAGTGGCGAGCTGCAGCGCTACCCGGGGCATCCCGCCACCACCGCGCTGAGCCCCATCCTGTTTCCAGGGAAGACGCTTTCCGCCGCGGACAAAAACATCATCTACGACATCACGCCCAAGATCGGCCGTGGTGGCAGCTTCGGCGGGACGGTGGAGTACACGAACCCCGCGATGGAGCAGATCAAGCTGGGCCAGTTCCGCAAGGAGCGGCTGTATGCCAGCCTGGACGAGCTGCTGCTGCGGGAGGACCGCACGGAGAACGACTTTGGCCTGGACGCGACGGCGCGGGACGTGCTGCTGCGGAAGCGCTTTTTCCTCACCGCGCACAGCCGCGCGCCGGAGCTGAACCTGCACGGGCTGCCCAAGGTGGCGCTGTGGCCTGTGAGCTATCGTGGGGAGGGGTACAGCACGTCCTTTGACCAGCTGATCGCCTTCTGCTCCACGCTGCGGCAGACGGGGGGCTCCGGGCTGCGGAAATACATCTTCCAGCGCGGGTATGCGGACTCCACGACGGAGGACATCAACCGGCCGGAGAACCTGGCGCTGCTGACTTATTTGAACACGCTGCTGGAGAAGCCGATGCCGGGCTTTGCGGCCAATCCGGCGCAGAACTTCCAGGCGAAGTACGGGGATGATCTGCGGCAGATCCTGGTGGAGATCTATGACTACGTGCGTGGCACGAACCTGCATGACGGCAACCTTGTCCAGGATCCGAAGCTGACGGCAGGCACGGGCAACAACGCCCCGCACATCCTGCTGGGGTATGCGCCGGACTCCAGCCGCAGCTTTCAGTTCAAGACTTTCACGGACCCGCGCCGGTTTGACGAGGCCCCGGCGGAAGATGATGATGTGGACGCCGCCACCGGCCTGAAGGAGACGGTGGGCATTCCCGGCCATGGGCAGGTGACGCCCAGCCAGTGGACCACCGGCGGGCAGACGTACCAGGGGCTGGGCCGTTTTGCGACGGTGTCGGAGGTGGGGCTGCACTTCATCTGCGCGGCAGACAACACCAACGATCCCTTGAACACCTTCTCCGAGCTGGACCCTGCGCTGGGCAAGCCCGGCGGCGGCTCCGCCCCCCTGGTGGCTGGTCCTCCGGTCACGAATGTTCCGCCAGCGCCCGTGGTGGATCAGCGGGGGCGGTGGTACTCCAACTTCCCCCCTCTGCCGAAGCCGAACCCGGCGCGCAATGAGAAGGCAGACCTGAAGAAGTACCCGAAGACGCAGGGCTACCCCTATGGGGCGGATGCCACCAACCCGGGCTACTATCGTGAGAACTGGAACCACCAGCTGGCTGCGAACACGCCGCTGAAGCCGGGCGTGCGGCGTGTGCAGGCCCGCCTGCTGCTGGAGTTTTTCATTCCTGCGGCTGGCTACACGATCATCGAGCCGGAGTTCACCGTTGTGGTGAAGGGGCTGAACGGCTTCACCTTGAACGGCACGCAGCTTTTCCCCAATTCCACGACTTATCCAGATGGCTCCGTGCGCTTCTACACGGGCCGGCGCACCAAGCTCAACGGCGCGCAGCAGCTGGGTGGCGGGGCGATGGGCGTGAAGGGGATGCTGATGAACCGTTTCGCCCCGGCGCGCGCGCCGATGCCTGCGGACCAGAACTGGGGCAAGGATGACTTCAAGGTGAAGCCGGTGGCCACGGCCCGGGACGAGCGCAGCATTTATAACTACGACCTGCTGAGCAACTTTGTGGATGTGATGGTGGGCGTGGACGGGCAGACGCCGATGGAGATCAGCCAGGCCAACCTGACCATCGAGATCCACAGCGGGCATCTGGACCGCATCGCGGGCAGCGGTGAGACCTCCCCCGTGCTGGTGCAGACGCTGCAGCCCTCCTTCCCGGCCAACAAGGTGCTGGCGCCGACGCTGGTGCGCGCGGGGAGCGGGGCCTCGGGCACGCAGGTGGCGGTGGAGCCGCCCGCCTGGTGGACCTTTTACGCACGCGGCGCGATGGGCTTCACCAATGCGGCGCAGGAGAACCTGACCACGCGCAGCAAGCTGGGGCCGCCCCCCTTCCAGGACAGCCCTGGCCGCGCGGCCACGGTGGTGGGGCGCTACGCCAGGTTTGGCCAGGCGCCGCGCCGTGGCACGGACCCCTACAAGGGCGTGTTCATCTATGGCTATGATGCGGAGGACTCTGTGCACCGCACGTTTATGCCGCGTGACAATGTGCCGGTCGCCGTGGCGGAGGAGCAGCAGGGCAGTGATGTGGTGCAGACACTGACCGTCAGGCATGGCGACTACCGCCTGACGGCGGGGCTGCCTGTGGTGGACGCCTCCCACTGGGCACCGCATCGTTTCTGGGGCGCGCGGCGTCTGGCGCACAGCTTCAGCAACTTTGTCTCCAATGTGATTCCTGGCGCGGATCATGGGACATCCTTTGATGCGGAAAAGCGGCTGGTGCCCAATGCTGACTATCCGGAGCACCGCACGCCGGACTTTCCTTTCCTGGCGGATGCGATCGCCAGCGGTCCTGCGCTGGGGGACTTTGACAACGGTGTGGGCGTGCTGACGGACGGCCCTTACATCAACAAGGCGGATGAGGGGAACGTGAATGTGGTGGCCGGCAACAACGGTGTGCCCTACCTGAGCGAGGCGGGGCAGCACACGACGATGGATGAGATCTTCTTCACGCCGAACCGCCTCATTCCCTCCCCTGTGGTGCTGGGGTCCCTGCCCACGGGTGTGAAGGCCGGGAAGCCCTGGCGCACGCTGCTGTTCCGCCCGCAGCAGGGGCATCCTGGCGGCCCCTCCAAGCTGGGCGGTGTGAATCCCCCGGACCACCTGCTGCTGGAGTATTTCTGGATGCCTGTGGTGGAGCCTTACGCGATCAGCGAGCCTTTCTCCACCGCGGGCAAGATCAACCTGAACTACCAGATCCTGCCATTCACCAACATCCGCCGTGCCAGCGGGCTGCATGCCGTCCTCGCGGGGGAGCGCATCACCGCCATCCCCACCAGCGACGCGCCGCAGTACAAGGTGTTTCCCCAGCCGGGGAACCAGAACAGGTTCTGGGGCACGGACAGCGGCAAGCGCTGGCACTACAAGATCGACACGGAGAAGACCCTGACGCAACTGGACGCGCGCTTCAGCACGGGCGGCGCCTTCCTGAGCCCCAGCGAGATCTGCGACATCCATCTGGTGCCGGACCGGGATGTGGCGGACCACACGGAGATGGAGTCTTTCTGGAAGGGGCGCCGTCTCACCGGGGACAACACGCGGGAGCGGCCCTACGCCACGCTGTATCCGCGCCTGACGACGCGCTCGAACTCCTTCCGCGTGCATTACATCGCGCAGACGCTGCGGAAGACGCGCTCCTCGCCCCCGGGCACGATCGTCGAAGGTGACAAGTTTCACAGCGAGCATCGCGGCTCCGCCGTGATCGAGCGCTACCTCGACCCGGCACAGACAGGGCTGCCGGACTTCACGACCACGGCGGCGGACCCCGCTGTGAGCCTGGACAAATACTACCAGTACCGCGTCGTCGAAAAGCGCGCCTTTGGCAACTGAGCCTCCCCTCCCATTTCATCCATACCCCCCCCGAACCTCATGAAGACATCCATCACATCACGCAAACATCGTCGGCAGGGCTTCTCGCTGCCGGAGGTCACGCTGGCCCTTGGCATTGCCGCGTTTGGCATCACGACGCTCCTCGGCCTGCTGCCGCAGGGGCTGAACAACATCCGCAAGGCGGGGGATGTCGCCGCGGCCTCGCGCATCTCGCAGCACATCATCGGCGCGCTGGACCACACCCCGGCGGCCTCACGGCGCTACTACTTTGACGCGTATGCCGTGCCGGTGGACCCTGCGGGGAAAAAGAAGGATGACATCGCCTATGTGGCCGAGGTGGCGCTGCCGAAGGCGGACCTGACCCTGCCGGGCGCGCCGAAGAGCAATGACGCCTTTCTGCAACGCATCGAGGTGCGGCTGAAGCAGACGGCCTCCATCGACTATGACTTTGCGCAGGCGAATCCCGCCAGCTACAAGCTGTATTCCCACGTCATCGCGAGGACAGGCAAATGAGGGCGACCAAGCCAGGCCGGAAGGCAGCGAGCGCGTTCACCATGGTGGAGCTGCTGATGTCCACAGTCGTGCTGGCCGTGCTGATGATCACCTGCGTGACGGCGGTGGACGCGGTGCGCCGGTCCGTGACCAGCGTGCGTGCCAAGGCGCAGCAGTTTCGCGAGGCGCGGCAGGCCTTTGAGCTCATCACCCGCACGCTTTCCCAGGCCACGCTGAACACCTACTGGGACTACTATTATGACAGCACCGGCAGCAACGAGGCCCCCACGAAGGAGGCCGTGGCGCCCAGCGCGTACATCCGCCAGTCGGAGCTGCAATTTCAGCTGGGCAGGGCGGCGGTGCTGATGGGAGGCGGGGCCACACCGGAAAAAAATCCGGGACATGCGGTCTTCTTCCAGGCCCCGCTGGGATTGACACAAGGCACCGGGAGCCTTGGCAACCTGCTGAACGCGCGCGGCTTTGCCATCCAGTTTGGGGATGATGCCGCCAACCGGCCGCCTTTCTTCGTGGACCATGAGATCCCCGTACGGCACCGCTACCGGCTCATTGAATACCGCCCGCCGGCGGAGCGCACGGTGGCCTTGGCGGGGAATGCCATCTACACCCATCCGGCGGACTGGTTCCGGCAGAACCTGGACACCTCCACCCGTGTCGTCGCGGACAACATCATCCTGCTGGTGCTCTCCCCGCGTGTGTCGGAGGAGGATGCGCGGGTGGCCAAAAAGCCCGCCTATTCGCTGGCGCCGCAGTACACCTACAACTCGCTCGATGTGGACAACACCACCCCGGAGGTGGAAAAAGTCAGCATCAGCAAGATCACCGGCGAGGCGGTGCAGGGCACGCAGCATCTGCTGCCGCCGTTTGTCACCGTGACGATGGTGGCGCTGGATGAGGTGTCCGGCGCGCGGTGGGCGGAGAAGAACGGCAACGAGCCTGTGGACATCCTCCAGCAGGCCGGGGCGCCGTTCACCGAGGCCGCCGCCTATGCGGATGATCTGGCCGCCGTGGAGGCCTGGCTGGATGGCCAGAAGCTGCACTATGAAACTTTTTCCACCACCGTGGCCCTGCGCAATGCGCGCTGGGATGCACGCGCCTTCTAACCCCGCCATCCCTGCCATGCAGACCGCCCGCCGTTCCTTCCCCCCATCTGCCGCTTTCACCCTGATCGAGATGATCGTTGTGGTCAGCATCGTGGCCGTCCTGGTCACGATCTCCGCGCCGCATGTCTCCGGCGTGGTGAACGCCACGCGCCTGCGCACCGCCGCAGACACTGTTTACAACCGCCTGCTGGAGGCGCAGTCGCTCGCCATGCTCTTCAACACGGACACCGAGCTAAGGTTCTACGCAGCGCAGGATCTCATTGACCCCTCCAGCCGCCCCACCTTGCGGAAGCTGCGGGTGCTCACGCTGCGGCCGCCGGATGCGGATGAGGAAACGGCGGGCACGCCGACCGCACCCGGAGGCGGTGTGTTTGAGCCTGTGGGAGCCATCACCAGCCTGGACCAGGAGGTCGAGGTCAGCTCGGAGCCGGCCTACTCCTCCATCATCGACCTTGGGTTCACTGAGCCGGAGGCGGCGGACGCCCATGGACGCTACGTGGCCGTGCGGTTCCGTTCGGACGGCAGCGCCGGCCTGCTGCCCGGCAAGGCATGGTTCCTGACCCTGCATGAAAAGGACGCGCATCTGCGCGGTTCAAAGCTGCGCAACTTCGTCACCATCCAGATTGAGCCGGCCACCGGCCGCCTGCGGTCCTTCCAGCCGTGACCAGGGCGCAGCAGTCAGCTGCTTTTTGGTGTGTTTTAAATTCCTACTTGCGTAATGTAGATTCGACAGATAACGATGTTTCACCTGACCTGGTCCGCGCCATTCGTGCGGGCTGCTCGTCGGAACCGAAACATCCCCATGTCCCCGTTCTCCCTCACCAACGTCCCTACGGCCCTCCTCGGGGCTGCGGGCCGTGCCGGTCTTGCTCTGCTCATGGCCGCTTCCGCCCTGGAAGCTGCGGAGCCTGCCACGAAAGCCGCGCCCAAGACCTTCTATGTGGCCCCGCTGAGCTACAGCACCACGCGGGACCCTGATCCGCCCAAGTATGTGCGCAACGCGGCCGAGACCGGCATCGCCTCCCTGCAAAACGCGCACTGGCTGGACATCGGGCTGGACTACCGTTTCCGCTATGAGCACCGTGACGACGACATCCGCCGCGCGCAGGCCGGGCTGGACCAGCCGCTGCTGCACCGCACCCGGGCCTACATTGGCATCAAGGAGATTGCGGACCCCTTTCGCTTTGCGGTGGAGATGCAGGACGCACGCCGCTACAACGGCAATTACCCGCGTGACAATCGCGACGTGAACGAGTTCGAGTTCATTCGCCTCTATGGAGAGCTCTACTTCAAGCACCTGCTGCCCAAGGACCCCAATGGCAACATCCGCCCCGTCAGCATCCGCTACGGCATTCACAACTTCGAGTTCCTGGACCGCCGCCTGATCGGCAACAACCAGTGGCGCAACACCGCCAACGCCTTTCAGGGCTTTCACGGCACCCTGGGCCAGGAAAGCAACGACTGGCAGCTCGACATCCTGGCCGTGCAGCCGCTCAACCGCCTGAAGTATGAGTGGGACCGGCCGGTGGAGCAGCAGTGGATGTATGCCCTCATCGGCCACTGGCGCGGCTGGTCCAAGGTCGTGACGCTGGAGCCGTATTATCTGGCCCTGCACCAGTCCGCGTATGCGGGTGTGACGGAGCGCATGGTGCATTCCCCGGGCCTGCGCGCCTATGGCATCATCGGCAGCACAGGCTTCGACTACGACGCCAGCTTCACCTACCAGTTTGGCCAGAACGGAACGAACAAGGTGCGCGCGTATGGCGGGAATGTGGAGATCGGCTACACCTTTGCCTCGCATCCTTGGAGGCCACGCATCAGCGGCTTCTACGGCTATGCCAGCGGCGACCGCGACCCCAACGACGGCACGGACAACCGCTTCGAGCGCTTCTTCGGCTTCGGCCGCCCGTGGTCCGCCAATGACTACATCGTGTATGAGAACATCAGCACGCCGAAGATCCGGGTGGAGCTGAAGCCCGGCAAAAACCTGCGCGTGGACTTTGGCTACAGCTGGTACTGGCTGGCCAGCGAGAAGGACCGCTTCACCAACGCCAACAACGCGCGGGACGCCACCGGCAACAGCGGCGGCTTCATCGGGCAGGAGTTCGACATCCGCGCGCGCTACACGCTGAAGGAGAAGACGGAGATCATCCTCGGTTACGCCTATTTCAAGGACGGCAGCTTCATCCAGAACCGCGTGCGCAGCGGGGACACCGACTTTGCCTACCTGGAGGTCAGCCACCGCTTCTTTTGATTCGACCCGGCCGTCTGGAAGTCACCGCTTGAAACCATGACACTTTCGTCCCACTTGCTCTCCGCTGGCAGGCAGGCGTTCCATCGTCAGAGCGCCGTCCTTCCGGCCCCGCGACAACTGATGACCGAACCCCATCCCCCAGACCGAGGCATCTGCATCCCCAAGGTGGTCAAGCGGCCCCTGAAGGGCGGTCATGGCATCAAGATCGGCATCTTCGCCGGCATCCACGGGGATGAGGAGGCAGGCACCCTGGCCACGCATGAGCTCATCCGCTGGGCCGAGGAGAAGCCGGAGGAACTGCACGACTACGAGCTGCATTTTTATCCGGTCTGCAATCCCACCGGCAGCGCGCTAGGCACCCGCCACAGCCACAGCGGCCTGGATTTGAACCGCGAGTTCTGGTTCGGCTCCATCGA
>CAZPSQ010000115.1:0-15701 GCA_964588755.1 uncultured Prosthecobacter sp. | reverse complement strand
ATTTTGTTTGTCGCCCCCCGAACAAGGGGGTTTTGAAAAAAACCCCCACAAAAATAAGAAGGGGGACAAAACCCCCCCCCCCCCCCGGTGCCACGTAATAGCGAAGCGCCCAAACTCTTGGGGCAGATCATAACCCATGAAAATAGTTACCCGTACCCTCTGGGTATTCATTCTTGCCTTTGCGGTTGTTTATCAACAGTGCATGGCGCAGCAACAACCAGATTTTTCCTCCTTGTCCCTCGAGCAAGCAGAAAAAATGCTCCCTCAGGCTGCTAAGGCAGACTTTGTCAAAATGGCAAGATCTGCGCTCCATTCAAGGAGGTTGGATTTGATATCCCTATGCTTCGATAGATATGAGACAAGACAACACATATTTGAGGAAACCAACAAGATTGCCGACGAAAAATTTAAGGCCAAAGTTGTGCTTTTGATGCTTCTGAGCGATTCGCGCTTTTGGCCTCAAGACAACTATGAAACAGGATTCCAACCACCAGTGTTGTTCATTGATCCAATCAAAAGCGTCGTCACGAAACATTTTCCGGGTGAGCATTTTGGCAACGATGTCATCGCAACTAGCGCATCTCGCAGAGCACTTGCTGCCAGGCTTGCGATAGCTGTCGGTGATTCCATGCCGAATGATGCGACACCAGTTGGCCAGACAAGTTTAAAATTAAAAAAGAGTCCCATTTCTCAAGCACCTCCTGCCAAGTCAGAGTTGAACTTGGCCCCATCGGCCGAGGCTCAATCCTTATCTGGTTCTGTTCTTTGGCTCACAGGCGGCGCACTGGTTCTGGCTGCTCTGATATGGTGTGTCTGGTCGAAGCGGCGAAGCGCCTGAAAATACACGCCTCCATGAAACCAGCACTTCCTTGGCCGATTGGGGCCTCGTTCGGACTACTGTTGACCGCTGTTCTATTGAGTCCAATGGCGTTGGCGGCCGCCAGCAAGGCCGATACATTCGAAGCCTTGGCTGCCAAAGCCAACGATGCCACTAAGGGAGTAACCCCACAGCTTACGTTTGATCACGAGGACGCCAAGGCATTCGCCCAGGCGGTGATGACAGATGTCAAAGACGACCAAGCATCCGAGGTCGTACGCTTGCTGCGCAAGTTTGAATATGATTCCCCGGCGTGGCAGATCATGGCGAGAACCGTCAGCTGCCATCCCTATGGGGCAGCGGAACCAACACCTGAAGGCCGCAAAACTCTGAAAAGCATCTTCGCGGCGACGATCCGACCCGGCGAGCATTGGTTATACTATTCTGCTCCACGTGGCTGGACCAGCCCGTTCTCGCTTCGTTGGCATCTGGCGTCATGGATGACCCAAGACGCCTATCAGGTTTCTGACATGGTTGATAAAGACCTTCTCCGGGAAGATCCGGCCGCCTGGCTGGCGAAACATGGCGTGTATCATAAGGACGGAGATGCACCCTCCTTGGAAAAGGGCGTGCAGCCCAGTGTCGAAGCTGTTCCTGTGGTGCCCGTGCAGGGTCCCGCGTCCGTGACCTCGCTGCAAATTGCGGTGCCACCGGTGGAAACTTTCCTGAGCTGGCCAAGGCTAAAGAACCACGGACGGGGTTTCCGGTTTGGTTCGCGGGAGGTATTGTGTTGCTGGCAGTCTTGGCCTGGGCTGTCTTAAAGAAAAAGCGCTCCGTTTGAAAAAACCAAACGGATCTGGCTGACGCAGATCGTGTCATCAGCGGCCCCAATGTTTTCTTTTGCGGGCTGGTGCCTGCGCTTCACCATGCGGGATGCCCTCCAGCCTCCCCACCGATGTCCGCGTCACCGCCGCCGAAGTTTTTTTCATCCCCGTGACCATGCGCGTGCCGCTGAAGTTCGGGCCGGAGACCGTGACCAGCGTGGTCTGCCTGCGCGTGCGGGTGACTGTCACCGGACAGGATGGCAAAACGGCCCAGGGCTGGGGCGAGACCCCCCTCAGCGTCTCCTGGGTGTGGCCCAGCACGCTCAGCGTGGCCGTGCGCGCCCAGCGCATGCAGGATTTTTCCAAGCTGCTCGCGGAGCGCCTCGTCGCCAGCGGCCTGTCCGGCCACCCCATGGAGATCGGCCAGGACTTCATGCATGGCCCCCTGGCTGCGGCCACGAAGGAGGCCAACGCCTTGGCCGGGGGGGATGAGATGCCCTACCTCGGCTCGCTGGTCGCCTTCAGCGCCTTCGACATCGCCATCCACGACGCCTACGGCATCCTGCACGGCCGCGACATCTACACCACCTACAACGCGGACTTCATGAGCCGCGACCTCTCCGCCTACATCACGCCGGAGGAAGGCAGTGGCATCAGCTTCGCCGGTCGCTACCCGCAGGACTACCTGGTCATGGACGCGCCGAAGCAGCTCCCCGTCTGGCACCTCGTCGGCGGTGTGGATGCCCTGGAGGCCTCCGACCTCACCGGTGCCGAACCCCAGGACGAGCACCCCATCCTGCTGGCCGACTGGATTCAGCGCGACGGACTCACCTGCCTCAAGGTGAAGCTGCGCGGCACCGACGCCGCCTGGGATTATGAGCGCATGCAACGCATTGGCCGCATCGGCTTTGCCAACGGTGTGAAGTGGCTCAGCGCCGATTTCAACTGCACCGTCAAGGACCCCGCCTATGTGAACGCCATCCTCGACCGCCTCCTGGCGGAGGAGCCGGAGATCTACGCCCGCACGCTTTACGTGGAGCAGCCCTTCCCCTACGACCTGGAGGCGCATCAGATCGATGTCCGCTCCGTTTCCGCCCGCAAGCCGCTCTTCCTCGATGAAAGCGCGCACGACTGGGAGTTCGTCCGCCTCGGTCGCCGCCTCGGCTGGTCCGGCGTCGCCTTGAAGACCTGCAAGACTCAGACCGGCACGCTGCTCAGCCTTTGCTGGGCCAAAGCCCACGGCATGCCGCTCATGGTGCAGGACCTCACCAATCCCATGCTGGCCATGATTCCCCACGTCCGCCTCGCCGCGCACGCCGGCACCATCCAGGGCGTGGAGTGCAACTCCATGCAGTTCTACCCCGACGCCTCCCTCCCCGAGCAGCAGGTCCACCCCGGCCTCTTCCAGCGTCGCGGCGGCATCGTGGACCTCGGCACGCTCAGCGGCCCGGGGTTTGGCTATCGCGTGGATGAGGTGACGCGGGAGCTTTGAATGACGGAAACCAGTGGCGGACGAAGCGCCTGCGACAGTCACAGGCTGCCGAAAGGGGGCACCACGAATCAGCGAGGAATGATGAATGGACGAATGCCCGGAAGGTCATTCGTCATCGGCCCCATGGTATCCATTGAAAGACGGGTGTCTCTATGTCAGGTTTTCGCATGATAGCCGGGCAAATTCCTGCCGTTGTCGGACTGAGCCTCCAGCAAAAATGGCAGCTTGCGGTCGAGTTGTGGGATGAAGTCGATAGCCGGCAGGAAGAACTGCCGACGGCTCCCGAAGTGCTTGAGATCGTGGAAAAGAGATTTGCCGACTATGAGCGCGATCCTGCCACGGCCATGACCTTGGATGAGTTCAAGCTCAAGTTCCACCTGCCGTGAGCCGCCATGAGATTGTCCTGCTCCAGGGCGAGCGCACCTGCCATCGTGTGGACAATACGTTGGGCATTTTGCCCGTGTTTCCAGAGGCTGGTCCCAGGCACTTTAAAAACGCATCCGCCGGCTTGTGGTGACAAACACAAACCTGGGCATTTTCTATTCCGTCACGGGCGGCCGCATCTTTGTGGGTGCCATCCTTGACTTGAGACAATCATCAGACGCCATCGGGTACAGGCTGCGCGAGCTGTAAGACGTTCGAGTGACGAATGTCGAATGAATTGACCACTGGCCGAAAGACTGTCGCGTCATTCGGATTTCGTCATTTCAATCCTCTCCATACCGGCACAGCAGCACCCACAGATGCTCAATGTCCTGGCTGGAAATGCCGGGGCAGGCGTCGCACGCCTCGCGGTCGAACTGGGTTCGCGCACGCGTTTTCAGCGTCCGGTTGAAGAAGGCCTTCAGCCTCGTTGGCGTGGTGCCGTGCCGCAGCGCCATCTCCTCCTGGCTGGGCATCGGGCGCGGTGGCCAGCGTTCCAGCAGCACCAGTGGCAGCAGATCGGCCACCAGCAGCTCGTCCTTGCTGGCGGCGTGGCGCTTCCGCAGCGCGGATTTCACCGCCAGCCAGATTTCCCGCGCCAGCATCAGGTCAAACGTCGGCTCCGGGGCCAGATGCGCCAGGTGCGCCGCCCGGTAGCTATGCTCGGCATGCTCGCTGTCCAGGGGTACGAACTGGTTGCTGCCCCCGCGTTTTTGCGTGGCCTGGGCGGACCGGTGGTTGAATTCCAGATGTTTGAAACACGTCATCAGCCAGGAACTGAACCGGCTGCCACGCTGGGGGTCGAAGCGCGCCAGCAGGTCGTCCCGCACCACCTCCACAAAGAAGTCCTGCGCCCGGTCCTTGGCGTCGGCCTCCCGCAGGCCCAGCATTCGGGCAAAGCCGTAGATCGCCGGATAATAAACGGTGCAGAAGCGCGCCAGGGAGGTCTCGCGGGTTTTTTGGTCGGTCGAATGCAGGGTCGTCAGCAGAGTGTGGCAGGTGGTGGGAAAGGTGCGTGCGTTTTCTTTCATGGTGAAATGACCGGGAAAGGGAGGATAGGGCAGTTCTTCCCCTTGGACACCTCGTTTAAGTTGGTTTCTTGAGGAATTGTGCTTATAAAAGGCCTGCGGGGCGGCTTGGGGCTGAGGTCCGGCTTCCGCTTTTCTTTACTCATGGCATCATCCGCACAGCAGCTTCTCATCCCCTTCGGCTGGGAGAACCGTTTTGAGGTGCTGGAGAGGATCGGCAGCGGGGCCATGGGCCAGGTTTGGCGGGCGGTGGAGTCTGCGACCGGACGTGTCGTGGCCTTGAAGCTGCTCGATCCCGCCCGCAGCGGGGATGAGCAAACCCTCGCCCGCCTGGAAATAGAGGGCGAGACCCTCATGCGTCTGCGCAGGGAGGGGGAGCATGAGCATGTGGTGCCCATCATCGATTTCAAGATCACCGACGCCCACGCATGTCTGGTCATGGAGTTCATTCCGGGCCTGAACCTGAAAAAGTGGTGCTCCACCAGCCGCCTCGGCCTGCGGGAGCGCGTCACCCTCATCGCCCATGTGGCGCGGGCCGCCGGCTGGTTCCACGGTCTCGGGGTGGTTCATCGGGATCTCAAGCCCGCGAACATCCTGGTCAGCGCGGTCACACATCAGCCCGTCATCGTCGATTTTTCCATCGTCAAGGTGGAGGACACCCTCACACTGACCCTGACCAACGAGGCCCTGGGCACCGCCCCCTACATGGCCCCGGAGCAGCTCGACCGCCGCCGCGGAACCATCGCCCCCGCCACCGATGTGTATGCGCTCGGGACCACCCTTTACGAGCTGCTGACCGAGGTGCATCCGCACCCAGGGGACCTTCTTGTGGTCATCCAGCGTCATGCCGAGGAGGTGCGCCCCGCCCGCCCCAGCGCGTTGAATCCCGCCATCCCCCGCGATCTCGAGTGCATCCTTCTCAAGGCCCTGTCCCATCGTCCCTCAGACCGCTATGCGGACGGGCTTGCCCTGGCGGAGGATTTGGAGCGTTTTCTGAGCGGGGAGCCTGTGGTGGCGCGGCCCGTCTCACGCTTCACCCATCTGCTCCGTCAGGCCCGTCGGCGGCCCGCGCTCACGGCGGCGCTGGCAGCCTGCGGGGTGCTCCTGGCCGCCTTCCTGTGGAGTGGCCACCATCAGGCGGAGGAGCGGCGGCGCTTTGCCCTCCAGCAGCAGATCACCACGGCCATGCAGGCCCCCGTGTGGACAAAGGAGGACCTGGCGCAGGTGGAGGCCATGCTGCATGCCCTCGCACAGGTCGATCCACAAGCCTCCGCCGACCTCCACGACCACCTGCTTCGCGACGTGGTGGAAAACGCGGCCGCCATCCTCCGGCGCGCTCATTTGGACGACGCAGACATCGCTGGCGTGCGGGAGGACATCGCCTGGCTCAAAAAGCGGCCCTCTGTCCAGGCCGAGGCGGCGCGGCTTGCAGGTCTGCTGCAGGAGCGTGTCTCCAGGTGGGAGGTCGTGGCGGACCTGCTTCCTCCCTTTCAGGATTTGGACGGCCTGTTTCCGGAAGGCGGCACCCAGGTGCGGGGCGGCGCCCTCTTCCCCGCGCCGGGAGGTGATGGAGACGTGATCATGTCGGAGCGCATCCCTCTTCCGCTGGAGGTGAATGCCACTTTCCAGGCGGATCCGGCCACCTTCCAACGGCTGGCCCTTGGCCTTACGCTGGAGCGCTCAGCCACGGAGGCGGTGCTCTGCCGCCGCGCAGAGGCCACACCGGCCCTGCTCGCCCTGCTGGAGGAACCCGTGCCCGGCCCCCAGGCCTGCCTGCTCCTTGTTCAGCGCAACAAGGTGCCGCAAAAAGTCATCGTCATTCCAGACGAGATGCTCATGCATCAGCCTCTGCGCCTCTCCCTGTTGCTGGAGCCTCAGCGCGTGGAGGTGCGCATCAATGACCGCTGGCGGCTGGTGACGCATTCCGACTACGCGCTTGGCAGCATCTCCGCCTCCAACAGGCTGCATTTCATCTGGCCGCCGGATGTCGGCCTGCAGAGGCTGGTTGTGCGGGTGCGGCCCCGGGACAGCGCCAGCCCGCTGGAGCGGGCCGACCTCCTCTCCCTGCGTGGCAAGTGGGCCGAGGCACGGCGGCTCTACCAGGAGGTGAGCGGCGATCCCCTGCTGGCGGTCGAGGCGGACTACAAGATCGCCCATTGCCTGCGTCGCCTGGGGGATGTGCGCTCTGCCAAAGAGGCTTGGACCCGCCTTGTCGAGGGGCCTGCCAGCTCCTGGCGGGACCGCGCGGCCTACCAGCTCTGGGCGCACACCGCGCAGGAGGACGGTGTGCTGGCAGCGGCCCCCTTCCTGGCCCAGGTGCCCAAAGGCCTGTCCCAGGTGGACCTCAAGGAGTTTGGCCGTGGCGGGGTCGAAAAACTGACCAGCCTGTATTTCAGGCCAGGGCTTGGCATCGGGCTGCTCAATGTGGACCCTGAGCAGGTGTCCGCAGGCGCGCTGGCCTACCAGATCCTCCGCCGGCCCCCCGTGGAAATCGCCAACCGCTTTGCCATGGCCCACCACATGGCCCGCCTGGGGGAGGTGGTCAACGACATGCACGAACGCGCCTTGCAGGACCCGCTCGGCAGCGCCGCAAACCCTGTGACGCTGCTCGCCGCCACCAACTGCCTGGACCAGTGGTGCCGTCTGGAGCAGCCGGAGAAAAAGCCTGGGCTCGCCCTCGCCTTGCAGCAGTGGCAGGCCGCCCTGCCGGATGATCCCACCGTCGCCTGCATCGCCGCCATGGAGCGCGCCCGGCAGGCCGCCCGCGGCCAGCGGTGGCAGGAGGCCATCGGCCATGCCCGCGACGCCCGCCGGCATCTCAAGGCGGACGGCAGGCGGCTCGCGGGCGCAGGCCTGCTGGAAGGCATGCTGCACCGCCTGGCGGGAGACGAGGCGCAGGCCCAGGCGGTGTGGACCCAGGCGTTGCAAACGGCCGATGACGTCATCACCAAGAGCCCGCTTTTCCTCTGCGACTACATCGTGCTCCGCAGCCTGGTGCAAAAGTGGGCCGCCTCCTCCGTCTCCGACATCATCGGCACCCTCGTCACCATGCATCTCCCGCGCGGGGACTCTGTGGCCGCCAAAGGCCGTTTCGCGTCCGTCTTTTGCTCAGACCCCACCTTCATCGCCACCCTCAACAACCTCTTTCAGGACGAAAACGGGCGCGGCAGGCGGCTGGCGCAGGACCATGTGCTTTACCGTGTGTCACCCCGGCTGCTCATCGCCCGCTGCCATCACCTGCTGTTTGAGGGCTATTTCAGCAGCGCCTTCCAGACTTCTCCAGACAAAGAGGATGTCGCGCGCCTGCAGACCGCCGTGGGCCAGCTTGTCAATGAGATGACCGTCAACCGCCGCGCCGACAGTGGCGACTTGTTTGGCTGCATCCGCGCCTGGAACGACCGTGACGCCGCCATGAAGATCCTGGCAGGCAGTTACCCCTATGACCCCGAATTGGTGGAAAACCTGAAATGGCTGCTGCGGCGGCGCCATGGCCTGTGAGGCGTTGCGGCGGGCGTCCCGGCTTCTTCTTGGCCCTTGGCGGCGTCGGCAAAGGGGGGTATGATCGTAGCTCAGGCTAGCGTAATCGTACCCCCACCCATGCCCGGCAGCGCCCCCCACTGGTCCCGACTCACGCGTCTTGGAAAGACGCTGGCGCTCGCGTTCCTCCTGGGCGGCCAGGTCCAGGCCCGCGCGCAGGCCGCTGAAAAGCCCTGGTCGGAGCGGGACACCCGGCTGGCCAACGAGTACCTTTCCCTCCTCGTCCAGCAGCCGGAATACGGTCGCGTGCTGGACCTCCTCTGGGCCTTGTATGAAAAGCACGACGCCACAAGCCTCCTGGTGGAAAACGTGTCCCAGCAGGCCGCGGCATCACAGTTCGCCGCTGTGAAGATGGTCGAGGCCCACCTCATCCGCCGCGCAGGCGATCTCAAAAAAGCCGCCCAGCTCTATGACGATCTGCTCAAGGCGGACGACAAAAACCTCATCATCCTCCAGGCCCGCGCCGCAGTCGCGCGCGACTTGGCAGACCCCGCCACCGCCCTCGCTTTGCTGAAGCGCGCCGCCGAATTGGTGCCCGTCACCGACGCGCAGGCCCCGCAGATGTGGATCGACCTCGGCGGCCTCGCCCTCGCCAGCGGCAAACCGGCCGAGGCGGCAAGCGCCTATGAGCACGCCGCTCAGCTCCGCCCGCAGGACATTGACCTGGCCCGGCAGGTGGCGCAGCTCCTGCTCCAGGCGGGTTTTCCAGAGCGCGCGGCGAATTTCTTCTCCCGGCTCGCCGACCAAAAGGACCCCCAGCGCAGGCTCGACGCCCTCTACGATCTGGCGCGCATCTACGAGCACGCCGACCAGTTTGCCAAGGCCGACACCGCTCTCCGCGACGGGCTGTCCTTGCTGCATTTCCGCGACGGCCGCTATCTCGACTTCTTCCGCCGCCGCGTGCGCCTGCATGAGCGTTTCGGCGCGCTGGACGACCTGCAAAAGGCACTTGTCGCCGCAGCCCAGGCGGTGCCTCCATCCGAGCAGGCGCTGCTCAATGTCACCCGCTTCTTCGAGCTCACGGTCAATGTGGATGAGCACCTGGTCTGGCTGCGCGCCCTCGTCAAGGCCGTGCCGCAGGGGGAGGACTACCGCTGGCAGCTTGTGCGCTCATTGCTGGACCACGAGGGAGCGGCCGAGGCGGCCGCGCTGCTGGACGAACACCTGAAAAACGACGGCGGCGACACGCCCGCCATCGTCCTGCTGCGCTGCGAGGCCGACCTCCGCGGCGGCGACTCCGACAGCGCCGTGAGGCGCCTCCTCCGGCTGGTCGAAACACAGACCAGCACCGAGGTGGAAAAGCAGGTGCTCGCCTTTGCCCAGACCCGCTCGCTGGACGCGGTGGTGGAACAAATCCTCCGCGCCCGGGTCGCCCGTGATCCGCAAAAAATGGAGGCCGTCTTTGATCTGGCCGCCTTCTTCCGCACGCGCCGGGACGTCGCGGCGGAGGACAAGCTGCTGCGCGACTTCACCTCCGGCGCCAAAACCGAGGAGGAGCGCCAGAAACGGCTGGGGGATGCCTCCGCATTCCTCGCCGCCAGCAACAACATGGACAGCGCCATCATCCTGGCGCGCGAGGCCGTTTCAAAACCCACGGCAGGCCGCGGCGCATGGCTGCAGCTGGCGCAGCTCCTCGCCGAGCAGGGGGAAAACGAGGAGGCCGCCGAATGGGTGGAGAAAGCATGGCAGGCCAGCACCACCGATGACGAGCGCGTGGATGTGGACGAGCGCCTGCTCTCCATCCTCATGGGGGATCAAAAAGTCGTCGAAAAACCAACCGTCAGCGGCGAGTTCAAGCTGCCGGACGCCTTCACCGGCGCGGGCTTCGGCAGCAGCGATCCGGAAAACCCCAAGGCCGAGAAGCTGCCGGAGCGCGTCACCGAGTTTGCCCAGGAAAAAGTCCGCGCCGCAAAAAGCGCCGCCCTGGACACGGACAAGACACGCGCCGATGTCTTCCGGGGCTTCTGGTGGGCGCTGCGCGGCGGCCTGTTGGAGGATGCCTACGCCCTCCTCATCCGTCTGGAGTTCGGCCGCTCTCCCCAGCGGCACCGGCTCTCCCTGGCGCAGGAGCAGTTGAAGCTCGACCTCGCCCAGGTGGATGAAAACATGCCGCTCATGCTGCGGCAGCTGCGCCATCTGGCGGAGGTGGATGCCGCCGGGCGCGTGCAATACACCCTGCGTCTGGCGGAGCTGCTGCTGGAGGCGGAACGCCGCGCCGACTCGGAGACCAGCAGCCCTGGCTGGAAAGGTGCCGGCATCCTGCCGCCCCCCGGCATCGAGGCCGCCCGCCTGCTGGAGCGCGCCTACCGCGAGTTTCCAGACTCCGGCCAGCTTCTCTCCGCGCTGACCACCCTCTACTTCCTCCAGCGCCGGGCGGATGACGCGCTTGCCCTGTGGAAGCAGGCCGTCAAACGCGTGGAAGGCACCGCCGCCATGCCCCTGCTGGAAAACTACGCCGACATCCTGCTGCGTCAGCACCGCATCGCGGAGCATGTGGAGGTGCAGGCGCAGATCCTCGAGCGCGAGCCGGACGTGAAGCGCCGGCGCGAGGTGCTGCGGCGCTGCATCGACCGGCTGACCTTCTCCGACGCCAGCGGTGGCGACCTCGCGCCCAGCGTGGCGCGCGACCGCCTGAAACTGCTGGAGCGCGCGCTGCTCAGCCGCGCGCAGCGGCATCCCTTCGACGGCTTTTACCATGAGGCCCTGGCGCAGGTGTTTGAGCGCGGCGGGGACCACGTGAAGGCCTTCGCCAGCATGAAGCAGGCGTACTATACCGCGCCGGACACCCCCTTTTCCCTCGACCAGTTGCGTGAGGCCGCGCTGAAGGTGTCGGACCTGAAGTCAGCCATCTACTTCCAGAAGCAGATCGCCGCCTCGGCCCCGCCCAAGGAAGTCGCGCCTGAGTCCCGGCGGCTGGTGGAGCTGCTGGAG
Source organism: uncultured Prosthecobacter sp. (assembly GCA_964588755.1). Classification (GTDB taxonomy): domain Bacteria; phylum Verrucomicrobiota; class Verrucomicrobiia; order Verrucomicrobiales; family Verrucomicrobiaceae; genus Prosthecobacter. Next base: position 4,649 of record CAZPSQ010000115.1, on the reverse strand, counting down.
CAGGCCTTCCAAATCACCGAGGCCGACCGCGTGCGCCGTCGGCTGGAAAGCCGTTTCTCCCAGGACGCCGCCGCCCTGGAGGAGCTGGCCAAGTATTATCAAGGAACGGGACAGGACGAGGCGGAACGGCGTGTGTATGAGCAGATGGCCCGCGTCCGCGCGTGGGATGGCCGTGCAAGCCTGCGCCTGGCCTTGAAGTGTCTCCGTTTTGCCGATGAGGCGGAGGCGGAGCGCCACCTGCTGGCCGTGCTGGCCGTCCCGGTGAAAGCAGGCTCCTACCCCACCAAGGGCGTTCGTGCCCCGCTGCCGCTGACCAACACCCGGCGGGACGGCACCGCCGTCACCACCAGCGCCCTTGTTCCGCTGCTGGACTTCGCGCCCGGCCTGGAGCGCAAGGAGATGGACACCCTGCGCGCCTTCCTGGGGCAGCCGCGCGCGGAGTTTGCCGAGCTTCCGGACGATGCCGCCATGGTCCGCCTGCGCGCCATCGAGGAGCTGGCCCGGCTGCGCCTTGCCGGCGGAGGCCCCGCGTTGACCGCCTGGATCAGCCAGTGGAGCGGTGACACGAAGGCCAACGATGTGGAAAAGCTGTGGGCCTTGTACGCCGCCGGTGCCGGGGCGGAGGCGCGTGCGGTGCTCGCACGCATCCTGCCTGACATGGGCACCTTGGAGGCCCAGTTTTGCCACCTTTGGCTGGCCCTGCGCACCCATGGCATGGATGAGGCGCTGCGGTGGGCAGGGGAAAAGGGCTGGGCGCCCAGTGTCACCAAGTCACGCGCGGACCTCCTGCACGCCTGCCTCTCCATGCTCGTCGATGTGCCGGACTTTCGCTACCGTGCCGGGGACCTTCGCGCGCTCGGGGACTCGCGGGTGCTGCGCAGCGTGGCCGTCATCGACCTGCTGCGGAAGCTGCAGGACAAGCAGCGCTACGACGAGGCCCTGGCCCTGGGGGACAGCCTGCCGCGCAACTCGCCGGACATGGAGGCCGGGCTGGCGCACATGCTGGCCCGCATCGCGGAAAGCGCCGAACGCTGGGACCTCGCCCGCCGCTATCTGGAGGAGGCGCTGAATGTGCCGGTTTCTGCCGACAACTACCGCACCACCATTGATCCCTTCCTGCTCAGCCTCACCTCCCTCTCCCGCGTGGCAGGCTCCGACCTCCAGCGGGGCGAGATGCTGCGCAAGGCCTGGCTGCAGCTGCTTCGTGCGCGGCCTTCCGCCATGACGTTCATCCGCCGGGCTGTGGTGGCAGGGCTTGCCGGTGCTGAGCAGAAGGGCGGAGCCACCCTGGGGCGCTTCCTCGGCGGCCCCTTCCTGGCCCAGCGGGAGATGACGGAGACGCGCGGCAGCCTCATTCCCCAGGGGGGCTCCCGTTATGAGGAGCCCCTCCACCTGCGCAGCCTGTGGGAGGAGACGCGGGAGATCGAGGCGCTGCTGGTGCAGCAGGGCCTTGGCTCCGTCGTCAACAATGCCAACGGTCAGATGGCGGCCCGCTACGGAACCACAATGCTGGGGCCACGTTCAGACTCGGAGTTTGGGGAGTGGCGCATCAATGAGCTGCTGGCCCGCCTGCGCGCCCAGGACTACCCCACCCGCCTGCGCATGATCCGGGAGCACCTCTCCGCCGTGGACCTCCGCACCGAGCATTCCGTGGACACGCTGGGGAACCTCGGCAGCCGTCTGGAGACCGTCGGCATGGCACGGGAGGCCATCAGTGTTTACCGCCAGCTCCCCCCCCGCGCCCCTTCGAACCCCGAGTACGCCCAGTGGCTGCTGCGCTCCTGCGAGGCGGCCATGGAGATCGAGCCGGGCATGGGCTTTGCGCTGCAGCTCCTCATGGCGGAGCCGCCGCTCAAGCCCCCGGCGCTCGGGGACGACACCCTGCGTGAAAAGCATGCCATGTTCCTGGCCTGGGACTTCAATCTGGACGAGCTGCGCCGCCGCGGTTTCCGTGAGCAGTTCTCCCAGGTGCTGGAGCGCCGCCGCCCCCATGAGGTGTCCTACCTGCGCGAGCTTGGCCTCCTGCTGGAGCGCATGCGTGACGACAAGGCCGCCCTCTCCGCCTGGGACCGCATGCACGCCGCCTACGTGGCCAACGATCAGGCCGGCACCGACCTGGATGTCGAGGCCAGCCTGCATCGCGGGCAGATCCTGCGGCGTCTTGGCCAGTTGCCGGCCGCGTTGAAAATCCTGCGCGAGGTGCCGCTGGCGGAGCCGCTCGACCCCGTGTCCCAGCAGGTGCTCAAGCTCCGTTGCGAGCTGGCCACCCTCCAGGGTGACTGGGATGACGTGCGCAGTCTCATGACCCTCTGCGTGGAGCGCCGCTCACTGCCCTGCGTCGTGGAGCTTGCCACCGGCCTGCGCCTGCGTCAGCGCTTCACCGAGGCACTCAGCCTGCTGACCCAGGCCGACCGCACGCTCAAGAGTGACCAGGAGCGCTTCACCCTGCGGCTGGAGTTGCTCAAGGTCCTGGCCTTGGACCCTGCGTGGAGTCCCGCGCGGGGACGCGCCCAGGTTTCCGCCTTGTTCCGCGCCGCCACGCGGGACCGCGAGATGCTGCAAAACCTGCACGCCTGGCTGCGCGGCCAGGCCGACGGCAAAGACGCTGCCGCCTGGATCTCCATCCTGCGCACAGAGGTGCGCGCAGGCGCCGACCGCCCTCTCGCCGCCCTGGCTTTGAGCGCCTTCGCCAAAGCCCTGCCGGAGGCCTCCCGTGCCGACTTCACCTTTGCCTGGCAGAAGGCGGAGGAGGCGGACCGCGCCTGCATCGAGCTGGCGGCCGAGGCCCTGCTGCAGGCCGGGCGCGCCTCCTGGGCCTGGGATGCCTGCCAGGTCGTGGCCACCATCCCCACGCTGCGCGAGCAAGGCCGCAAGCTGCCCCTGGCCGTGCGTGTGGCCCATGCGCTCCGTGACGAGGCCGCCGTGCGCGAGCTGTTCAGCGAGACCCTGCGGCTTTCCTTTCCCGGCGGCGTGCAGACGGTTGACTGGGCGCGTGCTTTTGAGGACACCGGCCATGCCGCGCTGGCGCATGAGCTTTTTGCCGCCGCCCTCCAGCGGCTGGAAGGCACCGCCGCCACGCAGCCGGACCTGTTTGCCGCGCACGCCCGCTTCCTCCTGCGTCAGGGGGACTTTGATGCCGTCGAGGCCTTCCTGATGCGCATGGGCTGGGCCATGCCTGCCGAGTCCGCAAAACTCATCTTTGAACTCTACCAGAGTTGGGGCAGACTTTCAGGCATCGAGGCCGAGCTGCCCAAGTTCCGCCTGCCCGGTGCGGTGCGGAAGGACATCCTCTTCCTCGCCCGTCAGGCCGCCTCTGGTACCACGCCCCAGCCATGAACACCCTGCTGTCACTTCTGCTCTGCGTCTCCGCCGTCCTGGGCCTTTGCCACTGCTCCGCGTCGGGGGATGGAAAAAAAACCCCCAAGGAAATGACCCTGGCCCAGCGGGCCATGCAGAAGCCGGACGCGAATGTGCGCAGCCAGTTTGAAAAATACATCGGTGGCACGGGCACCAAGGCAGGCGCGGGCAGCTGGTATCAAAAGCAGATGCACCACTCAAAGAGCTTCGGCAGCACATCCTACGGCGGGCAGAAGAGTTTTAAGGCAGGCCAGAGCTGGTTCGGCAAGTCCAAGGCCCCGGGCATGGACATGACCTATTCCATGGGAGGCAGGCAGTCCTCCATGGCCGGCAGTGCTTTCAAGGCGGGTGAGTCCCGCTTTGGCGGCAAGTCCGCACATGAGGCTGGCTCTGCCTTCAGTGGCGGTGGCGATGTCTTCGGCACCGGCTCCGCCCTCACCCGCGCCAAGGGCACCCCCAGGGCGCCGCTGATCATCGAAAACTTTGAGGCCACCTCCACCAAAAAAAGCGCCTACTCCGAGAGCGAGGTGAAGAGCCTCCTCGGCCGCTGAAGGGAGTGTGCCGCCGCCCATCCGGACAGGATTCGTGTTGTCGGATGATCGTCCGCCATTTCCGCCTCCGTATCCTGCGGATGAAGTTCGCCTTCGCGCTCTCCCTCCTCTTCTCCGCCACCACGCTCCTCTCCCAGGAGCTGCCCAGGCTCGACCTGCCCGGCGTGCGCGAGCAGCATGTCATGATCCCCATGCGGGATGGCGTGAGGCTCTCCGCCTATCTCTACCTGCCGGAGGAGGAAGGGAAATACCCCGTCGTCTTTGAGCAGCGCTACGCCGGCATCACCAGCACAGGCACGCGCAAAAACTCAGCCGACCTCGCCCGTCGTGGTTACGCCGTGGCCATGGTGAACTTTCGCGGCTCCCAGCTCAGCGAGGGCCGCTATGTTGGCTACCGCGCGCTGGCCTGGGGAGAGCAAAAGGACGGCTACGACACCTGCGAGTGGCTGGCCACACAGCCATGGAGCACGGGCAAGGTCGGCACCTTCGGCAGCTCGCAGGGCGGCTTTGCGCAGAACTTCCTGGCCGTCACCCGCCCGCCCCATCTGGTCTGCCAGTACATGGTGGACACCGGCCTCAGCCTCTTTCACGAAGGCTACCGCATCGGCGGAATCACCCGCCCCGGCCGCTTTGCCGACTTCGGCGCCAACTGCCGCAATCCCGAGGACAACACCGCCCTCCTGCGGGAGTGGGACCAGCACACCAGCTATGACGACTACTGGCGCGCCGAGGACTGCGCCC
>CAZPSQ010000114.1:0-15702 GCA_964588755.1 uncultured Prosthecobacter sp. | reverse complement strand
AAATTCATCAAGCGCACGCGCCGCAAGAAGTACCTCCAACGCAAGAATGCGCTCGCCAAAGCCGGTGTCTCCCGCAAGGCCCGCACCGCCAAGGCTGACACCAAGGGCGCCAAGAAACCAGCCGCCGCCAAGAAGCCAGCCGCCAAGAAGGCCGCCGCTCCAAAGCCCAAGGCCGCTGACGCTCCTGTGACTGAGACGACCGCTGTGGAAACCGCCGCTGCTCCTGAAGCTGCTGCCACCCAGGAATAAGCCGGGCCGTTTCCCTCAACAAAATTCAACACCGTGCGGCTGCTGCCCCACGGTGTTTTTTTGTGCCTGCACGCACGCAGACTCAGCGGAACCAAAGGCCACCGCCGCCACCGCTGGAGGAGTTCTGGCCGGAGCGTGAGTTGAAGGCATCGTAGTAACCGCGCTCAAAGCTGGAGCGGTGGCGCGGGTCATAGCGCCCCACGTGCGCGCCGGGATCAGAGACCCGGCCGCTGGTCAGGTCACGCAGGCCATAGTCATAGCCCATGTTGTAGTTGGGATCGCGGGCCGGGGCGGTGCTTGGCGGCGCGGGGGGGGTGTAGGATGGCGGCGCTCCGTAGCCGGAGCCGGGATTGGAATACGCGCCCAGGCTGCTGTTTGCCTGGCTGTAGGCCTGGTTGTAACCGTCCCGGTAGGCCATCTCCGTGCTGCGGTCGAAACGGCTGCGGTGACGGTTGAAGTTCTGGCTTTGGCGCTGCTGCGCGTCCTCCCGGCCGTCCTGCAGCCCACGCTCGTAGGCCATGCGGTTGATGTCATTCCCCTGCTCGCGCATCTCAGCCCGGCGGTAGGGGTCGTTGTAGGGGTAGCCGCCCGGGCCTCCCGCTCCAGGCCCGTACCCCGGGCCGCCGCCATACATGGGATCAAGGCACTGCGTGAGCGCCAAAGGCAGCAGGACAAGGGGGAGGACCTTCTTCATGCGGAAACCGTAAAGCAGCCCGCTCCACTGGCAAGAACGCAATGTCTGGAAGAGTGGCGGCGTTTCACTTCATCCACTTCCATGAAACGTCTTTTGCTTCTCCTCCTCTGCGCCACCGCCCACTCCTTCGCCCAGACACCGGCCGCAGGCCCTTCAGAAAAGAACATCTCCTACCTGCCGGCGGAGCGCAAAGAGAAGGCGGACCTCTACCTGCCCAAGGAGGACGGCAGGAAGCATCCCGGCGTGCTGATCATCCACGGCGGCGGCTGGAAAGGCGGCATCAAGGACGCCAAACGGGAGATCAACATCGGCACCACCCTCGCGGCGCACGGCTATGTGTGCATGAGCATCGACTACCAGCTCGACGATCCCGCCAGCCCCGCCATCTGCTGGCCGCAGAACCTGCATGACTGCAAGACGGCCGTGCGCTGGATGCGGGCCAACGCGGAGCGCCTGCATCTGGATGTGGACCGCATCGGCGTCATCGGCGGCTCGGCAGGCGGGCACCTGGCCAGCATGGTGGGCGTCACGGGACCGGAGAGCGGACTGGACCCCGCCGGACCGTATGGCGGCCAGTCCTGCAAGGTGAGCTGCGTGGTGGACATGTATGGACCGGTGGACCTGGAAAACTGGAAGGACATCTCCGCGCTGCGCACCAGCCGCGCGCAGTCGCCCGCGCTTTACAAGCAGTTCTCCGTGATCACCCATCTGGACAAGCAGGACCCGCCTTTCCTCATCCTGCACGGCACGGCGGACACCACGGTGGATGTGTCGCAGTCGAAGTCGCTGGCCGCAGCCTTGCAGAAGCACGGCATCGAGCATCACCTCGAGATCATCGAGGACGCGCCGCACACCTTCCACCTCCAGCCAAAGCAGAAGGACCTGCGCCCGCTGGTGCTCGCATTTTTTGACAAGCACTTGAAGGGCGCGGCCCCGACAAAGTAAGCCACCCCGGCCGCAGCGAGAAATCTGGCACCGGGCCGTCGTTCACCGGGATACTCATGATGCTTTCCCGCCTGCTCCTTTTGTCCTGCCTATGGCTGCCGCCCGTGCTCTCGGCCGCAGGGCCGAATGTGATCCTCATCAACTGCGACGACCTCGGCTACGGCGACCTCGGCTGCTACGGAGCCAAGGACATCCGCACGCCGCATCTGGACCGCATGGCGGCGGAGGGCACACGGTTCACCGACTTCTCCGTGACCTCGGCGCTTTGCACGCCGTCGCGTGCTTCCTTGATGACGGGGAAGTACCCTGGCCGCGTCGGACTGGCCACAGGCGTGCTGCGCCCGGATGCGCAGACCGGGCTGGCTGGCGGCGAGACAACGCTGGCAGAGGTGATGAAGCAGGCGGGGCACACCACCGGCTGCATTGGCAAATGGCACCTCGGCTTCCTGCCCGGAATGAGGCCGCTGGACCAGGGCTTCGACAGCTACTACGGCGTCCTCCACAACCTGGACAAGCATGAAACCGTGGTGTTTGAAAACGAGGGCGGCATGCCCGTGCTGCGGGGAGACGTGGTGGAGAAACGCCCCGCCGTCCCCGCTGAGATGACCGGCCTGTACACCAGCGAGGCGCTGAGGTTCATCGAGGCCAGTCGGGCGAAGCCCTTCTTCCTCTACCTGGGCCATGCCATGCCTCACATTCCCTTTGATGCCTCGCCAAAGTTCAAAGGAAAGTCACAGCGTGGACTGTATGGGGATGCGGTGGAGGAGCTGGATGACAGCACCGGGCAGATTCTGGACAAGCTGCGGGAGCTGGGGCTGGCGGAGAAGACGCTGGTGATCTTCACCAGCGACAACGGCCCCGAACGAAAAACACCGGGCACCGCCGCACCGCTGACCGGCACCAAGCACACAGTCCATGAGGGCGGCCTGCGCGTGCCCTGCATCGCGTGGTGGCCGGGGAAAGCGCCCGCGGGCCGGGTGTGCGGTGAGTTTGTCACCACCTTGGACCTGCTGCCCACGTTTGCCCGGCTCGCTGGAGTGAGCCCACCGGCGGATGGAGATGGTTTTGATCAAAGCGCGGTGCTGCTCGGCCAAGGCGGGGCCACCTCTCCACGCACCACGCTGTATTCGCTCTATGGGCTGAAGCAACGCCGCCTGGAGTCCATGCGCGAGGGGCGGTGGAAGCTGCACTTGCAGCCCAAGGCCATGCTCTTTGACCTGGACCGTGATCCGCAGGAAACAACGGATATGGCGGCGCAGCATCCTGACCTTGTCCAAAGGCTGAACACGGCAGCCGCGCGCACACGCCAGACCACACTGGGGGGAAACTCTGGCACTCCCTGACCCACCACCGGGATTCATCACATGACAGGCAGACTCGCGCTTCTACTTCCCGCACTGGCCCTCGCCTCCACAGCTTCGGCCGGGGACGCGGAGACCTTGTTTGTGCGGCGCGTGTGGCCGCTGTTTCAGGAGAAGTGCCTGGCCTGCCATGGCAATGATGCGGCAAAGATCAAAGGCGGGCTGGACATGCGCACGCTGGAAAGCACGACCAAAGGCGGCGACAGCGAGGTGCAGTCCCTGGTGCCGGGCCGACCAGAGGAAAGCCCGCTCTACCTGGCCTCCACACGACAGCATGAGAGCGACTGGGAGGCGATGCCGCCAAAGGAGGCGGACAAGCTCCATGCGGAGCAGCTTGCCTGGATCAAAGACTGGATCGCCGCCGGTGCCCCGTGGCCAGATGCGGCCAGGCGCGCGGTCATTGCCAAGGCGAATCAAGACAAGTGGAATGCGGAAGACGGCGTCATCATGAAGACCATGGGCGCGCTGTCGCCGGAATGGGCGCAGCGGCGCTACAAGCCGGAGGATCTGTGGGCGTACCAGCCTGTGAGAAAGCCGGGCCTCGACGCACAATCGCCAAGACATCCGGTGGATGCGCTGATCGCGCTGCGAATGCCCAAGGACATGCGCGTGGCGGGCGCGGCGGATGCGCGCACCTTCATACGCAGGGCCACGTTTGACCTGACCGGGCTGCCGCCAACGCCGGAGGAGGCGGAGGCCTTCGCGCAGGCGTACGCCCAGAATGCCGACGCGGCGGTGCGCGCGCTCATCGACCGCCTGCTGGACTCACCGCATTATGGCGAGCGCATGGCCCGCCACTGGCTGGATGTGGCGCGCTATGCGGACAGCAGCGGCTTTGCCAATGACTACGAGCGCGGCAACGCGTGGCGGTACCGCGACTACGTGGTGCGCAGCTTCAACGAGGACAAGCCGTACGACCAGTTTGTGAAGGAGCAGATCGCGGGTGATGAGATGAACCCGAATGATCCGGAGATGCTCATTGCCACAGGTTTTCTGCGCATGGGCCCCTGGGAGCTGACCAGCATGGAGGTGGCCAAGGTGGCGCGGCAGCGGTTTCTGGACGATGTGACCAACAGCGTCGGCGAGGCCTTTCTGGCGCACTCGCTGCAATGCGCCCGCTGTCATGATCACAAGTTCGATCCCGTGCCGACGCATGACTACTACGCCATCCAGGCCTGCTTTGGCACCACACAGCTTGCCGAGCTTCCCGCTCCATTCTTGAAGGCGGAAAACACCTCCGGCTTTGAGGAGCGGAAGCATCTGGAGACCCGCTTTGCCGGGCATCTGGCCATGCTGCGCACGCTGGACGAAAAGATGCTGGTGAATGCGGAAAAGTGGCACGCGGAAAAGAAGCTGGACCGCACGGAATGGGACAAGGCCGTGGCGGAAGCGCGGGCCTTCATCCAGAGCGGAGGCAGGGCGAAGGGTGGCAAGAAGGCCAGAAACTTCAGCGGTGTGTTCGAGGTGGCGCGTGGGCGTTTGCAGAAACAGGGCGTGCCGGAAGACCAGTATCCCCCGAAGCTCGTGGGCTTCACGCCGGAAGACTTCGGCAATGAGCGTGTGGCGCGCAAGGGGCTGGAGCGCCTCCGCTGGGAGATGGAGCGGTATGAGCCTTTTGCCTTTGCCGTCTATAACGGACGCACCCCACAGATGGTCAGTGTGAACCAGCCGCTGCGCATGCCGCAGGACCGCATGAACCAGGGTGAGCTGGAGCAGACGGCCATCCTGGGCGGTGGTGATCCGTTCTCCCCCACAAAGCCGGTGAGGCCGGGCGTCCTGTCCGTGCTGGGCGGCGTGGAGTTTGGCACCGCCATCGAGGGCAGGCGCCAGGACCTCGCGCAATGGATTGCCAGCCAGGACAACCCGCTGACCACGCGCGCCATCGTGAACCGCCTGTGGCTGTGGCACTTCAATCAAGCCATCGCGGGAAATCCGAACAACTTCGGCGGCACAGGCAAAAAGCCAACGCACCCCGAGCTGCTGGACTGGCTGGCCGCCACGCTGGTGGAGCGCGGCTGGAGCATGAAGGAGATGCACCGCATCATCATGACCAGCGCCGCATATCGCCGGGCAAGCACGCCCGCCCGTGCGGAGAACACGGCCTCAGAGAACGAGCTGGAGAACACCTTTTACGCCACCTTCAAGCCACGGCGGCTGAGCGCGGAGGAGCTGCGGGACGCGATGCTCAGCGCCACGGGAGAGCTGAACCCCCAGCTCGGCGGCATCCCGAACCGGCCGGAGATCAATGTGGAGGTGGCCATGCAGCCACGGCAGGTGATGGGCACTTTTGCCGCCGCATGGGTGCCCAATCCCCTGCCCGCCCAGCGCCACCGGCGCAGCCTGTATGCGCTGAAGATTCGCGGCGTGCGCGACCCCTTCATGGAGGTGTTCAACGAGCCCGGCCCCGACTTCTCCTGCGAGGCCCGGGAGGTCTCCACGGTCACGCCGCAGGTCTTCAGCCTCTTCAACGGACAGGCCAGCCACGACCGCGCGCTGGCCCTGGCCAGCCGGGCGCTGAAAGACAAGCACGCGGATGCCATCACCCGCGTGTTTGAGCTGGCCTATGGCCGCAGGCCCACGGCGGAGGAAAAGACCGCCTGCGAAAAGCACTGGAAGGTGATGGAGGAGAAGCAGGCGAAGCTGAGCTTTGCCAAAACGCCCCCGCCTTTAAGCGTGAAGCGGGATGCGGTGGAGGAGAACACCGGGGAGAAGTTCAGCTTTCAGGAGAAGCTGCCTGCCTATGCGGAGTTTGTGCCGGACCTGCAGCCGGCGGATTGTGACGCGCGCACCCGCGCCCTGGCGGACGTGTGCCTCGCGCTCATGAACTCGAACGAATTTGCCTACGTTTACTGACCGCCCACGGCATCCCGTGCCTGGATCGGTTCTGGCCGAGCACCCAGTGCGGGGTGGGGCGGCTGGTCCTCCAGCCGCCATGGTGAACGAAGGGACTGGGGACCAAACCTCCCCACGCCTGCCTGGGCACCCGAAAATCAGTCTTGAAAATCGTGATCACAGGCACGCAGATGCTGGGCCACTCCGCCGCCGGGAATTTGACAAGCTTTTTGAGAACTGGTCTACTTCGGCCTCATGGCCTTGCGCAATCTCTTTCAGCGCCTCTCGCAGTCACCCACCAATCCGCATCCCGCGCCCGCGTCGCGGCAGTTCGATGTGGCGGACCTCTACAAGGGGCCGGTCTCTGCGGCGGCGGATGCCACGCAGGATGAAAACACGCCGCTGGATGAAAAGCTGCGGCAGGCGTACTTTTGGATCGTCAACACGGCCATCATCAGCCCGCACTATGACATCGAGTACAATGACGGGCCGCCGCAGTCCTATGTGCTGGGAGACACGAAAAGCAGGCTGACGCTGCCCTCCGCGCAGAGCTACTCCAGCTTTGTGCTGCTGCCGCTGCTGACGTTCGCGGCACGGCGGAAGTGCCTTTTCATCGGCGGACCGGGACGTGGCAAGACGGCCAGCGCGCTGCTCATGGGCGTCATTGGCGGCTATCCCGTGCGCGAGGTGCGCCGCGCCATGCTGCATGGACATCCGCAGATGACGATCGCGGATCTGCTGGGAAATCCGCTGCCTGCGGACCTCGTCAATGCGCAGCGCATCCAGGACATCCGCATCGCCTGGCGCGGCTGGCTGGACATGCGGGTTAAAATCATCGACGAATACAACCGCATCCCCACCCGCACGCAAAGCGCGCTGCTGACAGTGATGGGGGACAACTACGCGGAGATGCTGGACCACATCCACGAATGCCCGGAGGCGGCGTGGTTCCTCACTGCGAATGACGACCAGGGCGGCGGCACCTATCAGGTCATCGAGGCCCTGCGCGACCGCATCGACGTCGTGGTGCAGGCGCTGGCCTTCAATCCACGCTTTCTCAGCGACCTCATCACCCGCATTGAGGAGCGCATCCGGCCGGAGGAGGTGGTGCCGAAACAGATCATCTTCACCGAGGCGGAGATCGACCGCATGCAGGATGAAATCCGCGCCGTGGTGCTGCCAGCCGATGTGCGCCGGAGGCTGGAGTTCTTCACCAGCCAGTTTGAGTTCTGCGAGGTGGCGGGAGAGCAGTTCGAATACAAGACGAAGGACACCGCGCGGCTGGCAGGCATTGAGTGGCATCTGCTGGCCACCCAGGACACCGGGCGCGACCGCTTGAAGGACCTGGGCTGCCAGACACGCAACGGCCTCTCCGTGCGCGGACTGATGACGCTGATCCACTTTGCCAAGGCGATCGCCTACTTCCGAGGGAACCCCGAGGTGGAGCTTGAGGACCTGCGCCAGATCCTGCCCTTCGTCCTGTTTGACAAACTGGTGCAGGACGTGGAGTCGCCCTTCTTTGAAGCCCCAGGCAACGGGGCCTTCCGCACGGACCGCGTGGGCTGGCTGCGCCGGGTGTTTGACCTGAGCTGCGCCGAGTATGACCGCCTGGACCTGGACCGCGAAGATCCCGTGGCCGAGCTGGCCGCCCAGTTCCGCCAGGGCCTGGATGGCGTGGGCGAGAGCGAGGTGCGCCAGCGGCTGGTGAAGATCGAACGGCTGATCTCCGAATGGTCCAAGGGCCGCAAGCTGTACGGCCATCTCTATGACGACCTGCTGAAGCTGAAGTACCTGCATCAGCGCCACACGAACTACCTGCGCTGGCTGAAAACCCGCTGATCGACCGCCATGCTTTGCAATGCTTTCACCCAGGTGCTGAAGCCGGGCCGCGCGGACTTCAACCAGCAAGTCGCGCAGGCGCGGCGGGAGAATCCGGCATTTGATGACGCCGCATTCTCCGAGTTTGTGCAGACCTGCATGGACCCGCTGGCGGCAGCGGTGGATGCCGTCGCGCCCGAGGCCGTGGCGGACCTCGTGCAGGCAATGTGGGAGACAGGGCTGCAACTGGTGGCGCTGCGTCTGGCTGGGCCGCAGGCACGGGAGCCGTGGATCAACCAGACCTGGCGGCAGGTGCTGGTGGCTGCGGCCCGGCATGTGGCCCGCGCACCGGGCCATGTGATCGGCGCCTTCAGCAATGCGGCGCATCATCTCAGCACCACGCCCGGCGCGCGGCCGGAGCAATGGATCGAGGTGATGACACAGGCGGCAGGCATCGCCGCCGATGTGGGCACGCTGCTCAAGGCAGGACAGGTGGCCGCATGGCGCGGCGGGCTGGCGCACTACCGTGAGAGCGCGCTGAGGCAGGCGCGGGCGCTGCCGGCCGAACTGGCCCTGACGGCGCTCCAGGCCCGCGATGCAAAGTGGCCGGAGCTGCACACCGCGCTCAGCGCTGATCCCTGGCATGTCCCGGGGGAGGCGGCGCACGCGGGGCATGAGGTGCTGCGCGCCGGGGCGTTCAGCGGCTTTGGCGGGCTGTTTGCCACACCACCGCAGGTCATCGCGGCCAATGATCAAATCTTTGTGCGCAGCGGTGACGATGTGTGGCTGCTGACGGCGGATGCTTTTGGCGCCACGTTCCACCGGGCCACGCAGGAGGAGTTCAGCCAGGGCACGAGCGCGGAGTCCGCTGGCATCCCCCCGCCATCAGGCATTGGCATGGTCACCAGCAGCGCGCGCACGCGCAGCACGGCGGCCATCACCGGCACGCTGACGCATGCGGTCATTCTGTTTGCCCTGCCATCATCATGACCTCGGACATGGAGGAGCTGCGGGACCAGTGGCTGGCACAGTGGCCCGCCGCGCTGGAGGCATGGAGCCGCTTCACCCGGCTGCGCCCGCCCGCGCTGTGCATGCAGGCCACGGAGGCAAAGCGCGAGGGGCTGGGCGGCAGCTTTGCCATGATCCGGCTGGTGGACCAGGCCATTGTCGTAAGCCTGCCGGAGGTGATGCAGTGCGGTGTGCAGGACTACGCGCTGGAGGTGCTGGCGCATGAGATCGGCCACCATGTGCTGGCACCCGCCACGCTGGCGGAGCACGGGCGGCTGCTGGCGCGCATCCGCCGCGGCCTGCCCACGCTGGAGGCACAGGCGCCGATGGTGGCCAATCTCTACACCGACCTGCTCATCAATGACCGCCTCCAGCGCGGCTCCAGCCTGCGCATGGCGGAGGTTTACCAGAAACTGGTGGGCGGGTCCGCCACGGGCAGCGCGTGGAAAATCTACATGCGCATCTATGAGGTGCTGTGGAGCCTGGAGCGCGGCACGCTGGCGGGTGAATGTGACGACCGCATGAATGGCGACGCCTGGCTGGGCGCGCGGCTGGTCCGCAGCTACGCCCGGGACTGGCTGGAGGGCGGCGGGCGCTTTGCCACCCTGATGCTGCCCTACCTGCTGGAGGACAAGGAGTCCGCCGACCTGCTGTCCAAGCTGGCCGACACACGCGCCGCCGCCGTGGGCGGGGACATCCCAGGGCTGACTGACGCCGACGCGGGCGGGGCATCCGACATCATCCACCCGGCGCTGGACCCCGCGCTGAATGGCATGAACGAAGCCGCCGAGGATGCGGACGCGCCCCCGCACGACGCCAGCACACCCGTGCAGGATGCCGCCCCCGGCCGCCTGCGCAGCCGGGGACAGGCGCGGCAGCCATTTGAATACGGGGAGATTCTGCGCGCGTCCGGCATCAACATTTCCGATCACGAAGCTGCCATCCGCTACTACCGCGAGCAGGCGCAGCGGCATCTCATTCCCTTCCCCAGCCGCAAAAAGCCACGCGGCACCGATCCCCTGCCGGAGGGGCTGGAGGCATGGAATCTGGGCGACCCGCTGGACACCGTGGACTGGCTGCAGTCCGTGATGCACAGCCCGCGCGTGGTCCCAGGCCTCACCACCATGCGCCGCGTGTGGGGCGTGAGCGATGGCGCCGAGCCAAAACCGGAGCCGCTGGACCTGGACATCTACGTGGACAGCTCCGGCTCCATGCTGAACCCGCAGCAGTCCATTTCGTATCCCGCGCTGGCAGGCGCCATCATCTGCCTCTCCGCCTTGCGTGCTGGCGCACGGGTGCAGGCCACCCTGTGGAGCGGGAAGCACCAGTTCACCACAACGCCCGGCTTTGTGCGGGATGAGCACGCCATCCTCGGCGTGCTCACCGGCTACTTCGGCGGCGGCACCGCCTTCCCCATCCATGTGCTGCGGGACACCTTTGCCAGACGCAAAAGCAGCGACCGCCCCGCGCACATCCTGGTGATCTCCGATGACGGAGTCACCACGATGTTTGACCAGGATGAACGCGGCAGCTCCGGCTGGGACGTGAGCGCCGCCGCGCTGGCAAAGGCACAAGGCGGCGGCACGCTGGTGCTGAACCTCCCCGAATACTGGCAGCAGTGGGACAATGAGGTGTCCAAAGGCATCCTCCGCGCACGGGATGCCCAGGGCTGGAATGTGCACCGCGTGGCCACCTGGGAGGATCTTGTGGCCTTTGCCCGCGAGTTCAGCCGCCTGCGCTACACGCAGAAGGATGAGCCTGCCGTCAGCCGCGCCTTGCGCGAGCGGCCATAGCACACAAGTTAGATAAGAATGCTGCCTGACATGATATGACACGCGAAGGCCCACCACTCGAGTCCCTGACCCGGCGTCTCACAGAGACTCCCACGGAGTTCCTGGCGGAGCCGCGCATCGGCAATCAGGGCGCGGTGCATGTGGACGCAGTGGTGGGGGATTTGATCCGCTCCCTGGGCGGCAGTCCACACGTGGTGCAGCTTGGCACATTCACCGGCAAGGATGCGAAGAAGGACAGGAACCGGCTGTCCATCACACTGCTGCTGACATGGCTGCTGGCGGACAAATGCTTCACCACATCCCTGACTCCGGCGGAGGAGATCCTGGCGCTGCTGATGGAAAGCAGCGGCGAGCTGGCAGCACACACGGCCTCGCGCAGCTTTGTCACCGATCCCGACCGGCGGGAGGAGATGGCACGCGTGGCCCTGGCCCGCCTGCATCTGCGGCCGGCGGGTGAAACACATGCGCAGGCCCAGGACCGGCTGACAAGCCTCAGCGCCAGCGAGCGGCAGCGCGTCATCGCCGCCGCACGCGCGGCGGAGGAGCGCGCCCAGGCCATCCGCGAGGCGCTGGCACGAAAAGCCGCCGAGGAATCTGCCGACAAATACACACGCGAATGATGCAGGCGGACCACACCGACGAGCAGCGCCACCCCACGCTGTCCCCCAAAGGCCGGCAGATGCTGCAACGGCTGCGGGAGCATCCCCATGCCCCGGTTTATCGAAATCAAACCGGCAACAAGCTGCTGCCGGACGAGGTGGGGAGGGTGCGCGCCTTTGAGGATGCGGTGCAGGCAGCCCGGATTGACTGGACTCAGGAGCGGCCGCCCGGGTGGCTGGCAGATTTTGCCGCGCAGACATTTCGTGAGGTGCCGCACTATCGTGCGCTGGGATCAGCGCCTGCCTCCATTGAGGACATTGCCCCCGTGTCTCGCGCAGACCTGAGCGCGGACATCGCGGCCTTTGTGGCGGATTCCGCGCCGCTGGACCGCATGATCAATTTCCGCACCAGCGGCACCTCCGGGCATCCGCTGCTGCTGGCCTCGCATCCGGTGGTGGCGGCCTCGTACCTCGCCTTTCACAAGCGGGCGCTGAGGCGCTTCGGCATCACCCTGCTGGCAGGCGCGGGAGATGTCGGTGTGGTGCTGCTGGGCATGCAGCGGAAGTGCTTCACCTATGTGTCGGTGACGCCGACGATGAACGAGGCGGGGCTGGCCAAGATCAACCTGCATCCCGATGACTGGCGCGCTCCTGCGGACCGCGCGCTGTATCTGGATGACCTCCAGCCGGAGGTGCTGGCGGGCGATCCCATCTCCTTCACAGAACTGCTCACGCTTGGCATGAAGTGGAAACCCCGCGCGCTGCTGTCCACCTCCATGGCGCTGCTGCCGGGACTGCGGGCACGGCTGGAGGGCACGTTTGAATGCCCTGTGCTGGATCTCTACTCAATGAATGAGGCGGGGCCTGTCGCAGTGTTTGACCCTGCCGTCGGCGGCCATGTGCTGCTGCAAGACCGCATGTTTGTGGAGATCCTGGACGAGCATGACCAACGCGTGCCCGAAGGCCGGCGTGGCGAGGTCACGCTGACAGGCGGCTTTAATTTCTGCCTGCCGCTGCTGCGTTACCGCACAGGGGATTTTGCATCCCTGGATTTCAGCGGGCCGGAGCCGGTGCTGCGTGGCTTTTCAGGACGGCCGCCGGTGCGCTACCGCAGCGCGGACGGGGCATGGCTGAACAACATTGAAGTGACACATGCGTTCCGGGATCTGGCGCTGCCCCAGTGGTCCATGCACCAGGCCGCCGACGGCGCCATCACGCTGCGGCATGCGGGCGGCGCCTCCGCCGAGGATGACATTCGCACCATTCTGCATCGGCTGTTTGGCGATGTGCCGTTGAAGGTTGGCGCGCTGCCTGCGGATGGGGACAAATTGGTTCAATACACCTCCGCCATGGCAGATCCCGCCGCATGACGCCCCTGGAGATCACCGCAAACCTCGTCACCGCGCTCTGCATCATCCTGGCAGGGCGGAACAATGTCCACACCTGGTGGACAGGCATTGTGGGCTGCATCTTGTTCGGCTGGCTGTTCTATGGCTCGCAGCTCTACGCGGACGCCACATTGCAGATCTTTTTCGTGGGCACTGGCATCATCGGCTGGCGCAGGTGGGTGCATGGCCATGATGGCGGCAGCATGCCCATCCGCCGCACCCATGCGCGCGCGCTGCTGCTCATGGCGACGGCCGGCCTGCTGGTGGCCGCTGGCTATGGCTGGCTGCTTCACCGCTTCACGAATGCCTTTGCGCCGGTGCCGGACTCGCTGGTGCTGGTGTTCAGCGTCATCGCCCAGCTGCTGCTGATGGACCGGCGGCTGGAGAGCTGGCATGGCTGGCTGATCGTGAACACCATCTCCGTGCCTCTCTACTTCCACCGGGGGCTTTACCTCACAGCAGGATTTTACACGGTCTTCTGGGTCAATGCGCTGGTGTCCCTGCTGCACTGGCGCCGCCTGATGAAAGCATGAGCACACGGTTCCAACGCGGCCTCATTGTGGGCAAGTTCTGCCCCCTCCATCATGGGCATGAGCATGCCATCCGGCAGATGATGGCCGCCTGTGAGAAGCCCTTCATTCTCAGCTACACAAATCCCGGGTTCGAAGGCTGCGAGCCTGAGAAACGGCAGCGCTGGCTGAAGACCTTGTTTCCAGCCGCCACCGTGCTGGTGCTGCCTGCCGCAGACGTGCCGCACAATGATGCCGATGAACTGACCCACCGCCGCTTTGTGGGAGACATCTGCCGGGATGTTTTCCAGACCACGGTGGACGCGGTGTTCACCAGCGAGGACTATGGCGAGGGCTTCGCCCGCGAGCTCAGCCGCATGTTCGGCCATGCGGTGCGGCATGTCAGCGTGGACCCCGGCCGTGTGACGCACCCCGTCTCCGGCACGCTGCTGCGGGCGGAGGTGCATGCGAAGCGCGCCCACCTCTCTCCCGTGGTCTATGCGGACTTTGCCCAGCGCATCTGCTTGTTTGGCGGGGAATCCACCGGCAAAAGCACGCTGACAGCGGCGCTGGCGCGTCACCTCCAAACCCGGCAGGTGGATGAGTATGGCCGCGAGCTGTGGGAGAAGAAGGACGGAAAGCTGGAATACGAGGACATGCTCCACATCGGCCAGACCCAGGTGCGGCGGGAAAATGAGGCCGCAGGGCATGCCAACCGTTTCCTCTTTTGCGACACCTCCCCGCTGACCACGCTCTTCTACAGCCACGCCCTGTTTGGAAAGGCGGAGGAGGAGCTGGAGAAACTGTCCGTCAGGCCATACGCGCTGCACATTCTATGCACCCCAGACTTCCCCTTCATCCAAGACGGCACCCGGCAGGATGAGACCTTCCGCATGCGGCAGGATGCCTGGTATCGTGCCGAGCTGGGGCGGCAGGGCCTGCGCTGGATCGAGGTGGGCGGAACGGTGGAGGAGCGCGTGAAGCGCGTGGTGGCGGCATTGGCCAGCCTCTGAAATGCAGCGCCATTTTTTGGCACTCCCCGCGTTCTTGCAGGGAGTATCTACGCACAATGAGAATGCCCCTCCACCCATGTCCTGCCTTAAAACGCAGGCAGGCTCTATGCGAATCAAGCGATCAGCCCGCGCAGCCTGGCGGTGGTCTCCTCACGCCTCAAAACACCGGCAGCCACAGCGAGGGTGAGGTTTTCCCAAGCATCGACATCCGGTTCTTCATTCTCCAAGAGGCCGTTCTCGCTCAAGAAAACGAGACAAGTGACAAGCCCGACGCGTTTGTTGCCATCCACAAAGGCACGATTGCTGCAAAGGTAAAAAAGATCAGCTGCCGCAATCTCGATGGGATCCGATATCTTGGGCTCTCCCATCATCGTTGCCTGCGGAGCAGCTATGGCGGATTCCAGCAGATCACGAGAGCGCAACCCAGGACTGCCACCGTGCGCGGAAAGCACCTCTCCATGAATGGCAATCACGGCATCAATGTTCGGATGCCTGACGCTCATGACAGACGACGAAAAAGCTCGCTGTTTTTCTGGATCAGCCGCCGGGCAGCATCAGCCACCGTGGTGGCATCAATGACGGCAGGCTCCATGGGAGCAATCGTGATGGCTCCGCCAGAATGGACCTCCACATTCACCTCATCACCCACTTTAAGTCGGGCAAGCTGTAGCAGGGCAGAATCAAAGATGATGCCCTGCGAATTGCCAATTTTGGTGATGGTCTTGATCATGCGTTAAACCATGTATTACAATCTGGATTATCAAACCGTATGACCTCTCCCACCCCCTTTCCCTGCGCTGGAACGCGGGCGCTGCATGCGCCCACGCGGCGCGAGTTTGTGTATGGGCTGGGCGCGTCGCTGGGCAGTGTGGCGCTCACCTCGCTGCTGGCGGCGGAAGGCCCAGGACCGCTGGCACCGAAGGCGCAGCAGACTCCCGCCAAGGCAAAGAACTGCATCTTCCTGATGATGGAGGGCGGGCCAAGCCACATCGACTGCTTCGACCCGAAGCCCGTGCTGGAAAAGCTGCACCTGAAGGAGTTTCAACGCGAGGGAAAGCAGAAGTCGGCCATGGAAAGCGGGAAACGCTACTATGTGCGCTCCCCCTTTAAATTCGCCCAGCATGGGCAGAGCGGCGCCTGGATGAGCGAGCCCTGGCAGCACCTGGGCAAGGTGGCGGACGACCTGTGCTTTTTCCGCGGCTGCCAGGTGGATTCCGTGAACCACCCCACCGCGATGTACCAGATGAACTGCGGCAACCGCTTTGGCGGCGATCCGGCGCTGGGCGCATGGGTGACGTATGGCCTCGGCTCGGTGAACCAGGACCTGCCCGGCTTCGTGGTGCTGCCGGAGATCAGCTACCCGCAGGGCGGCAGCGCCAACTGGGGCAATGGCTACCTGCCCGCGCATTTTCAGGGAACGGCGCTGCGCTCAAAGGGATCGCCCATTCTTGATCTGAAGCCGCCAGCAGGCATCACACCGGATCATCAGCGCG
>CAZPSQ010000113.1:0-16219 GCA_964588755.1 uncultured Prosthecobacter sp. | reverse complement strand
GGTGATGAGGTCGAGGAGCTTCATGGGTGGCGTCTCACTTGCTTTGCTGCCGTCATCATCGAAACCCTGAATTACAGCGACCTGTTTGGCAAGGTGGGGCTGTCGGTGAACACCTTCACCAGCGGTGCGTTCAAGGACTCCCTCAGCGGCTCACGCCCCATGCGCGACGATGAAAAGGCCTATGTTCAAAACCTCGTCGCCCAGATGTATGACCGCTTCCTCGGCATCGTGTCAGAGGCGCGCGGCGTGCCTAAAGACGTGCTCAAAAGCACGGTCGCCGACGGCCGCGTGGTGACCGGGCGCGAGGCCCTGGCAGCGAAGCTGGTGGACCAGATCGGTTATGTCGAGGACGCCTACGCCCTGGCGCGCGATCTCGGCGGCGACCCGGACGCGGCCGTGGTGAAATACCGCAGGGAGATCAGCCTGTTTGACGCCTTCAATGGCGCGGCCGCCGCCTCGGTGGAAGGCGCCGCCCAGCCTGCCAAGGTGCAGCTCGATGTCAGCAGCAGCATGCTGCCGAAGCTGCAGCCCGGCGTCCCCTACTACCTGCCAGCCAGCTACGCCCGTTGATCATGGCCGACGCCGCTGCCATTGGGGTCCTGCATGACCTCGCCGTTTATGTGGGGGTCGCCACCGCGCTAGGCGTGGTGGCCTACCGCCTTGTGCGCCAGTACCGTCCGCTGGTTTCGTGGAATCAGGAAGGACAGGTGCCATCACGGCCGTATGGCGCACCGGATCTGCTGGTGCTCGCCCTTCTGGGCGCATTCTTCATCAGCAGCATGGCCCCTCCTTCCGGAGAGGCTGCGGACAGGGGCATCACCAGCACGGCTCTGGTGTTCAGCATGGTCATCACCCTCCTCGTCTGCGCCGGCCTGCTCATGTACCTGTACCGTGTCCGCGGCATGAATCCCGCGCAGTTGTTCGGCCTGCAGCATGTCCATTGGGGCCACATTCTGAAGGTCGTGCTGGTGTTTGCCCTCCTCTCCCTTGTCTCCGTCAGCGTGGTCGCCTATTTCACGCAGCAATGGCTGCAAAACATCTGGCCGGAATTGAAGCCGCAGGACATGGTGGAGACATTCCAGTCCTCCGGTGCGCTGGACATCAAGCTCCTGGTGATCCTTACCGCTGTCATTGTGGCCCCCTTGTCGGAGGAAATTCTCTTCCGCGGCTTCGTCTATGGCGTGCTGAAACGCTACACTGACGCCCCCTTCGCCGCGCTTGCCTCCTCCCTCATGTTTGCGATCATCCACATGCACCTCGGCAGCCTGCTGCCGCTGTGCATGCTCGCCGTGCTGTTCTGCATCGCCTATGAGATCACAGGCTGCCTGCTGGTGCCCATGCTTCTGCACATGATTTTTAATGGCACCAGCCTCCTTGTGATGATGCTTGTGGGTCCCGGGGCTGCTCCTTGAGGAATCTTCAAGTGTTGTGCCTGTGCATTTTGGAAGGCGCAACACTTGACGGCTTGGCCGCACCCTACATCACCATGCCACCATCCACGGCCAGCACCTGTCCGGTGACGTAGCGGGCGGAGGCGCTGGCCAGGTACACTGCGGCGGCGGAGATGTCGTCCGCCTGCCCCAGATCACCCAGCGGAATCTTCTTGAGGATCTCCTCTTTCACCTGGTCATTAAGCACATGCGTCATGTCCGTGGCGATGAAGCCAGGGCAGATGCAGTTGGCGGTGACGCCACGACCGGCGAACTCGCGTGCCAGCGACTTGGTGAAGCCGATCAGGCCGGCTTTGCTGGCAGCATAGTTGGCCTGGCCGGCGTTGCCGATGAGGCCGATCACGGAGCTGATGTTGATGATGCGCGCGCCCTTCTGCTTCAGGATGCTGCGCTGAAAGGCCTTCACCATGTTGAAGGCCCCCTTCAAATTCGTGTCGAGCACCGCATCCCAGTCTGCCTCGCTCATGCGCAGCAGCAGGCCGTCCTTGGTCACGCCGGCGTTGTTCACCAGGATGTCCACATGGTCAAAGTCGGCCAGCACCTGCTTGCCCACCTCGGCGCAGGCATTGCCGTCGGCCACATCCAGCGCGTAGGCCTTGGCGGCTCCTGGATAGGTGGCATTGATGGCGTCTGCCGCGCTCTGCGCGTTGGCCTCGGTGCGGCTGATGACGGCCACCTTCGCGCCCTCGGCGGCGAAAGATTCAGCGATGGCTTTGCCAATGCCACGTCCGGCACCGGTTACGACTGCGATTTTGTCCTGGAGTTTGCCCATGCGTTCATCCATGAACGGAGACACCCGCCGTGCAAGAAGAAGGTGCGGGCAGCCCGGAACCCGTTCATCTTGTCCCAACTCCCGATGACAGACAAAGATGCGCCCCTGCCGATCACCGCAGAAGAAACGACACCTCTTTGGCGGAAAACCGTCCCGCTGGGAGCGGTCTTCGACATCATCGCATCTTTGTGCCTGACGTTCACCTGGCTGGGCAGCCTGGGGCGTTTTCACTGGCTGCTGGACCTCTTCTCTCACTTTCGGCTGCAGTATGTCCTGGCCTGCGCGGCTGTGCTTCTTTTTGCCCTCCTGCGCCGTCGTGCCGTGCTCATCCTCGCTGCCATGCTCTCACTGCTGTGGAATGTGCAGATCATTTATGCCGTGCATCGCACCGCACAGCCGCCCCCCTCCCCTGGTCTGGCTGGAAAGCCGCTGAAGGTGATGATCTTCAATGTCATGGCCACCAATGACAACCACGTGGCCGCCATTGAGCATGTGATCAACGTGGATCCAGACATCGTGTGCCTGTTGGAAACCAGTGACGACTGGAGGCTCAGCCTCGACCCCCTGCGGGTGAAATACCCCCACCGCGTGGAGGAGCTGGGTTCCGGCGCCTTCGGCATCGCCTGCTACACCCGGCTGCCGCTGAAAAGCAGCGAGGTTCGCCGCATTGATCCCTGGGGACTGCCATCCGTGATCCTCACCATGGATCATCTTGGCATGCCGCTCACCTTCATAGGCATGCATACCATGCCCCCCATCGGCGGCGGGGAGGCCGCTGTCTGGCGGGATCAGCTCACACGGTTTGGCAATCTTGTCGCTGGCATCGACGGAAACGTCATCCTGGGCGGCGACCTCAATGCCACCCCCTGGTGCCACGGCATGCGGCTGCTTTTGGAAAAAAGCGGCCTGGGCTTCCACTCGGCCGCCCCCGTCTGGCCGCCCACCTGGGGGCGGCATCTGCCCGTGATGATACCCATCGACCACGTGCTGACCAAAGGAAGCTTCGTCATCCAAAAACGCCAGATTGGACCTTCCATGGGCTCAGACCATCGGTCCGTGACGGTGGAGTTGATCCGGTAAAACAGAAGCCTCAATGACCGCCCTGGTTTCAATCCGCCCCGTCGAGATGACGGATGCGAACGACATCCAGTCCCACGCGTCCGATGTGCGGCTGCATGCCACCTGCAATCTGCCATCTCCGTATCCCGCCGGTGGCGCGGCCGCATTCCTGGCCGCCGCCATTCAAGCCCGTCAGGCGGAGACGCAGATCACCTTCGCCGTCCTAAAGTCCGGCCAATTTGCCGGGCTGATGACCTTGAATGACGTGCGGAGGAAAACAGGCACTGCCGAGCTGGACTATTGGATTGCCTTCCCATTTTGGGGCCAGGGCCTTGCCACGCAGGCTGCCAGGCTGGCGGTCAGACATGCGTTCGAGGTTCTGGGATTGGAGACTCTTTACAGCGGAGGCCTCGTTCGAAACGTGGGCTCCATGCGAGTGCTGGAGAAAAACGGCTTCACAAAGCTGGGAGAGTTTGTTTACGATGGACCTCGCTTTGCCGGAGAGGCGGTGGCGCGCTACCGCTTGAACCGGGATGGGTTTGATGCATCGCCCAAGCCAGAAACAGAGCAGCCAAAGTGATGGCCGCAAAGTTCTCCGAGACCTTGTTGGCAAAACGCCAAGCGTCAAAAAGGACATGATCATCTTCTGGCCATGGAACGGGTCATCTTGCAGACGGGCCTGAATGAGCGCAATGCGCTTTGGGTTCGAAGCTACGCTGCTGCCACGATGTTTCCCCCCACCCACCGCGCGTAACTTTCAGCCACCTGCTCCGGCCGCAGGGCCACGATTTCCGGGACATCGTAGGGGTGCAGCTCGCGCAGGCGGGACTCGAAGCGAGGCCAGGCCTCGGGGGTGGTCTTGAAGAGAGCGAGGACCTCGGCGGCAGTTTCCACCTTGCCCTCCCAGCGGTAGATGGACTCCACGGCAGGGATGAGATTCACGCAGGCGGCCAGTTGCGATTCCACCAGTGCCGTGCCAGTCTCGCGTGCCTTTGCCGCGTCGGGGAAGGTGCAAAGGACGATCAGGATGTTGTCGTTCATGCCCGCAACCTATGAGATCCTCCTTCATCGACAAGCTGATCAAGCGCATGGACCGCCTGGAGCCGGGCGAGGTGCAGGGCGTGGTGCTGGAACTGCTGCGGGAAAAGGGCTTCCTGGAGAAGGTTTTTGACGCGTTGCAGGAGGGCGTCATCCTGCTGGATAACGAGGGAAAGGTGACGTACGTGAACCAGGCGGCGAGCAGGTTCTTCGGCCTGAAAATCGATCAGGTGATCGGTCAGCGATTGACGCAGGGAGCCGTGCGCGGGCTGGACTGGAGCGAGTTGCAGAAGCCCGGCACCGTGGTGAGCCGTGACCTGGAGATTTTTTACCCGGAGAACCGCTATCTTAATTTCTACATCACCAGCATCGATGACGAGCAGCCGCTGGGGTTTGTGATGCTGATCCGTGACATCACCGAGACCCGCAAACGGACGGAGGAGCAGATCGAGAGCGAGCGGCTGAACGCCTTCACCCTGCTGGCGGCCGGAGTGGCCCATGAGCTGGGAAATCCGCTGAACTCATTGACGATCCACCTCCAGCTGCTGGAGCGGCGGCTCAAAAAAATGGGCGCCAAGGGGGAAAGCCTGCGGGAACACCTGGACGTGGCCACGGGGGAGATCAAGCGGCTGGACTTCATCATCGGCCAGTTCCTGGCGGCGATCCGGCCCACGCAGCCACAGTTCCAGCGCGTGCAGTTGCGCGAGCTGCTGGACGAATGCGTGCGCTTCCTCCAGCCCGAGATCGAGCAGGCCAAGGTGAAACTAAAACTCGACCTTCGTTCCGACCTGCCATCCATGCCGCTGGATGCCAACCAGATAAAGCAGGCTGTGTACAACCTCATCCGCAACGCCTGTCAGGCCATGCCGAAGGGCGGCACCCTGACGATCAGCGGCACGTTTACCGACTTTGAGGTGCGCCTGAGCTTTGAGGACACAGGCAAGGGCATCTCCTCAGAGCAGATGAACAAGCTCTTTCAGCCCTTCGCCACCACACGCAGCACGGGAACCGGCCTCGGTCTGCTCATCGTCCGACGCATCGTGAGGGAGCATGGAGGGGAAATCGACATCGAAAGCCGCGAGGGCCAGGGGACCCGGGTCAGCCTGTGGCTGCCCTTGGTGGAGAAGAGGGTGCGGATGCTGGAGAGTGGGAATGATGAATGAATGACCAAGTATGAAGGCAGACCGGTCTGAGGCTGACAATCTGGTCACAATCGGTCCGGGTTTCGTCATTTCCAGGCTTGCATCCCGCCCCCTTCCGCGCCATCTCAGACGAACTCGCCCGTCACCACCTTGGCCGTCACCGACACCTCTTCCCGTACACTCGTAGCCATACCTGCCCGCTGGGGATCCACCCGCTTCCCAGGCAAGCCGCTCCACCTCATCGCGGGGAAACCGCTGGTGCAGCACGTCTGGGAACGCTGCCAGGAGTGCCGCCAGATTGACGACGTGATCATTGCCACTGACGATGAACGCATTGCGGAGGCTGCCGCTGGTTTCGGTGCTAGGGCTGTGCTGACGGATCCCAACCACCCCAGCGGCACGGACCGCATTGCCGAATCGGCCAAATCCTTCCCCGACCACCGGGTCATCATCAACGTGCAGGGGGATGAGCCGTTGATCTCCCCTGCCCTGATCGACGAACTGGCCCGCACCATGCGCGATGACCCGGCCGTGAAGATGATCACGGCTGCGGCACCGATCCATGACCCGGCCCAGATCAGTGACCCAAATGTGGTGAAGGTCATTTTCGACACCCACGGGGACGCTCTCTATTTCTCCCGCTCCCCCCTGCCCTTTGTGCGGAATCCGGCCGCGTGGCCGCGCAGCTACCGGCACCTGGGCATTTACGGCTTTCAGCGCAGCTTCCTGTTTCAGTTCGTGTCCTGGCCGCCCTCGCGGCTGGAGCAGACGGAGTCCCTGGAGCAGTTGCGCGCGCTGGAAAACGGCGCACGCATCCGCGTGGTGCTCACGGACGAGCTCTCTCCCGGCGTGGACACGCCGGAACAGGCAGCAGCCATCGAAAAACATCTAAACTCTCTGACGGCTTGACCCGTCCTTTTTGCCCTCTCTTCTCCCCTCCATGAAATACATCTTCGTCACCGGCGGCGTCGTCAGCTCTCTTGGCAAAGGTCTTGCCGCGTCCTCGCTCGGCACCCTGCTCGAACTGCGCGGCCTCAAGGTCATCATGCAGAAGTTCGACCCGTATCTGAACATCGACCCGGGCACGATGAATCCGTATGAGCATGGCGAGGTGTATGTGCTGGATGACGGCGCGGAGACGGACCTGGACCTGGGCCACTATGAGCGCTTCACCCACACGAACCTCTCCAAGCTGAACAACCTGACCAGCGGCCAGGTGTACCAGAGCGTGCTGGACAAGGAGCGCGCTGGCAAATACAAGGGCCGCACCGTGCAGGTCATCCCGCACGTGACCAACGAGATCAAGGCGCGCGTGCATGACGTGGCCGAGAAGATGCAGGGGGATGTCATCATCACTGAGATCGGCGGCACCGTGGGCGACATCGAGGGCCTGCCCTTCCTGGAGGCCATCCGCCAGTTCGGCCATGAGGTGGGTCCCGGCAATGTGCTCTACATCCACGCCACCCTCGTCCCCTACATCAAGGCGGCGCAGGAGCTGAAGACCAAGCCCACGCAGCAAAGCATCGCCAAGCTGCGGGAGATCGGTATTGCCCCGCACATCATTCTTTGTCGCACGGAACAGCCGCTGGACCTGGACGTGCGTGAGAAGATATCCCTCTTCGGCAACGTGCCCATCGAGTCCGTCGTCGAGGTGCGGGATGTGAAAAGCACCATCTACGAGGTGCCCTTGAAGCTGCATGAGGAGCGCCTGGACGACAACGTGTGCAAGCTCCTCGGCCTGCAGACGCATGAGCCTGACCTGGGCCGCTGGCGCAGCTTTGTGCAGCGCGTCATCCACCCGTCCCACCACGTGCGCATCGGCGTCGTGGGCAAGTACATCGAGCTGCAAGACGCCTACAAGAGCATTTACGAAGCACTCACCCATGCCGGTGCCGCCAGCGACTGCAAGGTGGACATCGTCCGGGTGGATGCGGAGAGCATTGAAAAGGCTGGCCCAGAGCTTTATCTGTCTGGCCTCCAGGGCATCCTCATTCCCGGGGGCTTCGGCGACCGCGGCACGGAGGGCAAAATCATCTCCGCACGCTATGCGCGTGAAAAAGGCGTGCCATTCTTTGGCGTCTGCCTCGGCATGCAGATTGCCGTCATCGAGTTCGCACGCAATGTGTGCGGCCTGCAGGGGGCCAGCAGCACCGAGTTTGACAAGAGCACCCCGCATCCCGTCATCAGCCTGCTGGAGGAGCAGAAAAAAGTCACCCAGCTTGGCGGCACCATGCGTCTCGGCACCTGGGTCACGGACCTGGTGGCTGGCAGCAAGGCCTACGAGCTGTACCACAGCGCCACCATCACCGAACGCCACCGGCATCGGTATGAGTTCAACTCCGACTACCGCGAGCAGCTTGAGTCCAAAGGTCTGGTCGTCTCAGGAACCTCTCCCAAGGGGGATCTGGCAGAAATCATTGAGCTTCCCACGCACCCGCACTTTGTCGCGTGCCAGTTCCACCCTGAGTTCCTCTCCAAACCGAACAATCCGCACCCGCTGTTCCATGGCTTTGTGAAGGCCGCCATGCAGCATCACGGACAGGCGGATCCGGTGTGCTGACGGCATTCTCGTCTGACGGATGCCGGCATGCGCCCGCTGCGGCGAAATGTCCCGCCTGACTTCAGCGCGGTGCAGTGGAGCCTTGTGTTCCCACCACCACGCTGCGCACAGCCCCATGCGCCAGCCGGGTCGTTAGTTCGTCTCCCTCCTTCACATCGTCAGTACTGGCGAGCACCCGGCCCTCGGCATTCGTGGTGTACGAGAACCCGCGTGCCAGCACGGACTGAGGTCCGATGTGCTTGAGCACGTCAGCACGGGCATGCAGGCGGTCATCCAGGCGGGCGAGACGGTGCGCAAGGCTTTGGCGCAGACGTTGGGCGGCGCTTTCGACGCTGTGAACGGCTTCGGTGAGCTGCACCCGTGGATGATGCGCCGCCAGCACATGATGCTTGTCATTGAGATCATCCGCCCACCGTTGAATGCGTTCGCGCACCGCGTCCCGCAGCACCATTTCCGCTTCGTCCGCCCGTTGCGCGGCCTCTTGCAGGAGGCGGCCCGGCTCATGGCGCAGGGGGCCTTTGCCGATCAGCTCGATGACATGCTGCTCATGGGCCAGGCGCATGTCCACCCGGGTCCGCAGAGTGCGGGAGAGAGCATCAAAGTGGCGCTGCAACTCACCACCGTCAGGCGCCAGGAGTTCAGCGGCGGCGCTGGGCGTGGGCGCGCGCAGGTCGGCGACGAAGTCGGCAATGGTGAAGTCGA
The DNA here is from genome assembly GCA_964588755.1 of uncultured Prosthecobacter sp. Taxonomy (GTDB): domain Bacteria; phylum Verrucomicrobiota; class Verrucomicrobiia; order Verrucomicrobiales; family Verrucomicrobiaceae; genus Prosthecobacter. Next base: position 7,495 of record CAZPSQ010000113.1, on the reverse strand, counting down.
TCTCATGCCCCACGGCGGAGATGATCGGAATCGGGCAGGCGGCGATGGCACGGGCCAGAACCTCCTCATTGAACGCCCACAGGTCCTCCAGGCTGCCACCGCCACGACCGACCACGATGGTGTCCGGCACCGGCAGTTCATGGTCTTCGGCGCGGCTGAGCACACGCAGGGCACGGACGATCTCAAGCTCGGCCCCCTGCCCCTGCACACGCACGGGGAACACCAGCACCCGCAGCCATGGGGCGCGCCGGGTCAGGATGTTCAGCATGTCCTGGATGGCCGCGCCGGTGGGCGAGGTCACCAAGGCAACGACGCGTGGGAAGCGGGGGATGGGGAGCTTGCGCTCCTCCTCGAAAAGGCCCTCGGCATGGAGCTGACGCTTCAGCGCCTCAAAGCGTTCCTGCAACGAGCCTCTGCCCTTCGCCTGCGCCTGTTTCACCACCATCTGGTACTGCCCGCGCGGTTCATACACGCTGATCTCCCCATGCACCTGCACCTGGATGCCGTCCCGCATGCGCACCGCGCTGCGCGCGGCCGCACCACGAAAAAAGACACAGGAAAGCTGCGCTCCCGCATCCTTCAGCGTGAAATACTGGTGGCCGGAGCTTTGCAGCCGATGATTGCTGATTTCCCCCTCCACCCACACGCTGCCAATGCGGCTCTCCAGCACATCCCGGATCTCCCGGGTAAGCTGGGTGACGGAGAGGACTTCGGCTTCGGGGACGTCGGGCATGGAGGGAGTTTGCATGGCTGGCGACCGATGTCCAGATGTCCGAACCCGAAGTGTTTGCCCCAGGCACCACCCTCACCAGACAAGCCCGAACAACCACCCCACAATCCCTGCGGCCACAGACCACCAGCAGCGGGCCACTTCAGCAAACCCAAGCCCTGGCGCGGGGGAGGCGGCCAGGAAGAGGGCGATGAGCAGGAAGGCGTTGAAGAGGAAGATGAGCATCATGGAGAAGAACTCCCCATTGCGTTTCAGATCCCCCTGCTCGGCGATGACCGTTTTCACCGTATAGGTGGCGTGGAAGCACCAAGTCAGGCCGACCAGCGCGTACAAGAAGCGGGTTGGGCGCAGGTTCACCGTCCAGTGTCCGATGGAAACGGGATGCATGGCCTGCATGTCCAGCGCCAGCCCCACGATGCCGAAGACCGCCATGATGATCAGCGTGTAAAACGGGATGAGATAGGGGGCCAGCGTGATCCAGGTGTTCGACTTGTCTGTCTCCACGTAGCCGCCGGCGGCGCTGAAGTCCCAGCCAAAGATGCGTCCGCCAAAGAGGCGCGCGGTCACATAATGGCTCAGTTCATGGCCCAGCACGTAGGCTGTGACCGGCCGCACTCCTGCAAGATAAATGCCACCCCAAAGCAAACCGCCGAAGCTGAAAAAGATAAACTCCTCTGACTTTAGGAAATCCAGCCGCGTCATCGCCCGCCAAAGCATGACACTGAGCGTGATGGCGGTGACCAGACAGGCCGGGGCCAGCAAAGTGCCGCCGATCCAACGCTTCACACGCAGCAGCAAACGATCACGCCTCACGTCCTGGCGGTTGTTGATTCCAGCCGGGCGGTTGCGTGCTTCATGGAGATGTCGGCGCACGTTTGCGGTGGACATAGCGGGGATGGTTTATTTAACCTTTCTTGAACATCTTCACAATTTAAATGTTAATATGTTAATAATCAGTCCAACAAGTCCCCTTCCTTCAAGGAAAGTTTGATTTTTATGGCACTTTGCAATCCGAGGCACTGCACCCCAGGTTGCCCCGGCTATCGCCCCTGTAATCCCCACAAAATGAGTGATCTGAGAAACCGTAGAACAAGCGACTGTGAAACGCCCCTTGAGGTCGTCCCAGGATATGGCCGCCGTGCCTACTTCCGGAAAATGAAGTACACCGCGCCACACATGCAGAGGGCCGCCCACAGATAGTCCCATTTCAGCGGCTGCTTCATGTAGAACACCACAAACGGCACAAACACCATCAGCGTGATGACCTCCTGGATGATCTTGAGCTGGGGCAGGCTCAAGGCTGTGCTGCCGATCCGGTTGGCGGGGACCTGCAGCATGTATTCAAAGAAGGCAATGCCCCAGCTGATGAGCGCGGCAATGAACCAGGGCTTGGCCTTGAGATCCCGCAAATGGGCGTACCACGCGAAGGTCATGAAAATGTTTGAGGCCACCAACAGGCCCACGGCTTTGATCACTGCCCAATTCATGCGTCCATGAGAGCGTCAGATCGTCACAATGCCAAGTGTGACTTCGGGCTTGTTTCGGAGGTGGTGCCGGATAGCATCCCACCTTCTTCCATACCCTCTACCCCCTCAGTGTGAAATCCGGCCTTGTGCTCGCATTTGCGTTCGTTTTCGCGGGGGCCGCGCTGTCGGTCCCAGCCGCTGAGGCGCGCCTGGGCGATCCCGGCGCCAGCCAGGAAATCGCCTCCCTGCGGATCGGCTTTGAGCGCAGGCTGATCGAAGCCAGCTTAAAACCGGTCAAAGACCAGATCACCACACTAAGCGCGCTGGAGAAGCAGTTTGCCGAGGCGCGCGACTATGACGCCGCCATCACCGCGCGAGAGGAGCGCAAGCGCCTGCAAAATGAGCTCAACCGGCTGGACAAGGAACTGCTGCTGCTGCAAACCCGCGAGCTGGCGGTGAAGGTGTCCGCGCTGCCGGAGCGCATCAAGCTGCCGCTGGACGCTGCTGTCCTGACAGGTGTCCGGCGGGAAGGCGGGGCCATCACCGGCTGGTCGAAGATCGGCGCCTCCGCCTCATGGAAGCTGCCCGTGCTGCCCCCGGGCGGCTATGAGGTCATGCTGCGCTACCGCTGCGGCGCGGCGGAGGGCGGCACCCTGCTGATCAAGGAGACACGCTTCACCCTTTCCACCAGCATTGAGACCACGCTGAAGGGGCCGGAAGAGCGCAATGCAGGCACCCTGAAGATCAGTGAGGGCGCCAGCACGCTGACCCTGGCGGTCCAGTCTCTCTTCACCCACAACCTCATGCAGCTGCTGGGCGTAGAACTCATTTCCGCCTCCCGCTGAAATCATGAAATTGCGCCTGACCCCCGCCCTCTTCCTCCTGCAGGTCTTGGCCTGCCTGGAGTCGCGTGGCCAGACTGCCCCCACGCCCGCGCAGCCTCCAGCCCCTGCCACAGCACCCTTGCCGACACCAGGATCGTCCGAAGACTCCTCCATGCTGGCCGCCACGCGTGCCGGTTTTCTGCGTCAGGTCATGACGGAGTCCCAGCTCCTGACAGAGCAGTATGAGCGCGCGCTGGCCAAGGCGGAGGCCGAGGTGGCTGCCGCAGGCGACTACGAGGAGGCGCGCGCCATCAGCCAGCGGCGGGAACAGCTCCGCGCGTTGTATGCGGGCACGGTCTCCAGCTTGTCCACCCCTCTGCCCCTGGCCCAGGCGCGGCTCATGGGGGCCAGCCAGGCCGCCGGGGAAATGATCACCGGCTGGCGGTCCGCAGGCAGCGGCGCGGAGTGGCAGAACTTCCGCATTGCCCCGGGGACCTACTATTTGGAGTTCGATGCCAACATGAGCGACGCCCCTGTGGCGGGCAGCATCTACGCATCCTCCAAATTTCAACCGCAGCAGAACGCCGCGTTTCAGTTTGGTGAGATGACGCTGCTTGGGGCATCATCCGAAAACCGCTGCAACTTCGAAATTTCCCGCAGCCCGGACGAAACCACCTTCACCGCCATGCGGGTGGGTCCGTTGAATCTGGCCCGCATGCCCCTGACCCTCAGTCTGACCTGCGCCACAGGTTACCCGGCAAACATCATCCGCCTTCGCAACCTGCGCCTCGTTCCAGCCATCGAAGAATCCCCCGCCACGGCCGCCGCGCCTTCCGATGGGATGGCCAGGCTGCAACAGACAACCAAGGCGCTGAAAGACAAACTGGAGGCGGCCAAAGGCTCCACCCTGGCAGCCTACGAAGGCGAGCTGCAAAAGCTGGCCGCCAGCAAGCCTGCCCTGAAAAACCAGGTCAAGGCCGAGGAACGGCGCCTGCGGCAGCTCTCCAATGAGAAAAGCGGCCCCACAGGTGTCCGGGCCATCACCACAGGCGCCGGGAACCTGGATGGGTTCGAAGACATCAGTGATGCTTTCCTCGCAGAACAGGAGCCACTGTCAGGGGGGCGCTTCAATGTCACCACGGAGGCGGGGGAGCTGAGCGTGCGGCTGCTGTGGGTGGACTGCGCCCCCGCTGAGGACGGCCAGCAGGGCATCGGGGCCTTTGCCCGCTATTTCAAGCTTACGGAGGAGGACGTCGTGGCCATGGGCCAGCGTGCAAGGAACTTCACCAACGGCTATTTGCGTGGGAAACCCCTGCGCCTGCTGGTTCGTCCAGATCGTGACAAGGACGGCACCGTGGCGGCGCTGGTGTTTCTGCCGGATGTCGGCCTGTATCAAAACGTGCTGGTGGACAAGGGGCTGGCCGCCATCACCCCCCCGCCCCGGGATGCCAAGCGCAACGCCACGGAAAAGGCGCTCATTGCCACGCTGCATGCCCGCGAAAATGAGGCCCGAAACCGCCAGCCGCCTCCCGGCGCGTGGGGGCTTTCCTCAACGGAAACCGGAGGGAAAAAACGCTGATGCGCCACGGAGGCATCATTTGCATCGGGTGTGCCTGGGTCATGGCTGGCATTGTCCATGCCCAGCAGCCCGCGGCCACCAGCCCCGGTCCCGCCGCCCCGCCCGCTGTGACGCGGCTGCGGCAGATGGAGGAGCTCTATCAAAAGGAGCTGAGCTCACGGCACATTCCCCTCCTGGGCAGATACTTGGTCGAGTTGCAGCGTCAAAGCACGGCCGCCACCGCCGCAGACAAGGCAGCCTATGAAAGCGAGATCGCGCGTGTGCAGCAGGTCATCGCCGCAGGGGGCGTGGTGGACCTCATCGCCGCGCAGCAGGCACAGTCTGGCGGCATGCCCACGCCCGCGCCCGCACCTGCTCCACCGCCCGAAAGGAAGGAGGCGCTGATCGCCCTCTCCCCGGTGCTGGCCCAGAGCATCACACCTGTGCCGGAGGCCGGTTCAGCCACCGCCCTGCTGGGGGAGGCCGCCTGGCGCATCGAACTCATTGCCGCAGGCACTTATGACGTGCTTCTGCATTACTCCTGCCCGGACCTCCAGGAGCCGCTGCCCTTGAAGGTGGAGCTTGGCGGCAAGCTGGTCGAAAAGGCGCTCGATCCCGCAAGAGCCACCAAGGACGCGCAAACTTTCCGCATTTTTCGCCTGGGCAGCCTGGTTGTTGCCGGCGACCGGCGCGGCGAAACCCTGCGCTTCACCGCAGGTGACAAGGCGGCTCCGAAACTCACTCTGAGAAGCATCCTGATCACCAAGCCCCGTCCGGACGCGAATTAGGCCCGTGGCTCCAGCCGCTGCTCAATGCTCAGTTTTTATCCCCATGGACTTTCGATCTTCGCCTTGATCTTCGCCACTGTCACCGAACACTGGGCATCGCCCCAATCTCCCGCCCTTCGCCATTCACTCTCCCACGCCATGCGCAGCCTCCCCCTCATCCTCCTAACCATGCTCGCCCTGGGGGCGCTGCCCTCCTGCAAGCGCATGGAGGACAAGCTCCGGCGGCTGGCCGACCAGAGCGGGGTGACACCCAAAACCGAACCTGACAAGCCAGCGGAACCCACGCTGACCGAGGAGGAGCAGGCGATGGAGAAGAAGCTCCAGGAATCCGCCATGCTGCAGGCCACAACCCCCAATGAACCGGAGGTGCCCGAAGTCCCCGAGTTTGAACTGAACAAGTCCTCCGTCGTCGCCATCCTGGGTTATCACGATTTTCGTGACCGGGGGGGCAGCCCCATGCTCATTGCCGCGCCCAAGTTTCGGGAGCAGATGCAGGCCATCAAGGACTCCAAGATCCCCGTCATCTCCATGGATGAAATGATGGCATGGAAGCGCGGCGAAAAGAACATCCCGGAAGAGGCCATCGTCATCACCATGGATGACGGCTGGGCGGGAGTTTACACTTATGCCTACCCTGTGCTGAAGGAGTTCGGCTTTCCCTTCACCATCTATCTTTACAAAAAGTATGTGAACATCGGCGGCCGCTCATTGACCTGGGATCAGATCAAGGAAATGATGCAAAACGGCTGCACGGTGGGAAGCCACAGCGTCTCCCATGACAACCTGAAGCGGAAACCCAAGAACAATTCGCCAGCCGGCCAGGCCGAGCACCAGCAATGGATACTCAGTGAGCTGAAGGAGTCGCGCGAATTTTTGGAGCAACATCTCAAGATCAAGTGCACCAGCTTTGCCTACCCCTTTGGCATTTTCGATGATGCCATCATGGAAACAGGGCTGCAGATCGGCTACGAATCACTGGTCACGGTCAACGGCCAAAAAGTCACCTGGGACTCGCTCAACGGCAAGCTGGGACGCTACATCGTGCATGGCGACAGCGACACCAACTTCAAGCTGGCCACCAGCTTTCGTGGCCGGGGCGATGTGTCCGCCAACAAGTTCCTGCTGGCCGACGCCAAAAATGAAAAGGGGGAGCAGCTCATTCAAATCTCCCCCAAGCCTGACGTGGAGATCCCCGACCGGATGCCGGTCATCGAGGCTGATCTCAGCAAAATCGGCACCGTGCTGCCGGCGAGCATCAAGCTGCGCATCGCCGGTGTGGGCACCGTCCCTGCCACCTACGACCCCGCCACCATGAAGGTGCGCTACGAGTTCCCCTACCGCCTGCGCCGTGAGGAGTGCGCCGTCAGCCTCAGCTTCCAACGAGACGCGGCCCAGCCTGCCGAGGTCGTGAGCTGGCGCTTCAAGATCGACCTCACCGCAGCCTACCTGCCGAAGGAGTGATGCCTGTGTCCGTCTGATCCGGCCCGATCCCGGCCTGACAAGCCTTCCCTGTTGCCAGACAGAGCTATCTGCGGACTGTCTGCTCATCTTAATTTTTCCCTTCCCCAATGTTCGCCACCCTTACCGAAAAACTCGAAGACGCCTTCAAGAAGCTGCGCGGCCAGTCCAAGATCAGCGAGTCCAATGTGACCGATGCCATGCAGGAGATCCGCATGGCCCTGCTGGAGGCTGATGTGGACTTCAAGGTGGCCAAGGACTTGGTGGAAACCGTCAAGACGCAGTCTGTCGGTTCGGAGGTGCTGCGCTCCGTGTCCCCCGGCCAGCAGATCGTCAAAATATTCCATGATGAGCTGGTGAAGATCCTCGGCGCTGAAAACTCCGCGCTGAACCTGGACCCGCCGCAGCGCATCCTCATGACCGGCCTCAACGGCGCCGGCAAGACCACCACCTCCGCCAAGCTTGCCAGCCATCTGAAGAAACAGGGCCGCCGCCCCTTGCTCCTCGCGCTCGACCTTTACCGCCCCGCCGCTGTGAAGCAGCTTCAGGTGCTGGGCCAGCAGCTCAATGTGCCAGTCTTTGCCCCTGCGGAAGGAGAGAAAGATCCGGTGCGTGCAGCCAAAGCCGCCCTGGACTGGCTGAAGCAGCAGGGCAACGGCATTGCCATCTTC
>CAZPSQ010000112.1:0-16297 GCA_964588755.1 uncultured Prosthecobacter sp. | reverse complement strand
AAAAACCTGAAGTGCACGCCTTGCTGCGTCTAGCTAATTACCCATAACGGTTTTCAGCTTGGCGTAGTGGCGGATTTTTAACACAAATGTTCAAACGAAGAACTGCACTTGAACCTTCCACAAAGCTGACATACGAAGCAGTGCACCCGCCATTACGCCAAACTGATGTTGGCAGCTGCCTTTGTTTATTTGTCTGTTCGTTCATTTATTCTACTGTCTCTGCAACAAATCTAACATTATGGAATTTTTTAACTGCTCTTGCTTTTTCAAGGTCGTTTGATAAGTCTAAAATATTACCGCAAGTCTTGCAGGTTAAAATATCTTTGCTATGCCTATTGAAGTCAATTGGTTCTGAAATTAACTGCAAGTCTTTGTCGTTTTCAAAGTCTGGTATTTGGAAGCCTAATTGATGATATTTGGTCAATTTCTTTCTAAACTCTTCCATTGAGTCATTGCCACGTCTTATTGTAAACCACCATTTATCTCTTTTATTTTTTCCGCTTTTATGAATACGTTCTGATTTGTCTTTGTTTGTAACAAACCAATTTAAAATTCTATTGTATTCATCAATGTTGGTTTCGTTTGCTTCCATTGGGTCGCCACACTTGTTGCACGAAATAACACCTAAATTTCTGTGTCCTTCTAAATGGCATTTATATTCAGAGTGCATTATGTTGTCGTAAACCCATTTCCGTCTTTGAAGTTGTTCGCTGCTGCAACAAGAATGACAATAATTACAAACATACCAACCACAAGATTCAGCTTCAAGCCCATTTGGTTTGCATTTTACGCTGTCTCTGCTGTCAATTTCCATTTCGCAATAACCGTTTAAGCAATGCGACAAGTAAATTTCCTTTCCTTTTTCAGAACAATCTTCTGTTTTACAAGCGAAATGACTTATGCCGTAAAAAGCATATTGTGTTTTACCTTTTGGGTAAAGTATATGATTACATTTTCTGCAATTAAGGTGTTTCAAAAATCTGTTCGCTTTGTTAATGATATTGAGATAAATTTCTAAATCAGATTCCTTAAAATCCACTTTTAAAATTGTCAGAAAGTCAAGAAGCGAATATTTTTCCCAATCGGTTGAACTATGAAGTTGTCTACTTGGTTTGAAACACTTTTGATTAGCACACCACCAAAATTCAACTTTTTCGTCAGAAAGAACGGTTTCTTTTGTCGTTTTACTTATAGCTTTTCTGCCGTCACAAATTGGGTGGTTTTTCGCTTTGTTGTGTTCATTTCGGTTGTATGTAACATTACGGTTTGTTATTTCGCCAGCTTCGTTTTTCACTTCGTGAACTGAAACACTACACCGTCCTTCACACTCGTCAAAAAATCCCGAAATATGTAAAATGTCTTTGGGTTGTTGGATTTGCTTTATGATAAGGTCATAAATTCTATACTGAGCCGAAGTAACGTCTTTTCTTGTTTCAAGGTTAGTTTGAGATTTTAACTCTGAAATAACATTTAAAATAATGCTGGTTGAATAATCAAGATTTGAATTGTCAATTTGTTCTGCAAGTTTACTTGTTGCAAAGTCCATTACATTTAATGAAGTTAAATCTTCAATGGAAATGTTTGCTTTTTCTTCGTGAATGTATTTAAGAACTTTTTTGACAAATCTTTTTTGGTCTTTGGGTAAAAGTGTAACCGTGTAAAGCTTGTATGAATGAAAATCTAATATTTCGTGATAATCTTCAAGCCACAAACTCAATTTAAAATAGTCGGGACAATTTTTAATCGTTTCGGCTAATATTTTTTCGTATTGTTCTGATGCAAATGTTTTTGATAAACTTAAAAGTTGTTTAATGCTTTTAAATTTGGCTTCTGTGTCAATTCTGTCAATCGTATAAAGAACTTTAAAAAAAATGTTTGTTTTATCGTCTTCTGAACTCCTATTTAATATTCTTCGTTGTGTTTGTTCAGTTTCAGACAGAATTATGTTTGCAACATAATCAATTTGGCAAGTTTCAATAAAACTCTCTAACCAAAGTTTATGAGCTAATTCTACTGAAATATTTTTTTCAACGATGCCTGTAATCTGGTTGTAATTAGTAGAAAAGAATATTTTGCCAACCTTTAAAATATTTTCAAATTCTTTATCCGGGATGTTTGAATGTATTTTTTCAATTATGTGCCTTTTAAAAGGCTCTAAAAGTTGCTCAAAGTCATTTGCAGAACATCTGCTAAATATTTTTTGTTTTGTTGGCTCTGATTCAGAAAGAATAATATCTGCAACATAATTAATTTGACAAGTTTCTATGAAACTCTCTAACCAAAGTTTATGAGCTAATTCTACTGAAATATTTTTTTCAACGATGTCTGTAACTTGTCTGTAATTGTTAGGAAAGAAACCTTTACCAACTTTTAAAAGACCTTTTAAGTATTCTTCGTCTGTAATTGAATTTGAATGTATTTGTTCGTTTATATATTTTTGAAAACGTTCAAAAAGTTGTTCAATTATTTGCTTGTCGGTTGATTTTTCAAGAAGTGAATTGATTTTTGTATGAACGCCTTTTTGAATTGTGTTGTAATCGGAATATTTTCCTTTCTCAGTCAAAATTGAAAGAAAATGACTGAACAAAAAGTTCAAATCAGTTTCGTTGTCTAAATACTTTACTTCAACAGCTTCAAGTTTTCCTTTATGTTTTTTAGATTCTTGTGATACAAAAACAACAATGGCGTTTTCACGAAAAGATTTTATGTCTTGTCCTTGTTCAATACTCCGTTCGTGAAAAAACAAGTCGCCTAATTTGGCGTGTTGGATAAAACCATAATTAGCGTCTCGGGCTTGGTCGTGAAACCATTTTACAAGTCCTATGTATTTTTCTTTGTCCGCCATTTTTGATTGTCAAATAATGTTAGGTTGTGTTGTTTATTAAGGTTGCTGCCAACGGTTTGCGGCTACCAGTAGTTGGCGTTTGGAACACTCAACTGTCTATACCCACAAATGTTTATTTAAAGATACAAATGTTTGTTAGCAAAGCCAAAACAAATTAAAAGTCTGCAAAGCAGGTAATAAATGGCTTTGCGATGACCACGTCTGCGCCAATTACTGGTAGGTGCTGTTAGCGGTTCGTGCTTAATTTGTTGGTACTGGTTTGTCCGTCTTAATGTTTATTTCATAGGGTCCATATTGAACTGGAAAATTAAAGACCTCAATAGAAATTATTTTCCCTTTTTTGTCGCGGATAAATTGAAACTTTTGAGGGCTGTTTTTTATACCAAAAAAGTCTTTACTGATGTTGAATAATTCTACCTTACCATCAAGCTCGTCGCCTTCTTTTAATTGTACGTAAAGTTTATTATCATTAATAGTTACATACCTTTCACTTGGCAGAAAATCATGGGCTGGCGAATAAATAGAATAAACGCCTTTATATTCTTCCATTAATTTTTTATCAAGCGCCGTGTTTTTAAGATTAGGCAATGGTTTGCCTGCTATTTTAAAAGCGATTGGTGTTGCGTAGGTAACAGGAGTTTTTGCACTTGTATTAGAAAGAACAGCAATATATAACTGTTCATTAGGAAAAAGTATGCCATATGATCGAAAACCATTTAATCCGCCACCATGAGCAACAAATTTTAAACCTTGATAATTTCCAACAGCCCAGCCAAGTCCGTAATTTGTAGAATTACCATTTGGCAAAATATATGGAGCCCATGCTTTGTCAAGCAGTTCTTTTTTAATGATTTTGTATGATAATAGTGAATTGTTGTATTTTAATAAATCGTCAAGAGTTGAAATAATACCACCAGCACCATAAGAATATGTCCAACTCATATATTGGGCTGGTTTGTATTTTGCCTCAAAAGTATTTTCAAGTCCTTGTACATTGTCATAGCCGCTTACTGAATTAACAAATACGCTGTCGTCGTTTCCAACAAAAGTATTTTCCATTCCACATGGTTTAAAAATATTTTCGGTAAGAAATTCAGCTAATGACTTGCCGGAAACTTTTTCAACGATTAACCCTGCCAATACATAACCTGAATTACAATAGCTCCAATTAGTATTAGGCTCAAAAAATAATGAATCATTTTCAAAATATTTTCTCAAGTCGTCTTTACTAATGTCGGTCACTGATTTTGGAAAGAAATCGTCTTTGTCTGAATAATTTTTAATTCCGCTTGTATGATTTAAAATATTTTCAATGGTTATTTTGTGCCCATGTGAATTGTAGTCTGTTAGATGTTTTTTAATGTCGTCTTGAAGAGAAACCTTACCGTCTTGTACAAGTTTGAGAATGCATAATGCCGTAAACTGTTTAGACATTGAGCCGATGTTAAAAACGTATTCAGGTTTATTTTTTACGTTTAACTCAATGTTAGCAAGTCCGTATGATTTTTTGAGTACAGGAATATTATTTTTTGCAATTAAAATTACTGCACCGGGTCCGTTCGATTTAAAGTATGAGTTCATAACGCTGTCAACAAAACTTTCCTCTGTCTTGGATATTTGTTGTGCATAAGTCAGTATGCTGGCAAAAAATAAAATTGTTGTTGTCCGTAGTTTCATAGTCGTTGTTATTTTCTGGTCTGTCAGCATGACCGCTAACGTTTTCCAAGCTTGCGGCGTGCGGCTCGAAGCCTTTGTCTACCGAAATGCTTTTAACAAAGCTAACTGCTTTTTAGACATTTGCAAAATGGAAAAATTGTCTGCCTTGAACTTTTGCAAATGCCTTGTGTTTCAGCCCGCATGCTGCAATTGCTTGGTGTTAGGGGCTGGTTTTTAAAACATCACGCCAAGATTAACTGAACAATTAACGTCCCTGAATTTTATTGCCGTGTTACCTTTGTTTGTGTAAAATGTTCTGTTGTAAATAGCAAATTTGAACTTTGGTCCGATAAGTAGTTTTAATCGTCCAAGATTTATAAGATAATCTGCCTTTGCTGCCAAACTTAAATAGAGGGGGCTGTAATCATTAACTTTTTCGCTAATAGATTCGCGTGACCAAACATATGTGTTTTGGTCAAAATTTACTCTTACAAAGGAGTGCTTGTAATTATTTATTAGGTCTATGACTGGCCCGCCACCAATAATTAAATTATTTTTGTTTGTGATATAATTAAAATATAGGGGAATACAGAATTTGTCAAACTGAAAATAGTTATCGCTGTCAAAACTGCCACCAGGCCCACTGTTTAAGTCTTTTGTATAAAAATTAACTCTATAATATTCGATTCCTGTCTGAGTAAGTGAATTTTTCTTTGTCTTAAATCCGATATTAAAGCCAGCACAATAAGAATAATATTTTCGCTCATTGTTGTCAATATTAATTTGCTTTAGTCCACCAAATTGAATTGTAACGAATGTCTTTTTTAAACTGTCCTGAGAAAAGCCCAGCGTCTGAATGAGGATGAAAATTGATATTATATAAAGTCTTTTCATAGGTCTGTCCAAAACTTGCCCCTAACGTTTTCCGGCTTGGCTTCAGTGCGGCTTTTGGAACCTTCCTGTGACTATACCGAAAATGGTTATATAAAGATACTAAACTTTCTGTTACCTCGTCTGCCCGCATTGAGCCAAGGTGGTGTTATAACCCAGTGGCGGCCACACAGAAGTTTCCCCATGTGTCTATGAAACACGTCCGCTTATTACTTAGGAAAAATGGTTGTTTATAGCTGTCAATTGTCCCGTTACGAAAGTCAAACCGTAAATTCTTTTCCGGCCTTTGTCCACCCATGTTTGTTTATTGCACTTGTACTTGTTATTGCGTGCGATGGCAAAAAGCGGTTTTGTCAAACCGCCCGTTCTTTAGCACCTCACGCATGGGGCAGGAAAAAATGCAAGCTTATGTGACGCCAACTAAAATTTCTACCATTAAAAAACAAGCGGCACATGTGCTTGCATTTTGTGCAAGGGCTTACACACAGCATACAGGTGTCTGCATACATTGTACTTTAGCACCCTAACGCAATGGCGCCAATTTAAACTAATTGGCGTCCGTTTAAAAAAAGTCCGCCGAAGGCGTATCGTTATAAGTGCGTCGGAAAACACGTTGTACACAAACAAGAATACTCCGAGCAGTTAGTAGAATACTCTGTACATAAAGAAAAACACTCAGCGCACAAACAAAAACACTACTTGCATTCGAGAGTTTACTGCGTGCATAAAGGAAAATACACGGTGCATAAGAAAAAACACTGCGTGCAGTTGAAAGAATACTGCGTACATAAAGCAAAACACTCCGTACATAAGAAAAAACACTCGGTGAAGTTACAAGAACACTGTTTGCACTTGCATTTTTACCGAAACAACTTAAAATATTACTGCACGCTAATATGATTTAGATAACCACTTATTAGAAAACACCCCGTGTTTAACGTTCATTCACAAAGTGAATGTATACTTCGGCATGAGATGTGCGTTATAGTTAGTAATTACAAAAAGAAAGGAAGTTAAAAATGGAGCCTCAACAAAACATAGGTATATTTCTATAAGCCACCAACACTTGGCCGCTTATAGTGGGGTTTTTCTTTTCCGATACTATTCCTCATGCAAAAGTTCCGATGATAATCGGGATTTAGAATCGGGCAAAATCAAAAAATGAACAATCAAAAAATATAATTATGGCATCAATTAGTGAAATTGGCCATGCTAAGAATGTAGCCAATTTTGAAGATCTTATAAGCTTTTGCGTCGGATACGGCGTAACTTATAATCCAATTCTTAACGCAATTAAGGTAGCGAACATGAATACCTTAAAAACAAACGCTAGCAACTCGTTAACGTCAGCAATAACAGCGCACACCGCTTTTAAAAATGCGACTAATAATAGGGAGCTTGCATTTGAACCAGTGAAAAAGTTAATCACAAAAGTTATGGCCGCTTTAAAAGCCAGTGGCGCAAGCGACCTGACTGTAAGTGATGCGTTAACCATAAATCACAAAATACAAGGTAAGCGCGGTAAACTTACCAAAGCAGATGCGGGAAAAAATGCGAACAAAATTGCTCCACAAGACCCACCTGTTGAAGTACCAGAAGAACCAAAACAAATAAGCGTGTCTCAACAAAGTTATGACAGCATGATTGAACACTTAGAAAAGCTCATCAATCTTTTAAGTTCAATACCTGCATATAACCCAAATGAGAACGAACTGAAAGTTTCTTCACTGAATACTTTACTTACAAGTTTAAAAGCAGCGAATACCGCAGTGATTAATACTTACACAACATGGAGCAATTCAAGAATTGTGAGAAATGATTTGTTGTACAAGAAAACCACCGGACTGATTGACGTTGCTTTAGAATGCAAAAACTATGTGAAGTCAATTTACGGAGCAACAAGTTCACAATACAAACAAGTGAGCAAATTAAAGTTCAGAAAAATGAAGTAAACAAGAGGGGCGGGGTAACCCACTCCTTTTTAAAAACCAAAAAAGATGAAAGCAAATGAAATAATTAAAATACTCATTATTGATACAATATCAACCATGAGTAAAAAAGATAAAGTTGCATTAATAGATGCGATTGCAGCAAGCGCGAAACTTTCAAAAGCAGATGCAGGAAGTATTGCAAAAGGATTTACAGATGAAGAACTGATAAATATTTTCTACTGCATGAGTAAAACAAAAGTAATAGATGCAATTGCAAGTGGTGCAAAACTCACAAAAGCTGATGCCGGACGTGTTGTTGCAGTAATTGTTGAATTACTTAATAGCAGATTGAAAGGCGCTATTGACGAGAGTGCATAATCAATCAACTTTCGTTTGATTATAATTTAATCAAAAAAGGGATTAACTTAGTTAATCCCTTTTTTGCTATACATTTAGCTTGGGCAATTTAATGAACCACCAAACGGCAACCGAGTGCATTTGTTGTTCATTGCGCCATAAATAAGTAACACAACGGTTACTCCTAAAAGTACTCCTACTATGACATTTTCTGTTTTCATAATATAAAAATATACTGATATTTCGTAATACTTGCTAATAAATAGTGAACGAATCTAAATTAGTGAGGGAATAGTGCTTTCTGTCGAGGGAATAAAATAATTTTTTGATAAGAAATTTTATTTTGTAATTGATTGGAGATTAAAAAGCATTATGTTTGTAAATAATAATGAGGTTCGTAATAATAATCTTGGCTCTGGCTGTATTGTCTTGTAGTGAAAGCAATGAAATCGCTTATGAAGAGGATCAATTAAAGAGTCTTACTGAAATCAATCAATTTATTTTACCTGATTCGCTTAAAAATTTAGATACTAATTTACTGATTGCTGCATTTTATGAAGTACATCCAAAGAAGGCTTGTGTAGTTCTTTTATACACAGACTCTTTAGAAATAGAGGCAAAGAAAATCAGTTATTTTAATGATTCAATTTTTAACATTGATTACCTTGTTAAAGAAAACTATAACACGTTTGCCTTTAAAGACGATAGAAAACAAACATATGTGGTCAGTAATGACAAAGTATCTTGGATATATTATAATGGTAATTCAGCAATGACAGCGGACTATAATCGTGTAGATGTAAGGAACCGTTAGGGATTGAACGGAAATCCTTTTGCCTGATTCTTGCAAAAGATTGGAGAGAAAGCCCGACCCGTAGGGTAACGGCAAATTTATTTTACTGAAGAACACACCGGAAACTTCCGTCTGTATTTTTAAGTTCGTTTTCAATTTCTTTACACCTTTCTTTTGCTTGCTTTTTTGTCTCTTTTATGGAACTAGATGTTTCTTTTAAAGGAGTTGAACAAACACAATTGTATTCTTTTTTACAACTTGGTGTAATAAAGAAAAATAATATGAATAACACTTGTATTGTTTTTTTAATTAATTTCATTTTATTAAGAAAAGTAGAAAACTTACATTTATCACAAAAAGTTAACCGCAATACGGTTTATTTAGCTTTTTTCAAACTTCCGATTGATGTTTCGAAGTCTTTTTTACATATAACAGGTTCTTGTCCGCATTTGGCAGGAGTATATTTTGGTAATAAACCAACTACACGTCTTGCTTCTGCTTCAATTTCTTTGTCATTTGCAGGGAAGGCTAACTTAAAAAATTCGCATTTACCATCTTTAGTAATGAGCCAAATGAATTTTATTTTAAGTTTGTCATCATAATTTTTCTTTGGGACTTCAAAAGTTGAAGTAAAAAAGTTTATATCATTGAAGTTTGTGTCTAATGGCTCAGGATAGCTGGTTATGTTAATGTATAAATCCATGCCAGTATCGGTGTCGTAAACTAACTTGCACTTAATTTTTTCTTCAGATTTGCTTTTTTGTCCGCAGGCGTTTGAGATGTTTAATGCTGCCAAGATTAAAAATAGAAAGCGAAATGTTTTTGTCATATGATATTTACTGTATGTGCATTAAAAGTGGGAGAACAATTATTTATTTTAATTAAATTTATTTGGCTATTGTTAATGTTTGTTGTAAACCTTGTTTGTTTTGAATAAGTATTTTATAATTCTTCTTAGGAATTAATGCAAGTGCTATAGAATCATTTGTACTTTTTATTTCTATTACATCTATCGGAGTGGTAATTTCGACGTTTTCCTCTAATAAAAAGGCTTTTGCTATTACAGGATAAGAAATTTCAATTTTATTATTTATAAATTCTGACTTATACTTTGTAAAAAGCCATTCTGGTCTACCATATTTTAAACTTGTCCTTGGGTGAAATACATAAACATCAGCTAGCTGCTTATCTATCATGATCGAAGAGGAAGCTAATTTTGGTTTAACAACCATAGATTTATTAGCTTTTATTGCTTTAAATAAAGGATTTTCGTTTTTGTGATAGAAAGTTTCTGTTAATGATACTTGATTTACAGTTAACGGATCAATGCCTGTAATTTCTTTTAATCTACCAGCCATTGCTTTACCCCACGTGCCAATATTTTCACCCTCAAGAATATGTGAATATCCACAATGTATAACAATTCTCGCTTTTGGATTTTCTTTAAGAATTTTAGCAATATTATTTGCTTGATCAACTTCACGTTGTGCATCATTTGCAACAATGTTTGGTTCGTATGGGAATACTTTATATCCATTACTTAGGGCTTGTCGAATCATGTTGGAATATTGTGGCTCAACACTGTAATATCCTGAATTAATTAATGGATATCCTCGTGAATTTATGTTACTGTCAGCTAAAGTCAAAGTTTCAGCACCGAAATAATTAAAGCCGATCTTGTACAATTTTTCTATTAGTAACATTGTAAAAAATCGGTGGTACGAAACATGATGCGCCTCATTAATAATGATCACCTGTCGGTTTTCAGCCTCTTTTGTAATATAGTCTAAAGCAGGAATTAGTATTAAATTGGAAGTATCAATATTAGGCGGATTGACGGCTGATTTGTTATTGTTTTTTTCATAAAACTCCAAGGCTTTAAAATATTGACCAATGTTAGAGTATAGATATGAAACTATCTCTTTATCACCAGTACTGTCATATAATGCTTGGATTTCATCTGAAAAAGCATATTGCAACCATTGTAAATGTGAATTGTGAGTTTCTACATTTTGAACAATAGATCCTATATTTTCTTTTTTAGATTCATTCGAACAAGAATTGAAAAAGAAAATAGATATCACAATTAAAAGTTGAAATTTCATGATTTATGACAGATTATGGAATGAAGGTGAGTATGGATCGTAGCTACATTTAAAGGGTTTCTCGTAAACGTCATTAAGAAAAGCTCTACAATCACTACAGATGTATCTAAACTCACATACTTTACAGATGTTTATATCGTCTTTTTTAATAGACCATAATTCTTTAAAGCCAATGGTATTTAAAGCCTGTTCAAGTGATAGATTAATTACACTACCAAACGTTTTTTCTAAGCTAGGACAGTTTGTTATATCACCATTTGCCTTTATAGATATTTTTCTATATAAACAGGTATTGTTTTTTAGACCATGTAGATAGAAAGGAAGATTTATTTTAAAGTCCTCTTTAGATATATTGCCGCAGCAAGAAGATGATGTGATTTTTTGAGTTGTAAATATTAAATTGGATGCACCAATCGTTTTACAGCTGTCAATATCGGCCGAGTGTATAACGAGAGTTTCTATAATTGGATATTTTTTCAAAATTGCCTCAAATGCGTTTAATGATTCTAATTCTGAATGGCAGACAATTAATTCGACATTCCTAATTCTAGTTAAATGGAGCTTACTTAAAAATATTTCCATTTTTTCGATTGAAAAGTGAGAGTAAGTTCGGAATTCAATTGTTTGGCATCCCAATATAGTTAGAGATTCAAATATATTGTCGATGTATTTTAAATTACAATCTGATAATTCAATAATACAATCAAGAATTTCATAAGGTGAATTAAATTGTGTGTTTATCTTTGGAAATCTATCAGGATTTTCACAATAGTGGCCAAGGTTGTGTTCTATTAGCTGGTTGAATAATATTTCTAATTCGACTTCATTTATATTGCGGTAATAATCTAGTATCTTAAAAATAGGCATAGTTTGACATGAGGTCAGAACATCAAAAATGTCATTTGATATAAATAAATAGGATCCTCTTTGTAAATCACATATTATAGATCGTACTGCGCCTTTTACAGGGATGCAATTAGAAAATAGTGTAAAATAAAAGTTTATGTTCATTTACGATCAATTATTTTACTAGTTTTTCTAAAGTTAGATATGCAAATAAATTCAGAACTTTTATAAAATTCGTTATTTGTAATTCTTGCTTTTATGTGATTGCTATTATCTGATAAATCAACTTTAGTTAATTTTTGCCACCTTAATGGCAGTTGTAATTTTGCATTTTTAGGTATTAGTTCGTCTTTCATGAGCAAAGAAATTGTGCAATTTCATAATTAATATTATAGTTACAGCATTCCGCAACCATGCCAAATTGGCCATCAGAATTTATTTCCAGAAAGTAGTATTTTTTATCCAAGCCCTTGATAAGGTCAACAGAACCGGAAGATAATTTTAAATCGGAGAAAAGATTTATCAATTGTTCTTCAATCACTAAAGGCAGAGAGTATGGTACGGTACGGTTTGGGTTTTGAAAATTATATTTACGGTTATCTACTTTTGTTTTATCATCCATTTGAGAAAAAATAGCCATGCTATAAACCTTGGTTTCTATAATAAAACAACGTATTTCATATTCTTTTTCTATATATTTTTGAAAGAAAGACATATAGAATTTATTAGGGAAATTGCTAATATCTTCTTCAGTTATTAACTCTGTATATGTTGTATATAAAATAGAACCTAATTCATAGTTAAAAGTTGTACTTAAATCTTTAAGAATAATTTTTTTATTGTGCTTCTCAAAGAATTGATTTAAAGATGTTTTTTCAGTAGTTAGTATAAATTCAGGTATTTCTAAATTGTGTTTTTTTGCTAATAAAAGATTATTAAGTTTATTCCCGTGTTTCTTATTATCTGAGCCTAAAAATTTCACACAACGAATATTGGAAAGTATAAAATTTTCAATAACAGTAAGATCACGAGTTAATTGTGATATAATATGTGCGACTAAGTCAGAGCTTACAGAGTTATCGAAAGATCTTTTTGTTTCAATGAGCGAAGAATAATCAGACCACCTTCTTAACCAGATTGCATAAAACGAACCAGTCATGCCAGTGTTACTGATTAATTCTCCGACATCGTTTATAGAGAAAGTAATACTATGCGACTTAAAATCCTCAATTGAATCACCATTTAATCTTTCAGGCCTATTTCCAAATAGTATCAGCCAATCAATAACATCTTCTGTCGAAATATCAGCCGTGCTTTTACTGATAATTAAAATTCTCTTATGATTTTTCATCACCAGTAATATATTTTAGATTTAACAAGCCAAATAAAGTAATTAGTTCCGTTAACTATTAATTTAATATGTTGGCGCAGCTAAAAGACCTCCGCCACCTGAAGGTTCAGAATAATCGTTTGTGCATTTAAGAGAATAAACTGTTTGACCACCCACAACTTGAGTTACAATAGAGTGAGTACAAGTATATTTTTCTTTACCAAGAGGGCCAGGCGTAGACCCATCACCTAATGGAGATGGTGTAATCATTGAAATTCCTAAAAATGAAATACCATTAGAGTTTAGAATTAAACTCTGAAATCTTATGTCTCTATTATTTTTCATAAATATATATTTTTTTATTTCTAAATTATTTTAAACATTTCTCCAATCCGAACCCTCTGCAACTAAATCAAACGTGTCTGCTCTTTCAGTTGAAGCTAAAATGCTTGAACCTGTGGGAATACACAGACCTCCTTGCGCAAGTATTTGAAATGAGAATGATTGAGAAGTAGCATTTTGTACTTTTGGTGGAATAAAAAGTTCGTAGAAAAGTACTGGAGGAGAACCAGCCATACCACTAAAAAAAAGCCTAACAATTCCCGAGTTGACAGTTTGCTGAGCTTTAATAGTAAGAGAAGAGATGAGACTGCCATTGAAAGATGAGGAAGCACCGGTATAAACTTCTCTTAAAGCACCTGTCCCATCTATATTAGGATTTGCTGTATTAATTGTACCAGAACCAGAGCGAGCTATGTACTCTACAGAATTACCAATAAAAGTTGTTGTAGTTGATAAACTGATATCGAACGCCTCAGCAATAATATTAAATGTATTAGCTCTTTCTGTTGATACTTGAAGTGTTTCACCTGATTCAAGTGTATAATTCAAGTGAATAATGTTACTGTAACTTAAATCTCTTCCTGACCTTCTAGTTGCAGGAATTGTAGTTTCAAATAATAGTGAAATAGACCCAGATGGTCGCAAAACAAAGAACCGAAGCATGCCATGAGCAGTATCGGTTTGTGCTTTAATAAATAAAGACTTGATATAAGTTCCATTAGATGATCCTGTAATAACACTACCAAGAGCACCGGTACCATTTAAATTGGGATTTGCCGTTGAAATAGTGGTCATGCCCAATTTTGCCGTGTAAAGATATTCTACTGACGAAGCCATAAAAAAAATTTTTGTGCCTACTCTTTGATAAAGCTTTTCGGCTACCGCTTATTAGAAAAAATTAAAGAAGAGCTGAAGAAAAATTAGAAAGGAATTCCTAAACAAATATAATTCAAATTTTTAGATGACAATGAAAAAATTAATTTTTGAACGAAAATTATATTAAAAATGCGCTAACAAGTTTTGAACACAAAAATAAAAATACCGCAAGCGCACTTTATGGGCGGAGCCACGTGCACAAAAGCGGGGCTGTCGCCCCGCACCATATTTTGTGTGGTTGCGCGAGGTGATTTGGAATTTTGGAGCACAGCGGAAAAATTACAAATGACCGCAGCTTGAGTTAGCCAAAATGGTTTTGAAAAAACCACAAAAGTGCGTTGGGATGACGCGATAGCTGCACTAGCGGGCGTGTCCGCCCGAAGAGCGAAAGAAAAGCAATAACAAGTACACCTGTCTATTTACCTCAAATGTGTATATGGAACATTAAAGCTGTCCTTAAAGGCCGGACGAAAAGTTTTTTGTCTACCGAAAAGTTGTCTGCCGAAGCGAGAGTCCGCCGCCATTGGTTATAACGGTTTGCAGCTAGAACTTGTGCGGTTTTGGAACACTCGTCTACCGAAACGTTTAAATAAAGATACTATGTTTCTATGCATTTGCAAAGCAAAATAAATGTCTTTCGCGAAGCGACCTTGTTTGCAAATGCTTTGATGTCTGCCCGCATAAGTTTTAGGTGCTGTTACCAGCTGGTTATTTATATCTCGTTGTAAGTCGCAATAGGCTTTGTCCCCAGTCACCTTTTTTTAACATCAAGTCAATTTGAGTTAGTCCATGAACCCAAATTCGAGTTTCTACGTGTTTTTTAATGGATGTATGTTTGCCATATGTTTTGTCAAAAATTTCAGAGACATTTTCGAATTCGATTTCATACTGCGCGTATGTAGGAATTTCATCACTTTCGATTATTTGTTGACCTAAACCTTCTCTTGTCTCAGTCTCTGTTTCAAGATTCTTCCAGTCGAACATAACTTCACATAAAGTTGTGTCGCTGGAAGTGAATAAGTAGTATGCGTAAACTGGAATAGTCAGACCTTGAGTCCTTTTGAATATTAAATGCGGAAGTGAACTGTCAAAATGAGGAAGGCTGTCAGAAGAAATTATTTTGTTGATTTCAATTTGTTCAGAGTTTAAAGTCTGTTCGAATTTGATTACATCATTAAATGTTGCACTTTTGTCTAGAATAGGGAACTTATGGGTAGCTTTGTCACAACTACTCAAAAGAAAAGTTATAATAATAAACCTATATAGTGTCGTCATAACTTGCTGGTAACGTTTCGGGTATTGCCGCAGTGGGGGATTTTTAGCACCACTGCTGATTAGAAATACCGCTCTTCAAATATAGCACTAATGTTCAATAGAATTACGTCAGCCCCCATTGCGGCAATACCTTGTTAGCAGCAGGGCTTTTGCTCATTCATTTGTCAGTCGCTCCAATACTTTCGGAAGTTTCTTTGTCAGTTGCTTTTTCCAACCAAACTGCATTATAAAACTAATGATAACGAGCTTCAGTCCTTTGTAGCCCGAATGTTCCAAATGTAGTATTGTTCCGCCACAAGTTGGTTCTAATGCGAAACTTAAAACTGTGTCCAACTTTGTAAAAACTCCTTTCGTTAGTTTGTCTGCCGTGTCGGAATGAATACCTGCACAAGCCAATGCTTTTTCGCCTGTGGCTTCGCCACGATAAGAATAGGAAATATGTTTTTGCGGTTCAATTGTAATGATTTCACAATGTGTTATACCGTCCCAACCTTTTTGCGGTTTCATTCTGAATGTAAAATAATGTCCTTGCGTTGGCTCAATGTTGTTTTCCATAAACCAACTGCCTAACAATTTTGGCTCTGTCAAGGCTCGCCAAACTGTGTCTTGTGTGTATGGCAAAACTGTTTTTAACTTTATTGTTCGTGTCATTTTTCGCTTGCTTTTTTGCTCAACAATGTTTCCAACTTTTTTAGCTTGGAAAGCCAAAACTTATCAAAGTAATCAATCCATTCTTGGAGTTCGTTAAAACCGTCTTGCTTTAAAATACAGTAGCGTTCTCTACCTATATTTTGAATAGAAATAAAACCTGCTCCATACAGAATTTTGACGTGCTTTGAAACGGCGGGTCTGCTCATTTCAAAATTTTCTGCAAGTGAATTTATGGTCAGGCTGTCTTTTGATAACAGTTGTAAAATCTGCCGTCTGCTTGGGTCGGCAATAACCTGAAATGCGTCAAAAGTTTGTGTCGCCATATTACGCAGGATTTAATTGTTTCTGATTCTCCGCAAACACACCTAATATTTTTAGTATATTAGCGCTCAAAAAGCA
>CAZPSQ010000111.1:0-16320 GCA_964588755.1 uncultured Prosthecobacter sp. | reverse complement strand
GGACCTGAAGCAGGTGGAGTCCTGCATCCTGCGCGTGAAGGGCTTCAAGGAAGTGCTGGAGGCGCACAACGCCACGGCGGCGCAGAAGATCGAAATCGTGAGCGAGCTGGATGGCGGCGGCCTGAAGGACAAGGGCTACAAGGCCGCGGAGGACATGCTGCAGGCGCATCCTGACCTCGCGGGCATCTTTGCCATCAATGATCCTTCGGCGCTCGGCGCGCGTGGGGCCTTGGAGAAGGCAGGCCGGGCGGACAAGGTCGTGATCATCGCCTTTGACGGACAGCCGGAGGGCCGGCAGGCGATCAAGGATGGCAAGATGTACGCGGAGCCGGTGCAGTTCCCGGAGAAGATGGGTGTGGAGGTGGTGAAGGCCTTTCTGCGCCACTCGAAGGGTGAGGAGCTGCCGCCGCAGATGCTGATCCCGACGAGCCTGTACCGCCAAAGCGATGCCAAGGCGGACCCGACGCTGAAGTAGATGAGAAGGCGGCTTTTACAGTCGCTTTACAGACGAGGCCGGGCGGGCGGGGCAGGGTGGCGGCATGAAGACGACTTTTGCTTTTGCTGCTTCTTTGCTGGCCCTCATCCCTGGCGTGGCTGCCGCGCAGACAGCGCGCGCGCATGTGCCGGTGTGGATTTCCCCCAACACGCGGATCATTGCCCCGCTGCCGCAGGTGAACCAGGCGGTGCAGGTGACGGGGGTGGAGGCCCGGGTCGATGTCGCGGACCAGGTCGCGGTGACGACGCTGGACATTGCGCTGCGGAACCCGGCGGGGCGGCCGCAGGAGTCGGAGCTGCTGGTGCCGGTGCCAGAGGGGGCGGTGCTGAAGGCGTTTGCGTTTGAGGGGGGCAGCGCGGAGGGCACGGCGCGGCTGCTGCCACGGGAGGAGGCGCGGCGGATATATGACAGCATCGTGGCGCAGACGCGGGACCCGGCGCTGCTGGAGTTTGTGGGCCATGCGGTGGTGAAGTCCAGCGTGTTTCCGGTGCCGGCGCATGGAGCGCAGAAGGTGCGGGTGACGTATGAGCAACTGCTGGAGGCGGACGGGGCGCGGCTGGACTATGTGCTGCCGAGGTCCGAGGCGGTGGAGTATGCAGTGCCGTGGAAGCTGACGCTGCGGGTGAAGTCGGGGGCGCGGATCGCGTCGGTGTATTCGCCGAGCCATGAGATCGCGGTGAAGCAGCAGCCGGGCGGGACTGAGGCGAGCGTGACATGCGAGACGAAGGACCCGGGGGCCTTCCGAGTGTCGCTGCTGCGGGAGACGAAGGATGAGATGACGGCCTCGCTGCTGGCGTATCCCGACCCGAAGACCGGGGGCGGGTATTTCCTGGTGATGATCGCGCCGCCGAAGCCGAAGGCGGATGCGAGGCCGATGAAGCGCGAGGTGACGCTGGTGATCGACCGGAGCGGGAGCATGGCGGGGCCGAAACTGGACCAGGTGAAGGCGGCCGCGCTGCAGGTGGTGGAGGGGCTGGAGGATGGCGAGGGCTTCAACCTGATCGTTTACAATGAGGCGGTGGAGATGTTTGCGCCGCAGCCGGTGATCAAGAACGCGGAGACGACGCGGCAGGCGCGGGAGTACATTGGCGCGCTACGGGTGAGCGGGGGCACGAACATTCATGACTCGGTGGTGGAGGCGCTGCGGCAGAAGCCGGTGGAGGGCATGCTGCCGCTGGTGCTGTTCCTGACGGACGGGCTGCCGACGATCGGGCAGACGTCCGAGAAGGCGATCCGTGAAGCGGTGGCGAAGGGGAATCCGCATCAGCGCCGGGTCTTCACCTTTGGCGTGGGGGTGGATGTGAACACGCCGCTGCTGTCGCGCATCGCCCGGGAGACGCGGGCGAGCGCGGAGTTTGTGCTGCCGAAGGAGGATGTGGAGGTGAAGGTGGGCCGCGTGTTTGAGCGGCTGCGCGGCCCGCTGCTGACACGGCCCAGCCTGCGTGTGCTGGAGGACCCGAACCGGGTGAGCGACCTGATCCCCGCGCCGCTGCCGGATGTGTTTGAGGGCGAGCAGATCCTGCTCTCGGGCACGTACCGCGGCGAGGCACCGCTGCATTTCCAACTGGCGGGCGGCTCGGCGGAGGGGGAGCGGAAGTTCGACTTCACCTTCAACCTGGACAAGGCGAGCACGGCAAATGCGTTTGTGGCGCGGCTGTGGGCCAGCAACAAGATCGCGGTGCTGAGCGATGCGATCCGCGACCTGGGCGCGGACGGCGGCACGGGTGACGCGAGCGAGCTGGTGAAGGAGATTGTGCGCCTTTCCACGCAGTTCGGCATCCTGACGGAATACACCTCCTTCCTGGCGGAAGAGGGCACCTCGCTGGCCGCTGCTGCTGCGGTTGAGAACACGGGCAGGGCCGCCGACAACTACAACGACAAGGCGATGAGGGTGCGCAGCGGCGAGGCGGCGGTGGCGCAGACGAGCAACATCAGCAAGGCGGCCGGCTCCAAGCAGCTCAATGTGCGCAACCGCTTCCTCGATGAAAAGATGAAGGCCATCGAGATCACCTCGGTGCAGCAGTGCCAGGCAGGCGCGCTGTTTAACAAGGGCAACCGCTGGACGGACGCGAACGCGGCGAAGGCTGATCGTGCGCCGGACCGCACCGTGGAGATCGGCAGCAATGACTTTGGCCGTCTGGTGGATGAGCTGGCCGCTGACAACCGCCAGGGCCTGCTGGCTCTGCGGGGCGAGCTGCTGCTGGAGCATCGAGGCCAGCTTGTGCTCATCCGCTGATTTTTTCCGATCCAATTCAAGTCAACTCAACCCATCTGATCCAACATGAAAACGAAACTGATTCTCTCCTCCGCAGCGGTGCTGGCCGCGTGCTTTGTCACCGCCAAGGAAACCGCGTCCTCATCCGCGCCCACGCCGGAGGTCGCCAAGGTGGAGGCCGCGCCGGAGGGGCCGCTGGTGCAGATCGCCGTGCTGCTGGACACCAGCGGCAGCATGGGCGGCCTTATCGAGCAGGCAAAGACCCAGCTGTGGAAGCTGGTGAACGAGTTCATCACGGCCAAGCAGGACGGCAGGACGCCGGTGGTGCAGGTGGCGCTGTATGAGTACGGCAAAAGCTCGCTAAGCGGGAAGGAGCACTGGATCCGGCAGATCCAGCCGCTGACGCGGGATTTGGACAAGATTTCGGAGGAGCTGTTTGCCCTGACCACGAACGGCGGGGAGGAATACTGCGGGGCGGTGATCCAGCGCGCCACGAAGGACCTCGCGTGGGACCCGAGCCCGAAGGTGTACAAGGCGATCTTTGTCGCGGGCAACGAGCCCTTCACCCAAGGCCCCGTCAGTTCCAAGAAGAGCTGCCAGGAGGCGATTGCCAGGGGCATCATCGTGAACACGATCCATTGTGGGAGCGAGGCGGAGGGCATCGCGGGGAACTGGAACCAGGGCGCGCTGCTGGCGGACGGGAAGTATCTGGTGATCGACCAAAACCAGGCGATCGTGCACATCGAGGCGCCGCAGGATGCGGAGATCGTGAAGCTGAACGAGGAGCTGAACAAGACCTACATCAGCTACGGGGCCGCCGCGCCCGCCGCCAGGATGCGGCAGGAGGAGCAGGACAAAAACGCGGCCGTCAAAGCTGACGCGGGCACGCAGGTGCAGCGGGTGATCAGCAAGGCCAGCGCCAATTATTTCAACGGCTCCTGGGATCTGGTGGACGCTGCGAAGAAGAGGGGCTTTGACCTCGCCAAGGTCAGCGAGGCAGAGCTGCCAGAGGAGATGAAAAAGATGAACCCCGAGGAGCGGAAGGCCCATGTGGCCAAGATGGCCGGGGAACGTGAGGAGATTCAGAAGAAGGTGCTGGCGCTGAACAAGGAGCGCGAGGCCTACGTGACCGCCAAGCGCAAGGAGTCCGCGCAGGCCGACACCCTGGACACGGCCATGACGAAGGCGCTGCGCGCGCAGGCGGAGAAGAAGGGCATCGCGTGGGAGAAGTGAGGAGGTCCTCAAAAAACTCTGCCCCCTCAATTCGGCATTCGTCATTCTGATTTCGTCATTTATCCTGCCGCCATGTCCACCATCCTTGTGATCGAAGACGACGCCGCGATTCGTCGCGGTGTTTTGGACGCGCTCAAATTTGCCGGACACACGACCCTGGAGGCAGGCGATGGCGACAAGGGAACGAAGCTGGCCCTGAGCGCGACGTTTGACCTGATGCTGCTGGACCTGGTGCTGCCACATGCCAGCGGGTTTGACATTTTGAAGGCGCTGCGGCGGGAGCGGCCGGGCACGCCGGTGATCATCCTGTCCGCGCGTGGGGAGGAGAATGACCGTGTGCGCGGTCTGCGGCTGGGAGCGGATGATTATGTGGTGAAGCCCTTCAGCGTGCGGGAGCTGCTGGCGCGCGTGGAGGCGGTGCTGCGGCGTGCGCCGGAGCGGCAGCCGGTGAGCGAGACGCTGACGCTTTCCTCCGCCACGATCGATTTCGGGCAGGGTGAGGCGCGGTTTGAGAATGGGGAGCGGGCTGAGCTTTCGGAGCGTGAGCGTGATGTGTTAAGGTATCTTGCGTTGAACCGTGGAAGGCCTGTTTCGCGTGAAGAGCTGCTTCAACGGGTGTGGCACATTGAGAACAAGCAGACGGAGACGCGCACCGTTGACATGCACATTGCCAATCTCCGGCATAAGCTGAGGGATGACGCGGAGTCGCCGCGTTTGATCGTGACTGTAAGAGGCAAAGGCTACCAACTTGCATGATTTAACATGCGCAAACCGCTCCATATCTGGGCCATCTTTCTGGCGTGCTTCGGGCTGCTGCTCGGGGCGATGGCGTGGGTGGGCTGGCACACGCTGGCGCTGGAGAGGGAGCGGGAGACGGCGGCGCGGGACGCGGACCAGCAGGAGCGTGTGCGGCTGGCGCTGTGGCGGCTGGACTTCCAGGCCAGCGCGCTGATGATGCGGGAGAACGCGCGGCCACCGCATGATTTCCGCCCCTTCCATGCGCCGGAGGGGCTGGTCAGCAAGGCGTATGACAATGTGACCAAGGGGGATGTGCTGGTGCCCTCCCCGCTGCTGGCGGAGGTGCCGGAGCATGTGCTGCTGCATTTCCAGATGGATTCGCGGGGGCAGGTCATCTCCCCCCAGGTGCCGCTGAACAGCGAGCGTGCGCTGGCCCTGGCGCAGTTCCTCAACGTGGATGTGCTGCAGCGCAGCGAGCAGCGGCTGGACGGGCTGCGCACGCTGCTGGCGCGGCCGTCCTCCGCCAGGGTGGTGCCTGCGGCCGCGACATCCAGCCCAAAGGATTATGACTTGTGGCGCGGGGCGGGCCGAAGCCTGAAGGCCGCCCCGGCAACGCCTGTCATGCTGAACCGGCAACTGCTGGCGGAGACAGCGTGTGTGGCACAGTTCAAATTTGACGACAAGGAGCTGGAATCCCTGATGGTGGCCAACGATGCCAGCCAGCCGCGCAATGCCGCCTGGGCCCAGCAGAAGGGGCTGGTGACCTTGCAGCAGAGCCAGTACAACACTTTGGAGAACGCCTCGCGCAGCCGGGCCATCACCGCGCAGGCGGAGGAGGCGATGAAGCAGCAGCTGCCGATCAAGATGAAGGAGGCCGCCCCGCCGACGAAGGAGCTTTCCAAGGAGCAGCCCAAGCCTGCGGGTGGGAAAGTGATGGCCAGGAAGCCTGAGGCGAAAAACAGTGACAAACCCCGGCAGGAAGCGCCCGCACCAGGGAAGGCATCCGCCATGGCAGATGCGGCCGCCCCTCCTGCGGCACCTGCCGCTGCCGCTCCAATGGCCGAGGGGATGGACCGAATGCTGGCGGCAGCACCCGCGCCCTCAGCCGCGCCTCTTCCCCCGCCGCCGCCGCCGCCGATAACGGCTGCCGCGCAGCCTGTGGCAGCTGCGGACGCTGCCCAGGCCATCAAGGGTGGCAAGACTGACACGGGCCGCGGGGCGAATGGCTCCCGCCCCTTCCAGGGGGTGTGGCTGGGCGACAGCCTGGTGCTGACGCGCGAGGCCTTTGTGGATGGCGTGCGCATGGTGCAGGGCGTGTGGCTGGACTGGCCCGCGCTGCGCGCGGCGTGGCTGCGGGAGATCACCGACCTGTTCCCCGACGCGGCGCTGCAGCAGGCGGCCAATGCCGCGGCGAACAGCCGGCCGATGGAGCTGGATGACCCGCTAAGGCTGGCGGCGCTGCCGGTGCGGCTGGTGCCGAGCCAGATTCAACTGCCACCGCTGCCGTTTTGGACGCCGCTGCGGAAGTCCCTGGGCATCGCCCTGGCCTGCGTGCTGCTGGCCGGCGCGGCGGTGGGGTTGGTGCTCTTCGGCACGGTGGCGCTGAGCGAGCGGCGCGCCGCGTTTGTTTCCGCCGTGACGCATGAGCTGCGCACGCCGCTGACCACCTTCCGCCTGTATTCGGAAATGCTGGCGGACGGCATGGTGCAGGATGAGACGCAGCGGAAGACCTACCTGAACACGCTGACGGGGGAGGCGGGGCGCCTGAGCCACCTGGTGGAAAACGTGCTGGCCTATGCGCGGCTGGAGCGCGGCAGCGGCAAGGCACGGGCGGAGAACATCCTCATCGGCACGCTGCTGGACCGCATCCTCCCGCGCCTGCAACAGCGCGCGGACGACTGCGGCATGGAGGTGCGGGTGCATGCGACGGAGGCGGACCGGAAGACGCAGCTCCACATCGATGCCGCAGCGGTGGAGCAGATCCTTTTCAACCTGGTGGACAACGCCTGCAAGTATGCCGCCCCGCGTGCGGCGGAGCCAGTGATCCACCTGGAGGCAGACACGGCGGGCAAATTTGCGATGCTGCGTGTGCGCGACCACGGCGGCGGCATCTCGCGCGGAGAGCGGCGGCGGATTTTCCACCCCTTCCACAAAAGCGCGGATCAGGCGGCGCACTCCGCGCCGGGTGTGGGGCTGGGGCTGGCGCTGTGCCGCAGGCTGGCCACGGCGCTGGGGGGGGCGATCACGCTGGATGCCACGCACAAGGACGGGGCGTGTTTTGTGCTGAGGCTGCCGAAGTGAGGGCGGGCAGTGATGGAGCGGGGGATCAATGCTGGTCTTCTGAAGAAAGACTGATTCAATTTAGACCGAGCTGGTGACCCTTCTCTTCCTCCTGCTTTTACTCCCCCTCCCGGTTATTGAGGCTTCTGGCTCCCTGATTCCGGGAGGAGGAGAAAGATAGGCGAAGGCGCATCCATCAGCGTCTCCCTGGACATCATTCCAGGTGTCCGGATCACCTTTCCCCCGCGAGTGTGACCGTGCCGGTGATGATGACATTCCCGGCGTCGTCGCGGATCTCCCCGCTGACCTGGCCGAGGGTGTCGAGCATGGCCTGCAGGGTGGCGGTGAGGTGGAGGGACTGGCCGGGGGTGATGCTGCCGAGGATCTTGACCTGGCGGACGGCGGTGAGGCGGAGGTTTCTGAGCGGAGGCTGGCCGGGGCGGGTCTGAACGAGGATGCCGCCAAGCTGGGCCAGGGCCTCGATCATGAGGACGCCGGGCATCAGCGGCGCGCCGGGGAAGTGGCCACGCAGAAATGCCTCGTCCCCCTTGAGCCTCCATGTGCCGCTGGCGGAGACGCCGGGGATGAGAGCCGTCACGGCGTCGATGAAGCAGAACTCAGGCCCATGGGGCAGGGAGGAAAGGGCTTGAACAAGCTCGGCGGATGGTGGCATGGTCGGTCTTATTCAGGAAATCCTCACAGAGCAAACTCCAAGATGCGTCTCGGAACCGATGGTCCGGCGTGTGTTTACGCAGGTGTGGCATGTTGTGGTGCTGGTGCTAAGCATGCTCTACTGGGCGGTGGGAGGACTGCTGTTTGTGCTGGTGGGCCTGGTTTTGGTGCCGTTTTTGCCCCTGGAGAGATCGCGGGCGCTGGGACAGGCGCTGCTGCAAGGGGCATTCCGCCTGTTTTTGCTGCTGCTGCGCGGCTGCGGGGTGTTCCAGTGTGAGTGGGCGGGGTTCGAGGCTTTGCAGGGGGTGACGGGCGGACTGATCATCGCGCCGAACCACCCGGCGCTGTGGGATGCGGTGTTTGTGATCTCGAAGGTGCGGGGGCTGCGCTGCATCCTGAAGGCATCGCTGATGCACAACCCCTTCCTGCGTGGCGGGGCGCGGCTGGCGGGCTTCATCCCGAACCGGCCGGCGCACAAGATGCTGCAGCACTCCATCGAGGCGCTGCGGCAGGGGGACCGGCTGCTGTTTTTCCCTGAGGGGACGCGCACGCGGAAGCAGGAAAACGCGGTGAACAGCTTTCAGGGGGGGCTGGGCATCATCGCCACACAGTCCAGCGCGCCGGTGTGGCCGGTGTTCATCGAGACCAACAGCGACTACCTCTGCAAGGGGTGGCCGCTGTGGCGGCTGCCGGACAAAAAGGTGCGGCTGCGCATCACTCTGGGACAACCTTTGGCCAGTCCGCCGGACGAAAGCGCGGCGGAGTTCACCCAGCGGCTGAGGCAGGCGTATTTGGATGCGCTCGGCAAAACTCCGGGAGGCGAAGAAGGGTGAAGCACCGACCCTGCTTGGATTTCAGCTTGCGGCTGGGGTCTTCCTCGCGTCCATCACGCCTCCTTTTTGCGGGCGCATGAAGCTCCTTGTCCTCATTCCCAGCTATAACACCGGCAGCCGCCTCCTGGCGGACACGGTGGGGCATGCCCTGGAGCATTGGCAAGAGGTGTGCGTGATCATGGACGGCAGCACCGACGGCAGCGAGAAGGCGGTGGAGGCCATGCAGGCCGAGCATCCCGGGCTGCGCCTGATCCAGCAGACGCACAACCAGGGGAAGGGCGCCGCAGTGCGGGCGGGGGCGGAGCACGCGGCGGCGGCGGGCTTCACCCATGTGCTGACGATGGACGCGGACGGGCAGCATCCGCCGGGGTGGATCCCGAAGTTCATCGCCTTTGCCCGGGCGCACCCCGAGGCAGCGGCCCTGGGAAAGCCGGTTTTCGGCCCGGAGGCGCCCCTGCTGCGTGTGCGCGGACGGCGGCTGTCAAACCTGTGGGCGCATGTGGAGACGCTGCACTGGGGCATTGGAGACTCGCTCTTTGGCATGCGGGTGTACCCGGTGCAGGCGCTGCTGCGGGCCTTCCGCAGCACGTGGTTTGCCCGCCGGTTTGACTTTGACACGGAGGTGGCGGTGCGCCTGTGCTGGCACGGGGTGCCGATGGTGAATGTGGACACGCCGGTGCGGTACCTGAGCGCGGCGGAGGGGGGGCGGACGCAGTTCCGCTATTTCCGGGACAACGCGCTGCTGACGTGGATGCACGCGCGGCTCATGATCGGCTTTTTCCTGCGCCTGCCGCTGCTGCTGTGGCGGGTGGCACGGGGTGGGAATCCGCTGAAAAATGCCACGGTGGAGTGATGGGCGCGGCTGATGGCGTGCCGCACCCAATCCCAGGGCCAAATATGCCCGCAGGCCGCGCTCCTGCGTCAGCCTGAAGAGCGGGCATTCGGAACTGTGGGGGATGCACATTGCATGGGTTCCATGACAGAGGGTGCAAAGGTGGTCGTTGAATGACGCATGAGATGTCCGACGCCTGCTGCCTTTTGCCTCCTGCTGACTGCCGTACTTTCCCATGCGCCGCCACTTGGCGCGGCACAGCCGAACATTCTTTTCATTCTGGCGGATGACCTTGGGTGGAAGGACCTGGGCTGTTACGGCAGTCCGTTCAATGAGACTCCGCACATCGACAAGCTGGCTGGCCAGGGGCTGCGCTTCACCCAGGCGTACACGGCGGGCGCGGTGTGCTCCCCCACGCGTGGCAGCATCATGAGCGGGAAGTTTCCGGTGCGCACGGGGGTGACGGACTACATCCCCGGGCTGCCATCCACCGGGCGGAAACTGGTGACGAAACCGACGAACAAGCAACTGGCGCTGGAGGAGGTGACGGTGGCGGAGGCGCTGAGGGAAGGTGGATACCAGACTTTTTACGCGGGGAAGTGGCACCTGGGGAACAGGGGCTTTGAGCCGCAGGACCAGGGGTTTGAGGGGGTGGTGTCGGACAAGCAACTGGGCAATGACAACAAGGACTGGAAGTCGGGCCAGAGGCTGAGCGAGTCGGCGGTGAAATTCCTGCATGAGCGTGACGCGACACGGCCCTTCTTCATGTTTCTGGGCTATCATGAGCCGCACACGCCGATCCTGGAGTATCCGGAGCACATCGCGCATTTTAAGGAGAAGGCGGCAGGGCAGATCACGGCGGCGGTGCATTCACGCCAGGAGCGGGACGGGCAGACGCGGCTGATTCAAAAAGACCCTGCGTATGCGTCTGAGGTGGCGGGGCTGGACTCCTTTGTGGGCAGCGTGCTGGGGGAGCTGGACAAGAGCGGGCTGGCTGACAACACGGTGGTGATCTTTTTCTCGGACAATGGCGGGCTGTCCACCAAGGCGGACGTCGGCCCCACCTCGAACGAGCCGCTGCGCGCGGGCAAGGGCTGGCTGTATGAGGGCGGCATCCGGGTGCCGCTGATCGTGCGCGCGCCGGGGAGAACGAAGGCTGGCTCCACAACGGATGCGCCAGTCATCAGCACGGACATTTACCCCACGCTGCTAGCGCTGGCGGGCCTGCCAGCACGGCCGCAGCAGCACCGGGACGGGCTGGATGTGTCGGCAGTCCTGAGGGGTGACGCGGCGCCTGCGCGTGACACTTTGTTCTGGCACTATCCGCATTACCATGGCTCCACCTGGGCGCCGGGTGGTGCGATGCGGGAGGGCGACTGGAAGCTGATCGAGTTTTTCGACGAGGGAACGGCGGAGCTGTACAACCTGAAGGCGGATCTTTCGGAACGTGAGAATCTGGCCGCCGCCGAGCCGGAGCGCCTGAAATCCATGCAGGCCAAGCTGGCCGCGTGGCGTGCGGAAACAGGCGCCCACATGCCAGTGCCTGGGGAAACGCCTGCGGCGGAAAAGCCGAAGGCCAAAAAGAAGCGGAACCAAAAAGCGACGAAATAACCCCCAACCTACATCCTGTGAAAATGCGTCTTGCCCTTCCTCTGATCACCCTGCTTGCGGCCTTCTGCGGCCATGCCTCCGCCGCGTCCAAGAAAATGACGGGCACGCGGCCGCTGCCGGCCATGCCGGAGGCGGCTTTCACCGTCGTCATCATTCCCGACACGCAGTCTTATGAAGGCAAGGGCTGCAAAGCCACGCCGAAAAGCACGGACCCGGTGACGAACAAGAACCTGGAGGCGCAGGTGAAGTGGATTGCCGCGCATCGTGAGGACCAGCACATTGTCTTCGTTTCCCATGTGGGGGACATTGTGGACAAGAACAACGCGGACCAGTGGGCGGTGGCGAAGCAACACCTGGACAGGCTGCGCGGTGTGGTGCCCTTCAGCCTGACGGTGGGCAACCATGACATGACGAGCAAGGGCGACGCGCGGCTGTTTCAAGCGCAGTTTCCGGCGGCGAGCTTCAAGGACTACCCGTGGTATCTGGGCAGCTATTCGCATGAGCGCAAAGGGCAGAATGTCTCCGCCAACAACGTGAACAGCGCGCAGCTTTTCAGCGCCGGAGGCATGGACTTCATCCACCTGAGCCTGGAGTGCAACGCGCCGGATGACGTGCTGGCCTGGGCCAATGAGCTGCTCACGAAAAACGCAGGCCGCCGGGCATTGATCACCACGCACATGGACCTGGGCATTCTGGACAAGCCGAAGACGGAGGAGGGGTACATCCATGATGCGAAAGGGCGGATGCGCTGGGTCAAGATTCACGGAGAACGAGGCAACACGGCCGAGCAGATGTGGGAGAAGCTTTTCCGCAAGCATGCGAACCTGGGCATGATCTTCTGCGGAGACCAGAGCCGTGTGACCGCGCTGAAGCTGACCACGCCTGCGGATGACGGCCACCCGGTGACCTCGATGCTGACGGACTACATGTCCCAGCCTGTGCTGCGGCTGCTGCGTTTTGTGCCTGCGGAGAACAAGGTGCATGCGCTGACCTATGACGTTGTGCAGAACGTGCTGGTGGATGACACGCCGCATGTGCATGAGCCCGACCAGCATCAGTTCACACTCGATCACGCCATGCAGCCAGCCACGAAATAGGAGCCTTGTTTTATGATTCGCACCCTTGCCTTTCTTGCGCTGCTGAGCGCACCGTTGTCCGCCGCGCCACCGAACATCCTTTTCATCCTCTCTGACGACCACAGCCACCCGTTCCTGGGCTGCTATGGGCGCACGGAGATGAAGACGCCGAACCTTGACCGTTTTGCCGCCGAGGGATGGATGAACCGGCGCATGTTCACGGGGGCGCCGCAGTGCGTGCCGTCGCGGGCCACGATCATGACGGGGCGCTCGCCCGTGGCGTGCCGGATCACGCGCTTTTCCTCACCGCTGCCACGGGATGAGACCACGTTTCCCGAGATGCTGAAGAAGGAGGCGGGCTACTTCGTGGGTGTGTGCGGGCGCAGCTATCACCTGGACGGGTCCGGCCGTGTGCCGGGGCCGACGGAGGAGGTGTTTGAGGAGCATCGCCTGCGCACGTTTGTGGACCGCTTTGACTATGTGGACGCCACGGGGCAGGAGAACGTGCCTGCCCGCATGGGCGAGTTCTTTGACAAGCGGCCCAAGGACAAGCCTTTCTTCCTGTGGGTGAATTTCAGCGACCCGCATCATCCCTGGAACAGCGGCAAAGAGCCGCCTGATCCGGCAAAGCTGAAGGTGCCCGGCTTCCTGCCGGACCTGCCCGGTGTGCGTGAGGACCTGTCCCGCTACGAGGGCGAGATCGAACATGCGGATGGCGACTTCCAGCGCGTGCTGGATCTCGTCAAGGAACGCGCCGGATTGGAGAACACGCTGGTCATTTTCATGGGTGACAACGGCATGGCCTTTCCCAGCGGGAAGGGATCGCTGCATGATCCGGGGCTGAACGTGCCGCTGCTGGTGTGGTGGCCGGGCGTCATCAGGCCGGGTGGAGACTCCAGCGCGCTGATCTCCGGCGAGGACATTGCGCCGACCTGCCTGGAGGCCGCCGGGCTGAAGGTGCCGGAGCGCATCAGCGGGGTGAGCTTTCTGCCGCTGCTCAAAGGGGAGGCGTTTCCCAAGGAGCGGAAGCACATCTTTGCCGAGCGCGGCCCGCATGGCAGCGCCACGTTTGATGCAAACACCGGGGCCAGCGCGGTGGACTACAGCCGCTGCGTGCGCAGCGCCACGCACAAGCTCATCTACAATGTGACACCGCACATGCGTTACACGCCGGTGGACAGCGCGGGCGACCCGAGCTGGCAGGACATCGTCAAGGCGCATGAGGAAAAACAGCTGGCAACCGAGTTTGAGGACTTTTGGTTCGCGAGCCCGCGCTCCGTGTATGAGCTCTACGACCTGGAGAAAGACCCGAACGAACTGCACAACCTCTATGGGCAGAAGGGCCAGGAGGAGACCACGCTGGAGCTCAAGAACGCGCTGCAGCGCAAGATGATCCTGGACTTCGACTACCTGCCGCTGCCGATTGCGCCACCGCCAAGGGGCAAGGGAAAAGGGGGAGCCAAGGGAAAGGCGGACCCGAAGCGTGCGGAGATGTTTCTCAAGCTCGACACCGACAAGGACGGCAGGCTCAGCAGGGAGGAGTTCAGCGTGAAGCGGAATCCTGCGGACGCCGCCAAATGGTTCGGGGCGAGGGATCAGAACAAGGATGGTTTTGTGGACCATGCGGAGTATGTCACCAGCACCGTGCCGAATCCGCCGAAGCCTTGAGATGACAATCTGGCGCACCCTCGTCTCTCTCGTCTGCCTTGCCACCATGGCGGCAGCACAGCCAAAACATGAGGTTGTCCCAGGCTGGCCGAAGCTGCCGGAGGGGCATGTGCTGGGACTTTGCGCCGGGGTGGGGGTGGACGCGCAGAACCGGGTGTTTGTGTTTCATCGCAGTGGCCGCAAATGGTCCAACCCGTTTCCGAAGGAGGCGATCGGCGCGGCAACGGTGAGCGTGTTTGAGGGTGCCACGGGGAGGCTGCTTTTCTCCTGGGGCGAGGGCCGCTTCATCATGCCGCATGGTCTGACGGTGGACCCTGAGGGCATGCTGTGGCTCACGGATGTGGGGCTGCACCAAGTCTTCCGCTGCACGCCGGAGGGCAAGGTGCTGCTGACATTGGGCGAGGCCGAGGTGCCGGGGGCAGATCATGGGCATTTCAATCTGCCGACGGATGTGGCGGTGCTGCGGGACGGCTCGTTTTATGTGAGCGACGGCTACAAGAACAGCCGCGTGGTGAAGTTCACGGCCGGGGGAGAGTTTGACTTTGAGTGGGGAACGAGGGGCAAGGAGAACGGGCAGTTCCATCTGCCGCATGGCATTGCTGTGGATGCGCGGGGCCGTGTGATTGTCTGCGACCGCGAGAACGAGCGGCTGCAGGTCTTTGATGCGAAGGGGGGCTTCCTCGCAGTGTGGAAAGGGCCTGGCATCGGCAAGCCCTACGGCGTGGAGACGGGCACAGACGGACGCATTCACGTGATCGATGGTGGCAGCCCCTCATTGAAGCGGGAGATGCGCGGAAAGGCCGTGGTGCTGGATGCCCAGGGCAATGTGGTCGAATGGTACGGCGGCCCTGGCAGCGCGCCCGGCGAGTTTCAGCTTGGTCACGACATCGCCGTCGGGCCGGATGGCGCGGTGTATGTGGTGGAGGGCACCGGGGCACGGGTGCAGAAGTTTGTGCGCAAACTGAAATAAGAAGACCCGGCACCTTGCGGCGACCGGGTCTGCACAAAGCATGTGGGATCTGATCAACCGCGATCCACGGAGTAGCGGCCAGCGCCGGTGAAGAGCAGCGCCACGAAGCCAAAGAGATAGACCAGGGCCAGCTCGCCATTGCCGGGACCGGAAAACACGGCATTGTGGGCCATGAAGAACGCGGTGGCCATGGTGACACCGAGCATCAAGGCGGCTAAGCGGGTGAGGAAGCCGGCGATGAGCAGGATGGAGCAGAACACCTCTGCAAACACGGCGAGTCCCAGGTTCACATGGGAGGGCAGGCCGAAGAGGGCGGGAAATTTCTCCGCCACGGTGGAGAAATTCAGCAGCTTGTTTTTGCCATGCAGCATCAGCATGGAGACTCCGAGCGTGACGCGCAGAATCAGGAGGCCGAGGTTGGTGGACTTGGGGATGAAGGAGAGGTTCAGAAGCTTGAGCATGACGGAGGTAGTGACGGATTGAGGAATGGAGACGGTGGCCAGCATGGCCGAGCTTCAGCGGCAACGGCAAGCCGAAAATAAGCCGGCCGTTGTCGCAAAATGTCGCCTGGATGACAAACGCACGCCGTCAGCCCAAGGCCTTCAGCATTTCCTCCAGCTTCGCTTTCTTTTCCTGCCAGTCGGTGGCGCGCTGGCTGTGCTCGTCGAGCACTTTCTGCGGCACCTTGGAGGTGAAGTTGGTGTCGGCCAGCTTGGCGCGCACCTTTTCCAGCTCGGCGTCCACCTTGGCCAGCTCCTTGTTCACGCGAGCGCGTTCGGCCTCCACGTCGATGAGGCCATCGAGCGGCAGATAGATGGTGCCCAGCGGGGTGAGCGCGCTAGGTGTGCCCTTGGTGGGCGCGAAGTCTGCACTGACTTCCAGCGGCTCCGCGTTCAGGAGAATGCGGAGGACTTCGACCTCGTGCGCCGGCAGCTCGGTGCCGGGCTTTAGCACGAAGCGGACGCGCTTGTTGATGTTGAAGGTGCTCTTGAGGCCACGGCCGAGGACGACGGTTTCGTATTTGTCGTTGGCGGCTTTTTCGTCCTCGGGGAGGATGCCGAAGTGGGCGAGCTCGTCGGCGTCCAGCGGCTTCGGCCAGGGGGCGAACATGATGCTCTTGCCACCCTGGTCTTCAGGCATGTCGGCGCTGTAGCCCATGCCATGCCACAGCTCCTCGGTGACGAAGGGCAGGAAGGGATGGAACAGGCGCAGGGTGTGGCTGATGACGAAGTCGATCACGGCCACGGTATTGGCCTTGCGCTTCTCGTCGCTGCCTTGCAGCACGGCCTTGGAGGCCTCGATGTACCAGTCGCAGTACTCGCTCCAGAAGAAGCGGTAGAGCGTGGCGGTGGCGTCGCTGAAGCGATACTCTTCCAAAGCGGTGCTGACCTCGGCGATGGCGGTGTTGAGGCGCAGGAGGATCCATTTGTCGTCGCTGCTGAGCAGGGCGGCGCTGATTTCGGTCTCGACCTCGCCACCTTGCATCTGGCGGAAGCGGGCGGCGTTCCAGAGCTTGGTGCAGAAGTTGCGACCGAGCTCGACGTTCTTTTCGTCGAAGCAGATGTCCTGGCCCAGTGGCGCACTGCGCATGATGCCGAAGCGCAACGCATCCGCGCTGTAGCTCGCGATGAGCTCCAGCGGATCGGGCGAATTGCCGAGCGACTTCGACATTTTGCGGCCCTGCTTGTCGCGGATG
>CAZPSQ010000110.1:380-16494 GCA_964588755.1 uncultured Prosthecobacter sp. | reverse complement strand
TCCCCGACCTGGGCTCGAACCAGGGACCTACGGATTAACAGTCGAACTCACACCGTTTTCTATGGCGGCCAAGCTGAAGATTTCTAACGGATTTTTTCTTCGCATTCGCCCGACCGTTTTGCACCGAGCCTATCCCGAACCCCTGCGCTCGGTCGGTTGCTCTCTGACTGTCAAAACTCGAACTTGATCAACAAAGTAGCGCTGTTCTGGACCGACCGGGAACAGAACTGCACGCGGGGTGAGCGCCGGACTTTGGTACCGCGGCGGCGATCCTGGTGTCCCGCACGCCCGGAGGAAGCCCTTGAAAACCAAGGACAAGCGGTCTTCTGCGTAGGCGATGCGCATCGCACTCACTTATTCTAGATCACCCCTACTGCTTCTCAGCCGCGATAGCTGCAATGTTGCGCAACAGAATCGCCCGACCCTAGAAAATGGCTTACATCCCTTACCGCTGTATGTATTTCGTCGAAGGAGAACTTCTTCGCCTGCTTCTTCCGAGGCTCTCGTGATATCTGCTGGCCCCATGGAGACAAAATCAATATTGAATAGCCGGTATCCATTTTGTGCTGGACTTTGGTGTCATTTTCGTATGCTTCCATCAAAAGATCGGGATCATCTCCCAATCTCGACACCTCCTCGATCATCATTACCTTCTGTATATCGCTACCGAAGCCCTGCAGTAGTGCAGACTTGAGGAGGTCGAATCGATCGTCTTTTGCCAAGTGCAGATCAATGAGCATGCCCCAGTACACCGCTATTCCATGCGGCATATCGAATTTCAATGCCCGCTCTAGAGCGTGCGCGTGCAGGTGCCCATAAAGAAGTATTAGTGATTCATCCGTCTCCCAAGGGTCAATGCTCAGCATGTCTGATTTAAGGTGCATAGTTTCAACAGCTACTTCATACCAATCGGCGGCACTGCCACTCGAACCCTTAAGCAACTCAGTCGCTTTTTCCCACAGCTCTTTGTGCTGACAAATCCCATGCTTGATGCACTCAGCTAACCCTATCTTTTTTTGGTCTAACGGCAACCACTCCAGAAATTCGCTATCAAGAATAACGTGATCTGGATTCGCATAAAGTCCTATCGGATGCTTTAGATATCTGCCATCCTTTTGAGCGGCTCCAAGATTCAACGACGTCTTGCTTCCAACGGCGACGTCCGCGATTGCCATAACGGTCGTCGGGACAAGGACGAAACGCATCCCGCGATTAAGAGTGGCGGCGAGAAAGCCGCCGAAATTTATAATGCTGCCCCCGCCAATAATGACAAGGCAACCGTCCGTGCGTAGTGATTTGTTTACTAACTGTAAAGCGATTTTTTCATAGTTCGCCCAATCCTTCACACTCTCACCACCACTTAACGAAGTTTCCGACACGGGATTAAGAGTTTCCCGAAGTCGTCTGTACGGAGGTTGGCCTTTCAGCTTCTCGTCAAACAGAAAATGAAAAGGTC
The DNA here is from genome assembly GCA_964588755.1 of uncultured Prosthecobacter sp. Classification (GTDB taxonomy): domain Bacteria; phylum Verrucomicrobiota; class Verrucomicrobiia; order Verrucomicrobiales; family Verrucomicrobiaceae; genus Prosthecobacter. The sequence continues at coordinate 15,038 of CAZPSQ010000110.1, read as the reverse complement.
CGTCTTTGCACAGCTCCTTTAGCGATTCGCTAGCCACGTTTATTTCCACCACAGGGTAACTACCAATACGGATTGGGATGCCCGCCGCCAACCGAGAAATAAATGCGGGCGGGATTGGCTCCAATACTACTTCGCTGTTCGTCGCTTCCCGCAGAATTAACCGTTGCTTAGGATTCCACCGAACAACCTCGTCCTCGCTATGAGTGATCGCTACAATAGCAATACCTTCAGTGGCAGCCCAATTCTTGAGCGAACGTATAATTCCGGGCCAAACCGATGGCTGAACACCACGAAAAACCTCGTCTAAAAATAGGTATTTAAGTCCCGGGGTCAATTGAGCTGAAACAAGTTTTATCACAGCTTTGGCGCCACCCGAAAGCGCCGACGGACGGGAAGTGAAATGTGCGACGTAGTTAGTTGAAGCGTCATCCGGGGAATACGATGCCAGAAGTTCCTTTGCAGCTTTCTTTATCTCTTGTTCGCGCAACCTCCTCTGCGGAAGATGAGACTCGACCCAGTGCGCGGCAGAGGAAAAGGCAGGAAGTGGTTGGTGCAGGACAAGCAAAGCAAACCGCACAAACAGTTCAAAAAAATACTGCAGCGACGGTGTTAAGTGTCTTAGGGCGATTTGTTCGTCGACTCGCATCGTGGGAAGCAAGTCGTCGTCCTGGTAAACAGCACAAATTCCGTGGCTGTTTGCGCTCGCGGGCGAATCGAATTTCACCGTGGCGCCGTCAACACGAAAGTCTGATTTTGCCGTCCTTACAGCGCCAGTGAGCAACTTGACAAGCAATGTCTTACCGATCTGGTTAGCGCCTTGCAACGTGTATATCTTCCCTTGCTCAAAGCAAAACGCAGCTCTTAAACGCTTTTCTTGGTCGGTAATTACAGCGACAGTACCCGTATAGGCAGAATGCATTTCGTGATCACCTTTTCACGACGGTTACTGGAATTGCCATTTTAGAAAAAACTTCTAAGCTGTGATCATTGATAATTCGCAAGAGCGATTTTGCCGCGCGGTTACCCATTTCATATGGATTTTGCGCAATGGACGCGTAAATGTGACCATTATCAATTTGTGTTCGCGCTTCATTGATTGCATCGAAGCCTACGATAATCGGCTTGTTACTTTTAGAGGAAGCCGTCCAGGCTTCGAGAGCTCCCAATGCCATGTCGTCGTTTGCCGCAAATATCCCGTCGAAGATTTGCCCAGAGGCATACAAGGCTTTTACTATCTCTCTAGCTTGCGAGCGATCCCACTCAGCGGTTTTTTCGATGGGCGTTGGACAGTCGGCCTTAGCCTCCACTTGCAGTCGCTCAAACTCCTTCAGAAATCCATCACGGCGCTGCTGCGCGGTATCGCTTGCCGAGTGACCGCCGAGTACGAGTAAACGGCAAGACTTGCTGCCGCTGCCCATTCCTTCCCAAAGCGTCTGGGCAGCAATGGCGCCCCCACCAATATTATCAGAGGCCAGAAACGCATTGTAGTCAGTGTGTTCGCTTCTCATCAACTGCTGATCAATTCCGGTATCCACGAGCAGGACGGGCACACCGCTATCCCGAAGTCGCTTGATTTGCTGAAGCAACTCCCTTCCCGAAGCGGATGGTGTTATGACTACACCACGGAGGTTGTGCATTCTCTCATTCTTTAGCGCCACAATATCAAGCGCCTTTTTTTGAGTCTCGATATCTGATGTGTTTCTGCCAGACTGCACCAGAACGCTGATGTCGGGGTCTGTCCAGCCTTCTCGAAACCCTTTGTCGATTTCCTGAAAAAACTCTGTACTACTTGACTTCAGCAGCAGCAAAACAAACGGCTTAGAGGAATCACTCTTCGTGCATGAGCTTAGGGCAAGTACAAAAATGAACGCAACTGCGCAGTTGGCAAGTGCGCGAGAAAGAAACGAATACTTATTTTTAGTCGTCATGATCATCCTCTTTTTTAATGCCTGGAATATGAACAGTATATGTATCCGCGGCTAGCGATCGGCCAGCAAAAATGGACACTAGTACAAGAAGCAATGCAAGGGCCCCGGGCATTAGCGACGCTCCAACCGCAGATGTCGAAGGCAGATACATCACAACGTAGCTACAAAGAGCCCAAAAAGTGCACGCACAAACTATCGAAAGCGCACTATAGTATCCTCCCCGCAATGACGCGCCGCCGAGAACAATTATTGCGATTACTATTAACTCTTGCACAAAATAGCTACTTGTACTAATGCTACCAGTCTGAAGCACCGAAGAGTAGTAGCCAGCCAAGCCAGCGCAACTGCCGGAAAATGCAAAAGTCATTTTTTGTATGAGAGGCACGGGCAAGCCCTGTGATGCAGCGTTAAGTGAGTTAGCTCCAATGGCGCGTGCGTAGAGATCGAGCCCAAGTGATCGAACCGTATAGTAAACGAAGACAAGTAGCGCAAGCCCTATGTAGATTCCCGCGGTCTCGAATTGTTCAACAGTGGGCTTATCCAGAACGTACTGAATAGTTTGGGTGGAGGCCTCTATATTCGCAAAAGCGATATGCTTATCCTTCACGGCGAACGCAAAACCGAGCACCATGAGGGAAAGTGTGCCACCGACACCCCAGGTGAGAATTAATGAAGGCGCACGATACCTTGACACTAAGTAGCCATTGAGCAGCCCAAAGGCTCCACCAATAGTCGCCGACAGGGTTGACAAAACAATAACAGAAAAGAAAGATAATGGATTTTCTATTCCAAGCCAGTTAAACGATAGTAATATTAACAGACTGGTCACATTTGAAACACCTACAAAGCTAAGGTCAATTTCGCCCATGGCAATTACCACACCCACGCCCAAACCGAGAATACATACAGGAGTTCCGGTCCTAGCGAGAAAATCTAGTGCGCTGCTATTAAAAATCTCGTGCGTTTGGCCGAAAAGCATCAGAAGGGCAATTGCAAGCGCCAAAATACTTGGCGCAACCGCTTGGGGGGTTTCGGCGATGAACCGCCTAATCCGCTTCAAAGACGGAAGTCTTCTTTTTTGAAGCAATGCTGTGCGAATCGAACTAGGGACCAAGATAATACTCCAATGCAGGAATAGTTGTCGTGTTAGCGAGCCGCTGCGCCTTCTGCGAAATACCGCTCTGGCTGTGCCGTTCGACAGCAGGGTAGCGAGAAGAGCCGGCCACCGGAGATCGTCGGTAGTCTACTACACTTCGAGTAGGGTTATGTATTAATTTCTTCAGATCGCCGCTGAAAATTATGTAATGGGGTTGAGCCTATTGCCGTCCGGCGCGAGGGGGCGTAACTGGAGTGGCACAGACACGCTGAACCGAATCAAGCGAACCGTCGTAGTTACTTCCCCGTTCTGCTCCGTGACAGGCGTCATGTTCAGATTCAGCTGGCGGCTATTCCTTAGTAAATGCGCGGCAGCGCCCGCCCCGCGCCCAAACGCGGTCCCAGGCGACGCGCGCCGACCGGCGAAAGGGGGCCGGTGCTCCCGGCGCGGCGATCGCCCGGCAGCGGCCCAGCGCGGCACCCAGTCGGAGCAGTCTCGCGCCCGAGACCCCGACCTCGCACCGCGCCCGGCACCCTGCCCGAACTCCCGGCGACCGCGCACCGCCGACGCCCTACCCGCCGACGACGCTCCCCTGCGTCATCATCACCGACGCCGTATTGGCCGCGTCCTGCAACGCCTTCGACGAGAGATGCGCATACCGCTGGGTCACCTTGGCGTCGCTGTGCCCCAAGATGCTCTGCACCTCGTACAGCGTCCTGCCGCTATTGACGAGGAACGAGGCGAATTGGTGACGCAGGTCATGAATGCGCAACTGCGGTAAGCCCGCCTTGCTGCGTAACCGTGACCAGACCTTCATGATCGTCGTGTAGGGCTTGCCAGTCTGCCTATTGACGAACAGGTAGCCATCCCCGCCCACCGTGTCGAGCCCGGAGAGAATCGCGATCGCCGAATCATTCAAAGGCACGGAGCGGATGCGCTTTGATTTTGAATTCAACGCCGGGATGCGCCAGACACGATTCTGAAGGTTCACCTGTTCCCATTTCGCCGAGAGTGCCTCGTTCAACCGGCAGCCCGTCGAGAGCAAGAACAGGGCGATCCCGCAGACGGCGCGATTCGGGTCGTTACGCAGCACGTCGAGCAGCCGTTCGAGCTGAACGCTGTCCAGATAGTGCTCGACCTTGTTATCCCGATTGAACATCGGCACGCGCACCGCCGGGTTGCTGTCGGTCAGCCCCCAGTCGATGGCCAGGTTGAAGGCATGCTTCAGGAGCTTCAGGTGATGGTCGCAGGTGGCATGCGCCAGTCCCTTCTCCAGCAAGGCAGTGTGGAACGTCTGCAGCTGCTGGCGGGTGATCTGGTTCAGGCGCTTGCCGCCGAAGACTTCCTTAATGCGCAGGCGATAGAGTTCATCGTCCCGTAGCCAGCTGCGTTTCCGCGGCTTGACATAGGGCAGGTAGTGCTGCTCGAAGAACTCGGCGAAGGTCAGGACTTCCTTCTGCGCCTTTGCCTGCCCACGAGGATCGGCACCGAGGGCGATCTCTGTCCGGAGCGCCTTGGCTTGCTTGCGTGCATCGGCCAGCGAGAGATCGATCGTGCGGCCGACTTTCTGATGGCATGTCTTGCCGCTGGCATCCTTGTAGCGCAGATAGTAGGTGCCCTGCCCCTGGCTGGTTGCGCGCACCTCGATGTACAGGCCGGGTGTTTCGGCGCAGCACATCTCGATGCGGGATTTTCCTTCCGGGCAGAGCAGGTTGTGGGCAATGAAGCTTGGGGTGAGTTTGACGACAGGCATGGTGACTCCTTGGAGGTTGAGACAGTGAAAGATAAAGGAAGGTGACGTGCCGACTGCCTCCGGAGAGGTCACGGCGGTGGCGACACTCCCGGAGAACTGACGAACTGAACAACTGAAAACCTGGAAGCAACGGCGATTGCTGCGAGGCTGATCAAGAAAAGGGCCGTCCGGTATTGCTCAAGCCGAATGGCCCTGCATGGCTCGCGCTTAGTGGCGACCCCGGGCGGTGGCGACGGTCTTGCGTCCCCGCTGTCGTCGACGGCACCTCCCGGGTTTCGGGTGCAACGGCGCCGCATTCGATGCGCTGCAAGGGCCCCCGGCGCGGCGGGTCCTCTGCGACGGCGGCGAGCTCGGGGCGCAGACCTGAAATCCTGAAAAACTGGAATCCTGAAAACCTGCCACGTCGATGGCCACCCCTCCCGGTCAGCTCCCCAGATTTTCAGGTTCGCGCCCTCGTCCCGCTGCCGCGCCCGCTGCGCCCGCCGCGCCCGGCCCGAGCCAAAATGCGGCCACAGGCGACGCGCCCGGGCCGTCGAAAGGGGGCGATGATCCCGGCCCGGCGATCGCCCCGCAGCGGCACCGCGCGGCCACCAGTCGGGGCGGCCGCGTGCCCGGGCCCGCCCTCGCGTCGGGGCGGGCGCCACGGCGACCGCGACCAGATTTTCAGTTCTGCAGGTTTTCAGGATTTCAGGTCCGCGCCCCTGCCCTGCCGGCCGGTCAGACAGTCGATCGCCGCCAGAATCGCCGCATGCCCTTGCGCGCTGCCTCCTAAAGCGCTCGATTCACCGCTTCGACAACACCGACGCGCTTGCCCGCCTGGAAGCCCTTGAGGACGCCAGGAAGATGCCTGGTGATCGTTCTGCCGAGGCAACCAGTGCAGGGTCTGGGGTTGCTTGACGGTCCCGTCGGCGGGCTTTTTGTCGCGCGAACACCAGCATCAATTTCCTTGGTGCGCATCCGGCCCGCATGGTGGTCGATCACGCGCCACAATCGGCCGGCCACCAAGATCGACATGGTCGGCGCCAACATCAGCGTCAAGGCCTCGAACAGCAAAGTGAAGCGACACGCCGGAAACCTGAAGTTCTGTGGATCTGGAGAGCTGGAGAGCTGCGGCGCCCCCCTTGCGGAGAGCGCCGCATCAGGTCAAGCGGCTGCCAAGCCGGGCATTGGCGCCTCCAGCAAAACAAACACCTTGGCGCCGCGCGCACGCACCTCGAACGTCCATCTGTGCACCGCAGGATCGTCGCCGCTATACTTTTCGATCACGGCCAGAGCAACGCGTTTGCTGACCTTGGCGCGGTCGGCGGCGGCGTCGGCCAGCTTCATCTTGGTGTTGATGCCCTCGTTGATGCAGGCGGTCACAGCCGCGATGACGGCCTCATCACCGCGAAGCTCAGCGGCCTGCTGGATTGGCAACAGCTGCTCGGCACTGACCACTTCAACCGACATCAAGAGCGCGGCGTACGTGATCTTGCGTTCGACGGCATAGCTGTAGGAAGCGCTTAAAGCGACGTTGCCGCGCCGCTTGATGTTTTCAAAGACGACGACCTTACAAGCAGCTTCGGATTGCTGGTCAACGGCGGCCAGCGTGTAAGCACAGTCGAAGTTATCGATGATATCGGTCGTGCCGGCGTAGATCGGCTTACCATCCGGCGCAGTCTTCTTGTTTGTATGCGCCAGGGCGATGACTGTGCCCCCCTTCAGAACGAAGCGGCGGACGAGACCGGCGAATTCCGAGGCCCTGTCTTTGCTCATGGTATCCACGAACTTTGTCAGCGTATCCAGCACCACAACCACGCCTCGCGCCGTGTCGTTCTCGATCATCTCGTTCATCGCATGGCGAAAGGCCTCGCGTTCGAAACCTCGGTGTCCGTCGGCAAGCATGTGAAAACAGTACTCGTCGGCGATCCTGTTCTTGTCGGCGAGGCCGGCACTGTTGTCGTCCATGTTGAGGTAATAAAGTTTCGAGGGGTCGAGCCGAGCGCCCTTTATCGCTTCCGTGATTAGATGCAATATCAGAAGCGTTTTGCCGGTGTTCGGCCTCGCGTAGATCACCGATGCCTGCCCTTGAACCACTACGTTGCCGAGGATCGCAACCTGCTCGACACGCTGTTTTTCGAGCTCTTCGGTATGCCCAAGTAGCGAGAACTTGTCGAAGGGCGTCCCGGTCGAGCGTGCCTTTGCGGGCGCAGCAACGACCACTTCGACGACCGTGAAGGGGACCTTTTTGAATTTCTCGCAGTCGTGCATGATGGCGTCGGTGTCCGCGCCGGCCTCGCGTGCCATCTTGATCAGCGTGCCAATGGTGACCGGATTAGCGATGTCCAGACGAAAAGACCGCCACTTTGTTTCGATTTCGTTGCGGCCTTTGTAGGTGCTCCCGTGGCTGCTCCATTCGTTGGCGAGTACAAACCCAGCGTCGCTGCCTTGAGTCTCATGGAAAATCGCCATGAGTACACGAACCCAGTCGTCATGGCCGCAGCTTGGATCGATGAACGCAAGAAGAGCCTCTATTTTTTCAATCTGGACAGGGCTCTTCGGTGAATCATCAGCTTCCCCTACCTCTGCCGGGCGAGGAGCTTCTCGGCCGTTGTGCTCGAACACACTATCGATAACAGCCTGATCGACGACGGTCAGCACAGAGGCTTTCCAGGCATCCAAGGTCGCGAGCTTCTTCCCGGTACTGGGCGGCAGCACGATCTGGCCGCGATCGGCCTTGACATCGATGCGGTGAGGGAACTGCGCACTGCCATGGGAATCAGATCGGACGTAGGTTCCCGGCGCCAAGCGATAGTAGTGATGACACCCACGTGTAGTTTTTACTTTGAAGACCGATACAACACGGTGCTTTTTCTCGATCGCGCAAAGCGCCGCCTCAGCTTCGGGGGTATCGGCATCAAAGACAACCAGCTCCGGGCCAACGACGAACCCTACTTCGTGATCGGGGTGCTGGCGCCAGTACCGTTCGATTTCCAAACGAGAGAGTTTCTTGAACCAGTGATCCCACGCCACGGCGGGCCTCTTGGTGCCCGGGATGATCGGAAACACCGCGAAGCCGAAGTCGAACCAAAACAAGGCAGCTTGCGAGCAACTGGAAAAACGCGGGAGTTTGAACTTTTCTTGAAGCAGTTGGTTACCAAAATATGACATAGAACTTCCTTTTCTACAAGCGAAATGATGAACTCGTAGTGCGAGCGCATTTCGTGTGTAGAAAGCGGGATATAGTCACACCTCTAACCGGCAAACGCGTCCGCCGTCCCTCAAAGGGGACGAAACGAGCATGGCTAATTTGACTTACTCTTCAGGGGGGATCTTGCCGCCCAGACTCTGCTGGGCACTGCATAAGGCACGAACGTGATATGCAGTGGACGCGGGATGCGCAAAGCGCGCGCGCCATTGGTAAGGCAGGCCAGCTGGATCCCATCGGGTTTCTAGCGATGAGTCAGAGCCTGTGTTCAGGTGCGTAAATCTTACTACGGGCAAATTCGGCGAGCAACCAGCGCATTGCCTGTCGGGCGCCGTTGTTGCAGCGCAGCTTCCTCGCAGGCTGCCGCAACTAAACGCGCCAAACCGTTGCTCTAACTGCGTTTGTTTCACACTCGACCGGCGCGCGCTTCCATCCGGTGAATTGAGCTACCTGACTGGTTTTACGGGGTTTTTCTACAACGAGAATATTTTTGCATTCTTTCCGTGCCCCCGACGTTCGCGAGCGGCCGGCGTGCGCGGTCTGGGTCACTGCCCGAGCGCGCGGCAGAGAGCTGAAATTCTGGATTCCTGGAAAACTGCGAACCTGAAAATCTGCGGACCTGCCCAGGTTTTCAGAATTTCAGTTTTCCAGGATTTCAGGCTCGCGCCCTCGCCCCAGGGGACGCGCCCGGGCCGCCGGAAGGGGGTGGTCATCCCGGCCCGGCGATTGCCCCGCTGCGGACCCGCGCGGCCCCCAGTCGGGCCCGACCCGCGCCCCGGGGGGCTGCCCTCGCCGCCGCCGTCGGTCCCGCCGTGCCCGCCGCGCCCGCCGTTTTGGTGGCCTCAACGGCTGCTTTCTGGTCAAGTGCTGGATGCGTACAATCGGCTAGGAAGGGACGTGTGGGAAGTCCGCTGAAAGCAGTCATTGAAGCGGCCTAGATGCATGCTTTCGACCTAGCCTTCGAAGCGCCGTCTTTCCCGATTTTCCAGTAGTGGGTAGAATCGGCAAGCACAGGCCCCAGAGCCTCCTTCGGTGGGACTTCCAGCGATCCGAGCGACGCCTAGTTCCGGGGCGAGCGGCGGAGTCGTGCAGCATGACCTGCTCCAAATGACAAACTTAGATTTAATTATGAGCGAGTACCGGCCTTACGAGCGCTGGGATTATCGAATCAACGACCTGCTTGTTGGTGAAGATGAACCCTTAAACAATCAGCTTCTTGGCGATAACGAGAAGGTGGCCCAGCGTCCTCCGAATGAATCGATTAAAGGCTTAGCTGCGATCGCTGACGCTCTTGATAGCTTTGGTCAGGAGATGACGCCAGAGCACATTGAGAAGGCGGTTTGGTGGATGAAGGACTGGAAGATGCATCGGTCCGGCTGGTACCCAAAAATCGATTCAGATATCGAACTACAGCAATCAATGGAGAAACTGAAGTCGTGCGTCGCCTTTCGGAAGTTGGGCGTGCGAGCGAAGCGATATAGTTATGGTTCTCACCTCTTCGCTGTCCTGTCGGGCGTTGCGGCGCTGGCTGCATTGAACGTCTGGACTAACGACTCCAGTTGGGCGCCGAGAATTGGGTGGGCGCTTGGTTTTGCTGTGCTTTCGATCCTCACTGTCGCCTTTCGTGATACCGCACGAGATATTTGGCAGGAACAAGATCGCCGGTATTTCTTGCAGTGTTTACGTCTTTGCAGATGTACTGATGATCTGTTACAAGCGGGTCTTTTTGCATACCACCCTAAGACGGAGAAAGTGCATTGCGCCGAAGAGGGGCTGGCGTTTCGGAAAGCTGTCCGCGAAATGCAAGCGCAGCTCGGCGATGCGCTTTACTTCGACTTCGATAATCATATTCGAGAAAGTCCAAGAGAGCGTGAGAAGGCGCACAGTTGGAATTGGCCAAAAGGCAGGGGAAATACGTAGAGCTTGCGAGCTGTCGCATCATATGTCAATGGATCACCGTCGTTGAGCTGGTCTCTGACATCACCATAAGCGCGGGCGCCTGCACTGCCGACGCAACCTGGGTTCCGCCAAGATCCCGCCGCATTTCTATGCGCCCGCTATGCTAGGGCTACGAGCAAAAGGACAGAACGTGAAATCACAAGAAATCGTCAGCAAGAGCTGTTCTTTGTTTCAGGACGTCTCCTGTTACGATATCTTTAAGGATTTTTCCGGCCCGATTATTGCTGTCTTGATCGCATTCTTCTCTATTCGTTTTGCATTCGCCCAACTGGACAAGCAACACCAAAACACACTCGACGCCCAGAAAGAAGAATCCAAAAGGAACACCAAAATTGAGCTATTTAAAGATATAAATCTTCTATTAGATAACGTTTCTTCAATCGTAAGAGAAGTAAATACCTTTTGTTTGGCCAGGCAGCATCCTGCTCCGGGCACTCCAATTGAGCTGAGCCAGACAGACTACGAGGCGTTCTCGGCCAAGCTAAACCATGGTCTGTTGGCCGTCATCAGCAAAGTAGAATCTCATGAAATAATAAACCAAAAACTTTTTAAAGCATTCAGATATTCTCTAGAAGCTATTGTTTACGATATTTCTGATCTTCGTTTTAGCGATGATAGAAGGCTTGTCTTGGATTCCATGCACGAACTGGGTTCGGATGCGTCTTGCTACTTATATGACTTCCAAATCTGTATGCAAAACCTAGCTTACGGAGATGTATTCGATCACAAGTTGTCGGCCAGAGTTCCCGTGGATAAAACACTCAAAGTGATTACAGCCGATAGTGATTCGCTTGATGCGCTATTGAATCATTTCAGTAACGAAACTAATTGGGGGAAAAGCTGGAAAAGCTACGAGAATGAAGCGAAGGAAAAGTGTTCTTGATGACAAGCTTTCATGCGAATATTTCTTACTTCGCCCATTAGTCGGGTGGCTACGGCAATTTGCCTAAAAGCCCCACTTCAGAGAAGCTCCCCCAGGCAATGAAGTTGATCCTGCGAATGCACCACTTCAACCGGCCGCTTTTCCGACTGCCGTACGTTGCCTTTGGGTCCCTTGCTGTCGCAGCAAGAGTGGGAAGCGGCCGTTCGAAATGCGCCCTCGCCTCGATCGAATTCACCCTTCCGCACCGACTAGCAACAGACGTGCCCCACTGGCCGGCCGCTCAGTCAGTCGATCGCCGTCACGATCGTCACCGCTTCGGCATCGCCCAATGCGTACTCCCCCAGTCGGTAAATGTGCCGCGAGCCTAACTCGCCGAAGTCGCCTGAACACAGGACCTATTTCTGATCTACAGCGTCATCCCGTGGATCGTTTAGTGTCCGCGCGATTTGGGGCTCGGAGGCGCAGCCCGCTCGGCACGCGCTGACGTCCTCGCTGCCCTGCCCCGCGAAAACTGCCGCAACGCCGCCACGTCCATGCGCCGCAAGGGCTCCGGCGTTGCGGATTCCGGGGCGCGTTGCGGGGTGCCACCACCGCATCCGCAACGCTGCAGCCCCTGCAGGGCAACGGTTCCGGGCAAACGTTGCGGCGTGGCGGCAAGATTTCACCCCCTGCCCCGCACGCACGCGCCCGCCCGGCCCCCCGCGTCAGTCGATCGCCGCCAGAATCGCCGCCGCCTCAGCATGACCAAGCGCAAACTCCCGCAGCCAGTGAAAGTGCCGCGCGCAACACTCGCCGAAGTCGCCCTCACCGAACGACAGGTGGCTATAGGCATACAGACAGGCAGACACTCCCAGCGCGTCTGCCGATAGTTCGCCCTCGTAGCCATTCTCGGCGCTGACGGCAAAGCGGCTCTCCCCGGCAGGCGCCATATAAAAGCCGCCATTGCTGAGCCTGTAGAAATGCCAGTAGCCGCCGCGGTAGTCACCAGAAAGGAACTCGGCAAATTGATAGACAGCTGGCTCCAGTTGCAGCGAAAAGCGAACGCCGAACAACGTCGCGGCAATGCTCAGCCGTCTCGATTCGGGCACAGGTTTGGCGGTAATGCGTGTGGTCATGGATCTGGTCATGATGGACTCCTGTGAAGTTACAAAGGTTGGTGGAACGTCGGCCTCGCCCTTCCCAATGGCGTTTCTCCGGACGACAGCAGCCCTCCGCGTGAAGCGGATACGTGGCACTACGAAGCTATCGGGAATTGATACTGCGGGAGTGGTTACTGCGGCTGCCGAGAAGGGACCGACGGTGAAGCTGGTGATGCTGCTGATGAGTCAGAGCTGCTCGGGATCGCCGCCGGCCAGCAGATTGGCCCGATCGGCGAGCGCTGAGCCGAAGGATGCGTCGGACAGGTCCCAGGTCAGGACGGTATCGAGGGCGTTCATGAGGTAGTTCGAGCAAGGCACGAGAATGGCTCCTTTGGTGTGATGGAAGGGATGGATGGCACGGTCGGTGCTACATCGGCAGAAGCCAGACGCCGACCCAGAGAAGTCGAGCGGCAGCGGCGCCATAACCAGTCAGGCTGGCAACAAGGACAGCGATAGCAAGTTCAAACATCGGGCACTCCTTTGAGTGAGAAAGTGGAAGTGGCAAAGCGTGGAAAACCAGCCCGGCCAAGCAGTGAAACTCGGTGCAGGGTCGGTATAGGGTCGGTATTGCGCGGTGGCTCGGTGACGCCTCCGAGAAAGCCTTACGCTTCTTCGAGTTACGGGCACGACTTGCGAGGCACCGCCGGACTACAACTCGAACGAACGGCGAGCGACGATCACTCGGCTGGTTCAACATCGGCGCCTACTTGGTCAGTTGCCGAAGGTTCTGGCGCCCGATTCTTGGGCTTGGATTTCGCCGCCGTCTTGCCATCCCCATCGATGTCGAGATCAACGCCGGACGCCATTAGCCGCTCGATCTCCGCGAGGAACCCCGAGTCCTTGACCGGCTCATAGCAGCGGCGCTTTACCGTCGAGACCCTGACGACGCCTTCCGCCTTGAGCACCGCCATCAGGAACCCGGGGCTGTTCAGCGACTTGCCATCAAACAGCGAGTGCAGCACCTGCGACGTGAATGAGGTCGCGCCCGACTGCGGCTCAAGCCTCTCCTCGATTGCTGTCCAGGGGATCCAGTCCTGATTCAGGAAGCCATTGCCGCTGTTGCCATACAGGCGCATCTTGATGGCCGACTCCGGGGTGCAGCCAACGTGATACGTCAGGGTCGATTTCCCCGAGACCGTCTGGCAACGACCAATCTTCAGGATGCGCAGGGATGAGACGGCGATTGCTGCTGCCTTCCCGGTGGTTACTTTGGCTGCCTCTTTGATTGGTGCCTTGGTGGTGGTCGCCGTGCTGCTGGCTTCCGGTGCCGCTGCTTTCTGTACTGCTTTCTTCATTGCGTGACTCCTTCAGTAATGTGTGGATCGTGGGTGGTGGATTTCTTCATCCATATAAGATGGACAGATTTGCGCTGCCTCAGCCGAGCGGTCCCAGGACTGCGATGTCGTCGTATTGCTCGTGGATGACATCAGCGGGATCAAGGACGGCGACTTCCCTGCCCCCAATGTCGGCCAGATGCGCACGGGCGAAGGCAAGGTCGGTGGTCAGCAGCCATTGGGTGCCGCCATCGATTTCAACCTGCAGGACTACGGCTAGCGCATCACGACGCAGGACCTCCAGCAGAGCGAGGCATTCGGCGTGGGCACGTGGTACCTGGCCGTCGTACTCAATGATTGCGGCGCGTTCCTCGAATGCTTCACGAGCGTCAGGACCGAGGCGATTCACCATCTCGATGACAATGGCGTCCTTGGGGATCGGGTGCTCTGGATTGGGATTGGTTTGCATAACGGGCTCCTAAATGAAAAGAAGCCACCGAGACCATGAAGGCCAGGGTGGCTGAGGGGTGGATGAAAAAGTGAGTCGGCTGCTGCGCTTCAGGGCGCCGGGACTGCATACTCGGCACACACGGCGAGAAGGTCGGGATCAATGCCTTTGAGCTTGGGGATGAAAATGACGATGCCGAAATCGCCGTCGCCAGGGATGAAGACCATCTCGTAGCAGCTCTCCAGTTCCTCCAGGACTTCGAAGCACGACAGAGGGCAACCGCTCTCCTCTTCTAGGTCCCGAACGCTGTCACCCGGTTCGACCACGATCAGGTAGCCGTGCAGGTCGGGCTCGTAGGGTTCATCGGCGCAGATATCCAGGAACCGTTGCTCAACCAGTCGCCGTATCTCCGGGGTGGCAACGATGCCGCCGGCAACCTCAGGATCACGAAGGACGAGCATTGGTAGCCTCCACGGACGGCAGCGAAGGCGGGTGATACCGATTGCGGCGACCGCTGCGGGCAGTGGATTGATCAGTGGGAAGCTGATCGGTGATGGTTAATGACATGTGGGACTCCTTTCGTAGGCAAAAAAAATGCCCAGCCATTGAGAAAATGGGCGGGCACGGTGGGTGACAACTAACGGGTCAGTGCTTGGTGGTGCTTGGCTTGGGTGGTGCTTGGCTTGGGTGGTGCCTTGGCTTGGTGGATGCTGCGGAGGGGATACTGCGGAGGGGTCAATCGACTTGCGGCACTGCGGGCGTGGCGATCTAGCGATACGCGAAGGTGATCATCGGGACGGCTCGAACATTGGGCTGCTTCGCCAGGAAGTCGCGCAGGAATTCACCGAGCTTGCGCTCGCACAGGGCGATCACTGCTTCTTCCATCTTGATGGCGTCACCCTGCTTCACCGCGGCGGTGATCAGTTGCTGCTGCAGGGCGATCACTTGCTCTTTCTCATCAATCAGCAGCCCCTTGCCGGGGATCTCATGC
>CAZPSQ010000110.1:0-370 GCA_964588755.1 uncultured Prosthecobacter sp. | reverse complement strand
GGCTGGCGACGACACGAGCTCCGGCTTGTTCAGCGTAACGGTGATGCCGGTGGCATCTGCTGCGACGGCGAAACTTTCGGGGCTCAAGTCGTAGCCGACGGAGTACTCAACCGCGTAGTTCAGGATGATGGTCGCATCCGACTTGATGCCCAGGGCTGACCTGTTGATGTGCTCGACATGGATATAGTTTCGGTCGATTCTGGCGGCTAGGAATTTCGTCCGGCCTGAGATGGCTCTCTTGGTGACCTCCAGGTATTGGGTGAAAGTGGTGTAGCCGAGGAGGTCGTTCTGGGTCTCGGACAGGGTTTTCTCGACGGCGAGCAGCCGGGACTGAAGGGCGGATTGGTGAGGGTCGGCGGAGGGTTGGAGG
>CAZPSQ010000109.1:0-16512 GCA_964588755.1 uncultured Prosthecobacter sp. | reverse complement strand
CAGCTTCGAATCCCCGCAACCCCTTTCTGCTCTTTTTTGCACTTTTCTTTTCAAAGCAGGTTTTGGCCACCTTCCAGCCCCCCTCCCTCAGATGGGCTTTTTGCCCCTGTTTCCCTGGGTGGCTGCTAGTGGTTGAAGACGAACTCGGCTGAGTTCAGCAAGCTCCACATGACGTCTTCAATTGCTGTCTGGCGCGTGGTGCCTGGAGCGGCGAAGACCTTGAGGGCGATGCTCATTTCCTCGGCTTCGGGGAGGCGGGAGAAGGAGGCGAGGTAGAGCTCTTCGATGATCTTGGGCGGCTGGCTGTCGCTTTTGGCAAGGCGTGCGGCGCGGCCGCTTTTGTCCACCAGCATGTCCTGCAGGCGGGTGGAGTTCATGAGGTGGAGGGCCTGCACGATGCTGGGCTTGGCGTCACGCTCGCAGGGGCAATCGGCGCTGGAGTTGGGGCGGCCGAAGGCGTCGAGGAACTGGCTGGTGAGCTTTTGATTCCATGTCTGCTTGGCCAGAGCGCCGACCGGGGCGCCGCTGAAGTTCTCGCTGACCTCGGTGACGGCGCAGACGGCGTCGAGCAGGGTCTCGGCGGGGAGGCGGCGGCGGTAGCTGCGGCTGTGGTTGCGCAGGTCGATGAGGTTGGTCTCGTTGGGCTGGCTGCTGAGGCGGTAGGCCTGGCTGCGCAGGATGGTGCGCATGAGGTGCTTCAAGTCGTAGCGATGCTGCACAAAGTCGCGCGCCAGCCAGTCGAGCAGCGGGCCGTTGGTGGGGGGGTTGGAGGCGCGGAAGTCATCCACGGGATCGACGATGCCGCGGCCCATGAAGGCGGACCAGACGCGGTTGACGATGGCGTGGGCGAAGTATGGATTTTGGGGGTCGGTCATCCATGCGGCGAGGACGGCGCGCGGATCGGTGCCGTCGGGGATCGCGGCTTCTTTTTCCGCAGGCGGGCGGGGCGGGAGCATGGCCTTGGTGACGGGGTGCTCGATAGCGGCCTTGCCGGGGGCGGCCCACATGTATTCAGGCTCGCCGCTGATGGGGGCGCTGATGCCCTGCCCTTTGCGTTTGATGTTGGTGAAGTAGGCGGCCAGCTGGTAGTAGTCCACCTGGTCCCATTTTTCCGTGGGGTGGTGGTGGCATTTGGCGCACTCAAGGCGGATGCCGAGGAAGATTTGACCGACAAAGGTGGCGGCGTCCACGGGATCGCGCTTGTCACGCCAGACGGCGAGGCGTCCATCCTGGTGGGTGCTGCCCTGCGCGGTGAGAAGCTGGCGCGTGAAGTGGTCCCACGGTTTGTTTTCGCGGAGGCTCTGGCGGATCCACTGGTCCAGCAGATAGACGGGCTTCACGCCCACGCGGGAGGGATTGGGCCGGATGAGGTCGGCGATCTTCACGGCCCAGTGGTCGGCCCACTCGGGGCGCTGCAGCAGGTGGTCGATCCATTTTTCATGCTTGTCCGCAGAGGTGTCGGCAAGGAAGGCGCGGGCCTCCGCCACGGTGGGCAGCATGCCGATGGCGTCCAGTGTGCTGCGGCGGAGGAAGTCGGAATCGCTGGCGGTGGCGCTGGGCAGGTGGCCTAGCCTTGCGAGGCGGGCGTAGAGGTGCTTGTCGATGTCATTGCGCACGGGCAGCGCGGCATAGCGCTCCGCCGGCAGGAGCTTCTCCGCCGGGACGGCCACGCGGGAGATGCCGACCATGCCCATGTAGCGGGCCACGATGACGGCCTCCCCGCTTTCCTGCGCGGTCTGCACGTGACCTTCTTCATCGACGGAGGCGATGGCTTTCTCCGTGGAGATGTAGTCGGTCAGGGCGGTGACGTCGCGGGTGGTGCCGTCGCTGTAGCTGGCGGTGACTTTGAGCGCGAGGGCCTCCCCTTTGCGGTAGGTTTTCTCGGCGGGTGTGATGGCGATGCCGGCAAGGGCGGGCTGTTTTTCCACCTCGTACGGCATGCCCTGGCGGATCCAGTCGGCGATGGTTTTGGCCCAGGGGGAGCCGGGATCGAAACGCTGGCCGCCTTCATGCGCGATGCGGACGGTGGCTTTTTGCAGGAGGAGGCTGTCCTCCGGCAGCGCGGGGAAGACGCGCCTGCCGCGCGCATCGCTGACGACCTCGGCGTAGTCCCCCATGGGATCGAAGGCGAAGATGGAGAGGCGGAAACCGGCCTGGCCGTTGGACTTCGCATGGCAGGAGCCGAGGTTGCAGCCGGCTTTGGTGAGGATGGGAAGAATGTCGCGGGTGTAGGACAGTGATGGTGGAGTCTGGGAGGTGGGAGCGGCGGGGGGAACCGCGGCTGTCTTGGGCGTGGATGATCCGCTGACGGGGATGGGTGTGAGCTTTTGCTGCACGTCGTAGAATGCCAGTGTGCCGTCGTGGCGAAGGGCGAGGAGGCGCTTGCTGTCGGGAAGGCCGGTGGCGGCGGAGACGATGGCACCGGCGGTTTCGAGCTTGGTTTCTTTGCCAGCCCTTTCGCCGATGCGCTGGGTGTCCTTTTTGAGGTTGCTGTAGTCCTCGAACTCGGTGGCGGTCCAGGCGCTGCCATCCTCCCGCCAGAAGGAGATGCGCTTGCCATCGGCGGACCAGTGCAGCGCGGTGACGGCGGCGGACTTGTCGCCGAACTGCATGCGCAGTTCCTTGGTGGCGATGTCCCAGGCCTTGGCCTCCTTGTCTGCGGAGGTGGTGAGCAGGGCCTTCCCGTCCGGGCTGAAGGCCATGGCAAGGACATGGCCTGTGTGGCCTTCAAGCATGGCGGTTTCTTTGAGCGTCTGAACGTCCCAAACCCTGGCCAGATTGTCCGCGCCGCCGGTGGCGAGCTGGGCACCGTCGCGGCTGAGGGCCAGGCAAAGAATGTTGTCTGTGTGGGCGTCGGGGATGGACTGGGAGGGCTTTGGCTGGCCGAGGGTCCAGCGGTGGAGGGTTGCCTTGCCGCCGGTGGGGCCGTCCGCGAGGAGGAGAGTGGGGGCGGCCGCTTCTTTCGCCCCAGCCACCGGCTGTGGCAGAAACACGAGGCCGGTGACGCGGCCTTCAAGCGGGGCGGCGAGACGGTGGGCCACGCTGCCGTCGGCCACATTCCAGACGATGACGGCGCGGTAGCCGCCGGCGGCGAGCAGGGCGCCATCAGAACTCCAGGCGAGAGACTGCACGACGTCGCGATGGCCTTCGAGGGTTTTGACGATGGGGAGGTTCGGCTGGGTGGAGTCGCGAATAAGCACGCGGCTGCCGCTGCCGACGGCGACGCGGTCGGCAGCGGGCGTCAGCGCCAGCGCGGTACTGGTGGCATGGCCTGCGGGCAGCGGACCGAGCTTGTCCGCCGGTGTCAGCTCGCCAAAACGGGCGAGCGCGGCGTCATCCCATGCGGCACCTGCGTTGACCCATGCCTTGAGGAGGTTGATCTGCTTTTCCGGCAGCTGCTTTTTCGGCGGCATGTGCGCGTCGCCGCTGTCGGTGAGGGACTGGATGAGCGCGCTGTGGGAGGCGTCACCCGCCTTGAGGGCCGGGCCGTTGTCGCCGCCTTGCAACGCGAGGTCGCGCGTCTCCAGGGAGAGGCCGCCTTTTTTCTTGTCCGCATTGTGGCAGCCAAGACATTGGGTTTTGAGGAGGCCCATGGCCTGCGCTGGGGAGACGGCGGCGGCGTGGCTCTCGGCACGGAGAGACAGCGCTGGCAAATGCAACGCGAGGAGCGTCAGGGTGAGGCGGAGGAGGTGCGGGCGCATCAACAAGCAACGATGAAACATGGTGTGACCAGCCTCCGTGCTGCGGACTGCTGGCGGGTGTCGTGGAGAACATACGCAGGTCCGGGGACGGTTCTTTGAAAGGCGCGTGCCGGGCCTTTCATTTCGGCCGTATTGGCCGCCTGTGTGGGGATGTTTGGGGCGAAGGGAGCGTTGCGAGGTGGCAGGCAGGGCGTACGATGGGGCATGGCAGATTCCGTGGCGCAACCTCTCCGGGCTTTCCCCAACCTCTCGGTGGGAGAGGTGCGGCTGTGCGGACCGGCCAGGCTGCCGCGGTCGCCATGCTTCGGGCTGTGTCTGCTGGAGGTGGGCCGAGGGAGCGTGCAGGTGGATCATGCGGAGCACGCATTCCAGGCACCCGCGCTGCTTTGCCTCAGCCCCTATCAGCGCGCGGTGTTTCCCGCGAGGACGCGCACCGGCGGCCGGCTGCTGCAGTTTCATGCGAACTTTTTCTGCATCGAGACCCACCACCATGCGGTGGGCTGCAACGGGGTGCTTTTCAATGAGGTGTATGAGGTCCCGCTGGTGGGCCTGGACCCGGCCAGCGCGGCGGAGCTCGGCGGGCTGATGCGCGCGATGAAGGCCGAGCTGGCAGGGCGGCAGGTGGCGCAGGCGGAGATGCTGCTGTCTCATTTGAAGATCCTGCTCATCAAGGCCACGCGGCTGAAGCTGGCGCAGCAGGCGGACAAACCGGACCTGGCCGCGACGAGGCGGCCCGACATCCTGCGGCAACTGCGCGATCTGGTGGAGGCGCACTACACCACGCTGCACAGCCCCACGGAGTATGCGCGGATGCTGGGTGTGTCCCCCAAAACCCTGGCCCCCTTGGTAAAGGCGCATTTTCACAAGACTGTGTCAGACCTCATTCGTGACCGGATCATGAAGCATGCGCGGTGGCAGATGCTCCACACGCTGAAGCGGGTGAAGGAAGTCGCGCAGGAGGTGGGGTTTGAGGATGAGTTTTATTTCAGCCGTCTGTTCAAACGCGCGACGGGGCGCGCGCCGCTGGTGTTCCGGGAGCAGGAGACGGAGCTGCGGGGCGGCGCCAATTTGTCCATGTGATTGAGACGGACGTCCATTCCCGGAACAGCGGGATGTGGCTATGTCTCCGCCATGTCCCGCCTTTTCCACCAAGCCCTCACCCACGCCGCCAACACCCAGCGCCTCGGCCTTGCGCTGACACGCCTGGGCATCATCACCGTGCTGGTGTGGATCGGCGCGCTGAAGATTTACAAGTATGAGGCGGACGGCATTGTGCCCTTTGTGGCGAACAGCCCGGTGATGAGCTTTTTCTACAAGCACCCCGCCCCGGAATACAAGCAGCATATGAATGCCGAGGGCGCGCTGGTGCCTGCAAACCGGGCCTGGCATGAGGAGAACCACACCTATCCCTTCGCCATCGGCCTCGGCGCGGTGATCTGCGTGTACGGCCTCATGATCGGGCTCAACCCCTGGCTGCCGCAGGTGGCGGCGGCGGGCAGCGCGCTGGTGGTCATCATGTCGCTGGTGACGCTGTCATTCCTGGTCACAACGCCGGAGACATGGGTGCCCAACCTCGGGGATGAGCATGGCTTTCCGCTCCTCAGCGGACGCGGACGCCTTGTGGTGAAGGACGCCATCATGCTGGGCGCCGCCTGGGTGACGATGGCGGACTCCGCCGCGACCTATCTGCGGCGGAAAGGGCTGCGCGCATGAGGACGGATCACGGTTTGTGACGTCATCCCCCGCACCCAGGCCGCACCTCGCGGGCGTAGTGCATGGTCGTCCCAGTGGCACACGCCGTGCCGCCCGGCATCCATCCATTCTCCCGTCGCATGTCAGCATCCCCCTCCCCTTCCCTCCAAGAACGCGCAGCCGGCGCCATCATGGGCGCCTTGATCGGGGAGGCCCTGGGCGTGGGCCCGCACTGGTACTATGACCTTGCCGAGCAGCGGCGGGACCACGGGGAATGGATCACGGATTACACGACGCCGAAGCCGGGGCGGTATCATGCCGGGCTGAAGGCAGGCCAGCCCTCGCAGGCGGGCATCATCACCACCCTGCTGCTGAGATCCACCGTGGAGAAAGGCGGGTATGACGAGGCGGACTTCTGCCGCAGGCTGGATGAGGAGCTTTTCCCACTGCTCGACGGCACGCCCGCCCAGGGTCCGGGCGGCTACACCAGCCAGTCCATCCGTGAGACCTGGCGCAGGCGTGTGCTGGAAAAGAAGCCCTGGAGCGAAACGGCCGGAAATGCGGACACCACGGAGGCGCTGGAGCGCGCGCTGGTGCTGGGCGTCCGCCATGCAAGGACCCCGGCAAGGCTGGCGGCATCCGTGAGCGCCAACTGCGTGCTGACGCAGAATGATGAGGCCATCGTGGCCATGACCACCGCCTTCTGCTGCGTGCTGGGCCAGCTGGTGAATGGCGAGAAGCTGGACGCAGACCTGTCCGACAAACTGATGGCCTTGGTGAAGAAGGGGGATCTGCCGTTCCACGCCGTGACGAGCGGCAAGCTGCAGCCACCAAAAGCCGGTGCCGCCGATGCACCGCGCGCGGGCAGCTTCTCATCCCCGGACGCATTACTGACGCCCTCTTACATGGCCGAGGCGGCGGCTGATCCGGAGGTGCGCATCGAACCCGCGTGGAAGGTGTCCATCGTGTATGGCATGCCCTGCGCGATGTATCACCAGCTTCCGGCGGCGTATTATCTGGCGGCACGATTCCGGGATGATTTCGAATCCGCCGTGCTGCATGCGCTGAACGGCGGCGGGCAGAACCAGTCCCGCTGCATGCTCACAGGGGCGCTGGTGGGCGCACAGGTGGGGCTGGCGGGCATTCCCCTGCGCTTTATCCAAGGCTTGGAAAATGCGGAGGAACTGGTCGCGTTAGCACGGAAGCTCGGCGAGCAGGCGACAGGATCCAACGCCACCTAAAGCAAAGTATTTTACGTAAAAATTTCGCAGCAATCCACACCGTTTTTTCATTTCTAATCGGAGGGGTTTCTGCTAAAAAATGGCATGACAGCATCTCCACGCCGCAGCGGCTGGTTCATCGTTTTCATCGCAGCGGCCCTGCTGGGTTGTGTCCTGACCTTGCTGAACCTGCCGCCCACCCCGGGACGCGCCATTTCAGTTCCCGGGCCATCCGTGACCAGCGCAGGTGGCGCTGTGTCCGAGGTGCCCACTGGTGGCGATGCAGGCAGCCCGTCGGCAACGGCCAAACCTGCGGCAGAAGCCGGACTGGCGCAGTCCCGCTGGCTGGAGGGCAGCACGATCTGGAGCTCACCCACAGTTCGCAGCACAGGGGGCGGGCTGCGTCGCGTGCGGCTGCTGAAAGTGCCGTCTCAACCGTCCGTGATCCGTGTGGAGGAGAGTCTGACACCTGGAGAAAATGGGCAGCCGCCCATGCTAACGCGGCAGAATGCCATGGTGGCCGACCGGCTTTTGGTCAAAGCGACGGCAGGCACGCCCCCCGCCCGGCTGGCTGAGGCCATGCGCTCTGTCGGCGGCAGCCTGCTAGGCCAGATTCCAGGCTCGGACGTTCATCTGGTGCAGATTCCTGCGGTGGACGGCCAGTCCCTGCCTGCGGCGGTGGAGGCACTGGAAAACCTGAAGGGACTGGTCGCCTACGCGGAGCCGGACTACCTCGTCCATTCCACCGCAACACCCAATGACCCGCAATTCGCCGGGCAGTGGAGCCTGCACAACACCGGGCAGGATGGCGGCACGGTGGATGCGGACATCGACGCACCCGAAGCCTGGGAGATCACCACCGGCTCCAGCTCAGTCGTGGTGGCGGTGCTGGACAGCGGCATGCAGCACACCCTTGCGGACCTGACGGCCAACGTGTGGAGGAACCAGGCGGAGCTCTCCGGCACCGCCGGTGTGGATGACGACGGGAATGGCCACATCGACGACATCTACGGCTGGAACTTCCTGAACGGAAACAACTCCACACTGGACTCCTACGTCCATGGCACACACGTGGCGGGCATCATTGGCGCGGCGGGAAACAACGGCGTGGGCGTCAGCGGTGTGGCCCAGCAGGTGCAGCTCATGCCTGTGAAATTTCTGGACCATAATGGTTACGGGACCACCTCCAACGCCATTGCCGCCATCAACTATGCGCGGTCCAAGGGGGCCCACATCATCAACAACTCCTGGGGCGGGCAGGAGTTTTCCCAGCCGCTGAAGGACGCCGTCGACGCGGCGAGCGCGGAGGGCATTCTCAGTGTGTGCGCCGTAGACAATGGCAACGGTCGGAATGAGGATGTGACACCCAACTACCCCTCCGGCTTCGACAGCCCCTTCCTGCTGGCGGTGGCAAACACGACCAACAAGGATGTGTTGTTCAGCACCTCGGACTATGGCCCGACCACGGTGGACCTCGGCGCGCCGGGGACCAACATCCTCAGCATGCTGCCCAATGGCAGCCACGGAGCCTTCAGCGGCACCTCCCTGGCCGCCCCGCATGTCAGCGGCATTGCTGCTCTGCTGAAGGCGCACAAGCCCGCCCTCACAGCGGCGGAGATCCGCGACATCATTCTGTCCTCCGTGGATGTGCTGCCTTCCCTGAGAGGCAAGGTGGCCACTGAGGGCCGGGCCAATGCGGCCAATGCGCTGCGGGTGGCCAGCAGCATAGGGGCACTGCCAGCCCATGGAATGATGGCGGTGGGCTTTCCGGGCGGCCCCTTTTCCCCCAGCACGACCACCTACGCCCTGAAAAACTACCGCGCCACAGCCATAGACTGGACGGCATCCCTACCCGAGGCGCCATGGGCCAGCATGAGCCCGGCCTCCGGCACCCTGGCCCCTGGAGAGTCGGCCCAGATCACCGTGACGCTCAACAGCGGCGCGGCCGCCGCGCCGCCGGGCGCGCAGGCCCGCGTGCTGACGATCACGGACACCACCAACCATCTGAGCATCACCCGGCCGGTCGTGCTGGATGTCCGCATCCCCCACATCTACTCCTACAATCTGGACACAGACCCCGGCTGGCCGCGTGAGGGCTGGTGGCAGTTTGGCGCGCCCAGCGGACGCGGCGGCACCGGCTTCCAGTCCAACCCGGACCCTGCCAGCGCGGCCACTGGCAGCAATGTCCTGGGCGTCTTCCTTCACGGCAATCCTCCACCGGAGGCCGGAGGCAAGCGCTCCATCACAGCGGGACCGTTTGACCTGCGCGGCTACACAGAGACCACGCTGAAATTTCAGCGCTGGCTCAACATCAGCCGTCCAAGCATCGATGGCGCGCACACGGTGGAAATTTCCAACAATGGCGGCACCACCTGGACCTCCCTGTGGACCGACGTCAACTCCTCCGTCTATGACAACATCTGGAGGCCACAGAGCCTCACCCTGGGCAGCGCGGGAGACAACCAGGCGGCCGTTCTGATCCGGTGGACCTACACCACCACAAACCTGGAGACACGCTCCAGCGCCGGCTGGAACATCGACGACATCCAGATCGAAGGCACGCCGGGCCACCGCGTCTTCCTCCGGGGGGTGGCAGCGGCGGCGGAGAACAGCGAAACCGCGGCATTCACGCTGCATGTGGAGCCGCCATCGACAACGCCTCTGACTATCAGCCTGTCCTCCGACACCCCCGGCGCGGCGACCCTGCCCGCCAGTGTGACCGTGCCAGCCCATGCCACCGTGGTGGATGTGCCGGTGACGCTGGTCGATGACGCGGTGCTGGACGGGTCGCAGACGGCCACCCTGACGCCGACCGCCGCCGGGTATGTGTCCGTGCCCTGGACGCTGACGGTGACAGACAATGAGACCACCACCCTCTCCCTGGCAGTGCCAGCCACCGCCACGGAGGGCAACCCCTACCTGCAAGGGGTGCTGACGCTGGCCCATGCGTCCCCCAATGATGTGTGGATCAAGCTAACCTCCAGCCATCCCTATCATCTGGGCGTGCCAGCCTCCCTGCTGGTTCCCGCCGGGCGGACGCGCATGGTCTTCCCCATCTCCGCGCCGCAGAACTCGGTGGTTGAAGGGCCGAAAACCGTCGAGATCAACGCCACCATGCCTGGCTGGACCGGCGCGACGGCCAGCGTGGTGCTGGCGGATGATGATGCCTCCGCGCTGATCCTGACCTTTCCGCTGAGCGCAGGCTCCTACCACTATGCGGAAGGGGTTGCGACAACGGGCTTCAACGGCACGGCCAGCATTCCCACCCGCCGGCTGGTGGACACGGTGATCACACTCAGCCACGATGGCGGCGGTCGGCTGACACTGCCCGCGTCCGTGACGGTCCCGGCCGGCGCGCTCAGCGCGCCCATCACGCCTGTCAGCATCACGGACGACGCGCTGCAAAATGGCGTGGCCAGAGTCACCGTCACCGCCTCCGCCCCTGACATGCCGGAGAGCACCAGCCTTGTGACCGTGGCGGACAATGATGCGAGCACGCTGACGTTTGACATGATCCCTTCCCCGCAGGCCACGGGGTCCACGGTCGCCATCGTGCTCCGGGCGCTGGATATGAACGGGGACCTTGCCGCAGGCCATGGCGGAGCGGCCACGATCAGCGGGCTCAATGCCGGGGCGGCCGATGCGGGCTTTACGAGTGTCACCGCCACCTTTGCCAAAGGCGTGGCCATGGCAAACGTGGCCCTGCCCACCGCCAGCGAATCCTATTCGCTACAGGCCACCGCCGACACCGCCGCGGGCACATCCAACACCTTTGCGGTGGGTGCCGCGCGGGTAAGGACCGTGGGCCTTGCCGCACGTGACCTGGTTTACTACCCGGGCACCAACCGCCTCTACGCAGGCACCTCCAGCGGCACGATCGTGCCGATCCATCCCGTGACCGGCGTGCTGGAATCGCCGATCACCGTCGCCACCACTGCTGTCACCAAGATCCGTGTCTCTGCCACCGGCATGCTGCATGCCTTGGTGGACAACGCCACCCGGCTGGTGCCGGTGGACCTGACCACAAGAACGGTGGGCACGCCCTTTGGCTTCGGCTCCCGGTCTGGCGTGGCCCACTCTGCGGTGGACTTCGCGGTGGTGCCAGGCATGGCCAGCACCGTGCTGGTGTCCTTTAACGAGCTGGATGTGCTGGATCCCAAGATGAGCGTGTTCATCAATGGCGTGCGCGCCACGTTTTCGATTTACAGAAGCGCGCTCGGCAATCCAGGGTCGCAGGTGTACCATTACGTGGCCACCGGCGGCCTGCCAAACCAAGTGTATGCCTGCGGTGGAAACAAACTGTTCGTCCTGAGCATCAGCAGCACAGGCGTGACTGTGTTGAAGTCGCATGTCCTGCCCGACGAACCCGGCACGATCGACTGCAGCGGCCTCAGCGTGGTCGGCAGAAATGGCCGCGCCTTTGATGCGGGAAGCGGGGCTTTGCTGGGACGGCTGAAGGCCAACGAGGAGGTCAGCCATGCGGCGATGATTGACGCCACGATGAGACGGGCGGCTGTGATTGCCCACCCGCCATCCTCCCCCTTTCTCTATGACCTGTGCTTGTTCGAGACCTCCCGCTTTAGCGAGATTTCGCGAATCCGGGTGCCGGTGGAGCCTCTCTACGGCCAGCGGATCATACGCTTCGGCACGAACGGCCTGGCCTACCTGGGGGCCAGCCAGGTGGTGCTGGTCACGGCGACAGAGCTGCCCGAGATTGGGCAGCCACGGGCGGATGTGGCCATTTCCCAGCTTCCGGGACCGGTGGCCCCACGGGTGGGGGCCAACCTTAGCTTCAGCCTGATGGTGAGGAACGATGGCGCCGCGGCTGCTGAGAATGTGGTGGTGACCAACCGCTGGCCACCAGGCGCCCCATTCGTGACAGCAAGCACCACGCGCGGCACTTTTACCCTGACCGAGGAGGCGGCCACGTTTCATGTGGGCACACTGGCACCGGAGCAAATGGCCACACTCACGGTGACGGTGACGGCGCAGGCTGGAACGGCCACCAACACGGCGTGGGTGACGACAAGCAGCCCCGAGTACCACACGCTGAACAACACCTCCACCGGCAGCGCGACTTCAGTGACCTACAACGCCACCTCCTCCTATGGGCGGATGTTCAACCTGGGAACGGCGGACATGGTCTCCATGAAGTCACAGCGCCGTCTGCTGGCGACCGCAGGCGCCAATGCCGGATTCTTCGCAGGCACGGTGGCAGTCATTGATCCTGACCGCTGGGCCATCGTGGCCTTCGTGCCGGTGGGCAGCGACGCTGGCCGCATTGTGCTGGCGGATGACGAGAGCAAGGCGACGGTGGCTCTCAACAGCAGCGGGAGTCTGGTGCCATTCAACCCGCTCACCTATGAGATGGGCATGCCATACAACCTTGGCACGGCTGCCGACGACAGAAACTTCCTGATCAATGAAATGGTGGCTGTTCCGGGAAGGCCGGACCGCCTCGCCATCGCCCGCCGCAGCATGGCTGGCACAGGCGCGGGCGCGGCCATCTATCAGGGAGCTGCGCGCATCGGCACGGCGACGGCCGCCGGTGTGGCGGATGACAGTCTGGCCTTCGGCGCGGATGCCACGCAGCTCTTTGGCCACAGTGCCACCAGCATGGTGCGCATGGCAGTCTCCGAGGGCGGGCTTGCTGTGCAGGCCACGGGCAGCAGCCAGGGCCAGCAAAGGCGCATCCACTATGGCAGCGGGCGCATCGTCACCTCCAACGCGGGCATCATTGATCCCACCAGCCTGATACGCACCGGCTACCTGCCAGACAACTACTCCACGGATGTTGCCGTCTGCCTGGATCCAGCGCGTGGGCGCATTTTCGCCGCCAGCGTGAGCAACCTGTACGCCTACGAGGACGTGACCTGCACGCGCGTCGGGGGCATCAGCGCCTCCGGCTTCGGCGGTGAGCCCACCGCCGGCATGGTGCGCTGGGGGAACACGGGCGTGGCCTTCCACCGCCAGACCTTTATTCAAGCCTGGGACCTCGACACCTTCGTGCCGCTGCCCGTCGTCAGTGTCATCCTGCCTGGGACGATGGCGGAAAACGCGGGCACCCTTGTCGGCACATTGCAACTCCAGGGAGGGCCTTCCCCCACACCGCTGACCATCAACCTCCAGTCCAGCCTTCCCGCTGTGGCGCAGGTGCCTGCCATCGTGACTCTGCCAGCAGGGCAGCTCACGGCCAGCTTCGACATCGACATCACGAACGACGACATTCTCAATGGCGGGCGTCAGGTCAGCGTCATCCCCAGCGGTGCCACGACGCATCTCTACGAAACGGGTTCCACGCAAGTGACCGATGACGAGAGCACCACTGTCACCCTCAACCTGCCAGCGACGGTGGCCGAAAATGCAGGCGTGGTGGCCAATCTGGCCAGTGTGACGCTGGGCCGCCCTGCCGATGCGGATATTGTTGTCCGACTAGGCAGCAGCCAGCCTGCGATCCTCACAGTGCCTGCCACCGTGACCATCCCCTACGGTGCCTCCACCGTGGCAGTGCCATTGACCGTGGTGGATGACTCCTACATCCGTGGCGACCGCAGCGTGTCCATCACCGCCACCGTGCCGGGCTGGACGGCAGACACCAAAATACTGAACGTGACGGATGACGAAAACGCGACCCTCTCCTTCAGCCCCGGGACCTTAGTCATGTCCGAGCAGGGTGGGTTTCCGTTCGTGACCGTGGAGCTGGGAGGCTACGTGGACCTGCCGGTGGAAGTCACCCTCACCAGCAGCCATCCAGACCGCCTGACGGTCTATTCCCCGGCGACGATTTCCTACCAAGGCAAGTCCGCCTCCGTCACCGTAAGGACCGTCAACAACACAGCGCTGGACGGCAGGCAGGAGGTGATCGTCACCGCCTCGGCACCTGGATTCGCCTCCGCCACCCTGCCGGTGACGGTGAAGGATGACGATCTGGCGGGCTTCACCTGGGAGATTCCCGCCCATGTGCCTGCGGGCACCGCTGTGAACATCACCGCATCCTCCCGCACCATTGATGGCGACCCGGTGGAGCTCTATCCCGCCCCCACGCTGGTCCTTTCCGCCGCCCGTGGTGCGGCAGCGGTGCCATTGGACGCGACCACGCCGCTGACGCGCATCACCTATCCACCGGACCCCAGCAAATACGCAGGCACGGCCACCCTGACCAGCGCCGGACCGGACACCACGCTCTCCTTTGTCCACAACGGCGTCACCCACACCAGCCCACCGTTCACAGTTCAGCCTGGACCACATGCCAGCTTTCTATGGGCCCCCATCGACCCATACATGCCGCAGCCTGGACAGACCTTCCCGGTCACGATCAGGGCTGCGGATGTCTTTGGGAATGCAGTGACCTCATTCTCCAGCACCGCGTCCCTGTCCGCCGCCGGGCATCAGGTCACCAAGCCCACGGGGACAGGAAGCACGCTGGACGTGCCGTTGATTTCCACCGCCCTTAGCCTGGGACGCCACCAGATCGTGTATCTGGCATCGGACATTGGGCAGGCGGGGCGGCTCCGCGTTCTCTACCTGCAAGTGGTGCAGTCAGCGGGGCGCGCCTTTGACAAGCTCACCATCCGGGCCAAGCACACCACCACTTCGGTTCTTTACGATGACCGATTCGACAACACGGGATGGACCACGCTGAAGCAGGGGCCGCTGAGCCTCATGAATGCCAATGGATGGGTTGCCATCCCGCTGGACACGCCCTTTGACTATAATGGCACCTCGAACCTGATCTTTGACATCAGCCATGAAAGCTCCGACGGCGCGGGCGGCGGCGCGTGTGCCTGCACCACCAGCGGCAACACCCGGACGCTGTATGCCACCACGGACAGCTATTCCGGCCATTACGGCGATCCCCTGCTTTGGCATCTGTCTGGCAACTCGCCCATCACCAGGACTTCCATCTACCGCCCCAACATGCGCTTCGGCTTCGGCACGGCGCTGACCGTGACACCCACAACCACAGAGAACTTCGCCAACGGGGTGTGGAGCGGCAACGTCACCCTCGGCCCGGCGGCGGCGGGCGATGTCAAACTCACCGCCATGAGCGGCAGTGGCGCTGGGGCTGCCACGAAGTCCGGGGACAGCGGCTTCTTTGACCTGGGTGCGATCACACCCTCCACACCGGTCCTAACCCCGCTGGCCACTCTTGCCGCAGGCACCAGCATCTCCCTCACCTGGGATGCGGTGAGCGTGGCCGCAGAATATTACCTGGAACTGGCCACGGACAGCACCTTTGCGACGCCACTGGCCAGCAGTGGCTGGATCTCCACCCTGGCGCACACCTTCCCCAGCCTGCCCAGTGACACACGCTACCATGTGCGCATCAAGGCGCGGAGAGGAGCGGCGGAAAGCGCCTGGAGCACCGCCGTCAGCACCACGCTGGACAGCGTGGGTCCCGTGATCACGCTGGGGAATGGGGACAGCGGCAGCGGCACCACACCTGTCTTCACCACCACGCGCTCCCAATGGATCATTGACGGCAGGCTCTTTGACCGGACGGCCGGCATCCAAACCTCCAGCGCCAGCCGCTATGTGGCCATCCTTTCAGGCAGTTCCACCCTCTGGGCCAATCACAATGTGGACGGCACATGGTCCTACACCCTGCCGCTGCCAAACACGGGCAGCCATTCTTTCACCTTCAGAAACATCGATCTGGTGGGAAACACGACCTTGCGTGCTGTGACAGTGGTCCGCAAGGCAGACACCGACAGCAACGGCCTGCCGGATGACTGGCAGACCGCCAACGGGCTGGCGCTGGCAGGCCCGAACAGCGGACGCACGGCGGACTTCGACTCCGACGGCCGCAGCAACCTGCTGGAGTATGCCTTCAACACAGCTGCCAACAATGGCGGCGGCAATGCCTGTCCCCACCTCGCCGGGGAGGTGCATGGCACAGATGGCAAGACGTATCTCATCTACCGCTATGACCGCCGTCAGGGTGCCGTGGACCTCACTTACAACCTGGAGTTCAGCACAAACCTCAGCGCGTGGTCTGGCAGCACGTTCCAGACAGAGATGGTGGGCACGCCAACGCTGAATGCTGACGGCGTCACAGAGCGTGTGACGCTGCGCATCCTGCCAGACATCTCCCAACCGCAGGCGCAGAAGGTGTTTGTGCGCACGGCGGTGACAAGCCTGGTGCCGTGAGGCACCCACCAGGAACCGGGCGTTGCGGAGGCATTCAGATCAAGACACCAACGGCAGCAGCTTGCCGAGAAGATCGCTGATCTTCACGCGCTCCTGTTCGTTGCTGTCGCGATGGCGCAGGGTCACGGTGTCCTGGAGCTCAGGGCCTTTCTCGCCGCAGGTTTCGAAGTCGATGGTGATGCCGAAGGGCGTGCCGACCTCATCCTGACGGGCGTACCGGCGGCCGATGGAGGCAGTCTCATCATAGAAGCAGTTCATGTGCTTCTTGAGCAGCGCGTAAACTTCACGGGCCTTCGCCACAAGCTCCGGCTTGTTCTTCAGCAGCGGGAAGACGCCAACCTTGATCGGGGCGATGCGCGGATGCAGGCGCAGAACAGTGATGATCTCCTTCTTGCCCTTGTCGTCCACCTTCTCCGTCTCGCTGAAGGCTTTGGCGATGACAGCCAGGGCCATGCGGTCGAGGCCTGCGGAAGGCTCGATGACGTGAGGAACATAGTTGCCCTTGAAGAGGCGCTCGAACCAGGCGCGTACAGCGGCTTCCGGCATCGGCTCGCCCTTGGTCTTGGCGGCTTCGGCGGCGAGGCGCTTCTGAATGAGGGCTTCCTTCTGCTCGTCGGCGAGCTTGGCAGCGGCATTCTTGAGCTCTTCGTCGAAGATTTCCTGGGACTTGGTGCTGGCGGTCTGATGGGCGGCGAGGTCGAAGTCATCGCCCGCTTCGGTGACCGATCACTCCGCCTCCATCTCGGGGA
>CAZPSQ010000108.1:0-16646 GCA_964588755.1 uncultured Prosthecobacter sp. | reverse complement strand
TCGGACATCTGAATCCACTTGGCCTCGCCAAGCTGGGCGGTGAGCTGGATCGCCATCTCACGCAGGTGCGGAGCGCGCGGGTCGAGCACTTTGTAAACACGGTGGCCGATGCCCATGATCTTCTTCTTCTGGGCCAGGGCGTCCGCCACCCAGGCGTCCACCTTGTCCGGGGAGCCGATCTCCTCCAGCATGTGGATCACGCCCTCATTCGCGCCGCCGTGCAGCGGGCCTTTGAGCGCGCCGATCGCGGCGCTGATGGCGGAGTACATGTCGCTCAGCGTGGAGGCCACAACGCGGGCGGTGAAGGTGCTGGCATTGAAGCCATGCTCGGCGTGCAGCACGTAGGCCACGTCGAGGGTCTTCTCCGCCTCCTTGGTCGGCACCTCGCCGGTCATGAGATAGAGGAAGTGGGCGGCCTCGCTGAGGTCGGTGCGCACCGGGGGCAGCTCCAGGCCCTGGCGGGCGCGGTGGAAATAGGCGGCCACAACGCCGATCTGCGAGACAAGGCGCATGGCTGTGGCCAGATTTTCGCTGACTTCCAGGTCGTAGCGCTTCTCGTTGTAACAGCCCAGCATGGAAACCGCCGTGCGCATGATGTCGATCGGGCGCGCATCCTTCGGCGCGGCCTTCAGGAAGTCGATGACACCCTTCGGCAGCTCACGCTCCGCACGCAGGGCGGTGGTCAGATGCTCCAGCTCCGCGCGGTTCGGCAGCTTGTTGTGGAACAGCAGATAGACCACTTCCTCATAGCTGACCTTCACCAGCTCATTGATGTCATAACCACAGTAAAACAGCACTCCATTAGCCCCCTGAACTTCCCCCAGGCGGGTTTCAGCGGCGACAATACCTTCAAGACCTTTGGATACGACTGCAGACATGGTTCTGGGGAGGGGGTTTAGGTTGTTGTGAAGCAGATAGCGTGCTCAAAGTCCGGCTCAACCAAAGAGTCTGCCATGAGGAAAGAAAATCTTTGGCCGCAGGCGCTCTCCCCTGCGTACGGGCTGTTTTCGAGGTTGTGAACACCGCCATACGGGCCTAGCGGTGGCCATGACAAAACCCTTTCATTTGCTGTTTGTCTGCATGGGCAACATCTGCCGCTCACCCGCGGCGGAGGGCGTCATGCGCGCCATGCTGGAGCGCGAGGGGCTGGCGGAGCAGGTGACGATCCGCTCCGCCGGCACCGGCGGCTGGCACGCCGGCAACCTGCCCGACCCGCGCATGAGCGGTGCCGCCCAAAACCGCGGCTACAACCTGCAAAGCCGCGCACGGCAGGTCACGGAGGATGACCTCCGCGAATACCATCTGGTGCTGGTGATGGACCAGCAAAACCTGCGCGAGATCCGGCCCTTTGACCCCGGCAACCAGCACACAGCCAAAGTCCGGCTGTTTTGCGAGTTCTGCACCGACCACGACGACACCGAGGTGCCGGACCCCTACTACGGTGGCGAGCAGGGCTTTGAGCACGTGCTGGATCTGCTGGAAGACGGCTGCCGTGGCGTGCTTGCCCACATCCGAAAAACACACAGCGCCGGTCAGTAGCCCGGCTCCTGGGGAAACCAGGGCGCGCGCCGCCATCTTCCAGAACCTCCGGCAGGCAGTTCTGTGAACGCCTTGTGCTTGCCGCGCCCCTCCTTGTTGCACAGCCACAAGGCTACGCCTCGCGCAGGATGGCCTCGGCCACTCGCATCCCATCGGCGGCGGCGGAGATGATGCCGCCGGCGTAGCCCGCCCCTTCCCCCGCCGGGTAGAAATGGCGCACGCCGGTGCATTGGTAGGTCTGCACATCACGCGGGATGCGGACCGGGGCGGAGCTGCGCGTCTCCACACCGGTGAGCACAGCGTCCTCCAGGGAGAAGCCGGGAATGCTGCGGTCAATGCGGGGAATGGCCTCCTGAAGGGTCTCGATAATGTATTCCGGCAGGCATTCCCGCAGATCCGTCCACACCACCCCGGGCTGGTAGGAAGGCTCGACTTTTCCTGGGCCGGTGGAGGCACGGCCTGCCAGCAGGTCCCCCAAAAGCTGCGCCGGGGCGCGGTAGTCGCCCCCGCCCAGGTCGAACGCGCGCCGCTCAATGCTGCGCTGAAACTCAATGCCCGCCAGCACATGGCCGCCCGGCATGTCCTCCGGCCGCACGTCCACCATGAACCCGCTGTTGGCGTTGGACTCGGCACGCGCATAGCTGCTCATGCCATTGGTCACGACCATGCCGGGCTCCGACGTGGCGGCCACGACGAGGCCGCCAGGGCACATGCAGAAACTGTAGGCCGCGCGGCCCGTGCCGCAGTGGGCCACGAACTTGTAAGGGGCGGAGCCCAGGCGCTCATGCCCCGCCCATTTCCCGTAGAGGGCCTTGTCCACCAGGCTCTGCGGATGCTCGATGCGGACGCCGATGGAAAAGGGCTTGGCCTCAAACGGCACCCCATGCCGGTGCAGCATCTCAAAGGTGTCGCGCGAGCTGTGGCCGATGCCGAAGACAAAGCGGGAGCCTTCGATCGTCTCCCCGTCCGCCAGGACGACCGCGCGCATGACGCCCTCCTCGATCACCACATCCGCCACCCGCGCGCCGAAGCGCACCTCCCCCCCCAGGGAGATGATTTCCTCCCGCACATGACGCACCACCTTGATCAGCCGGTCCGTGCCGATGTGCGGCCGGCTTTTCAGCAGAATGTCCTCCGGCGCGCCCGCGGCGACCATCTCCCGCAGCAGCCAGGGGATGCGGTGCTCCCGGTCACGGATCTGGGTGTACAGCTTGCCGTCGGAGAAGGTGCCTGCGCCGCCCTCGCCAAACTGCACGTTGGACTCCGCGTTGAAATCCCAGCCACGGCGCCAGAAGCCGGTCACGTCGCGGGCGCGGTCGCCAGCGGCCTTGCCACGCTCCAGCAGCAGCGGCTTCAGCCCCGCCCGCGCCAGCAGCAGGCCGCAAAACAAGCCACAGGGGCCGGTGCCGACGATGACGGGGCGGGTGGAATCCTGCCTGCTGCCGCGTTCGGCCACCTGCCGGTAGGCCTCGTCAGCGGCAGGGTTGATGTGCGGGTTTTTCCCCAGGCGCCTCAGCACGCGCGCCTCGTCCCGCACCTCCACCAGCACGGTGAAGCTGAACTCCACATGCCCCCGGCGCGCATCGATGGCGCGCTGCTTTACCTTCAGCGTCACGACATCCTCATCCCGCACACGCAGGAGCTTCGACACCGCCGCGCGCACCTCATGGTCTTGGTGGTCAACGGGCAGGAGGATCTGGGAAAGCTGCAGCATTTCCCAGACCTAGCGCCCGGAGGGCAAAGAGCAACTAAGTAGCTCAGTTCCTGTGAGGCTGGGATGCACGCCCCCCATTTTTTTGGCGGTCTGCGCCCGCAGGGTGTTTGCCACGCCGCTTCTTGTTGCACAGCAACAAGGCTACTTCCGCTTCACCGGCGCGGGCTGCTGGGCGTGCCAGCCAAAGACCTTGTCCCCCTTGAACAGCGGGTGGTGCTCCGGCGTGAGGCCGCCAAAATCAGCAATGGCCCCATCCCTCTCCACCGTGCCGACGCGGAGGTCAGCGTAAACATCCCCCTCATCATAGAGGACGTGCAGCGGGTCGTCACTGTTCAGCGTCACGCCTTTGGCAGGGCGGACGACGGTGAACTTCCAGGTGTTGTCAATGTGCTGGATGGAGCCGAGCTCCTGGTAGGTCAGCGCCTTGGGCACGTTGTTCAGGTCATACTGCGCGGCCAGATTCGCCTGCCAGGGGTCGTACGCGGGGCTGGCGGGATTGGCATAGTCTCCAGTCCAGAACGGCACCGGGTCCGGCTGGGACCAGCGAACCTCGGCAGGCGACTGCGTGGCGGGAAAGGCATGCCGCACAGGCAGCGGATCGACACGGTCGGCGATCTTGCCCACCAGCGAAAACACATCGCTGACACGGCCATATTTGAAGAACTGGTACGAGTCGATCAGCTCCGAGGTGGCCGCGCGGGTCTTCTTGACGGTCACGCGGTGCTCATTCGCGTTGGAGAACAGATTGAAGGTCAGCAGGTAATCCACGTCCTTGTCCAAGGCGGGCGCCCCACGCTGCGGCGCGGCCTCTTTTCCAGGCAGGGCCAGCGTCTGCGTGCCCGTGTCCGTCTCCTGGGTGGTCAGGTTGAAGACACGCGTCTGCCCCCGGCGCAGCAGCGTGGTGCTCAGGCTGTCCGCCAGCGCACGGCCCAGGTCCGGCCGCCGCGCGCCATCCACCGTCACGTCTTCCGCCAGGATGGCCACCTTTGGCTTCTCCGCGCTCAGCACGCTGACATCATCCCCCGCTGGCAAGGCGGCAGGCACCAGGAAGGTGCTCAAAAGAGCCGCCGTGACGAAGGAAAAACGTGTCGGGTGCATGGCTGTTGGGATGTTTCAAGATGCTAATGGTTCAAATTTTGCTTTGAAAGCAAAATTTCGGCCATGGCCGCCGCCCATTTCCCCTGCCCGCCCACCTTTCCCGGGCGGACGCCTCAAGGTTTTTTGACCAAGGCCAGCACCTCTCCCGCCGCGATGGCCTGATGGAAGATGATCAAGGTGCCCTGCGGCCGGGGAACCTCCTTGCCGTCCTTCCTCTTCCTGGCGGGCAGCGGGTCCTCCAGCACAGACTGGATTTCAGACACATGGCCCACGCAGTTGCCAAACTGGTCGATCACGGCGGAGCCGCTGGAGCCGGGAGCCCACTCAGCCGTGGTCTCCAGCCACACCGGGCGCGGCAGCACACCGCCCTCCGGCAGCCTGCCAGCCGTCTCTTTCTTGCTCAGAAAAGGGCGCTTCACAA
The DNA here is from genome assembly GCA_964588755.1 of uncultured Prosthecobacter sp. Lineage (GTDB taxonomy): Bacteria > Verrucomicrobiota > Verrucomicrobiia > Verrucomicrobiales > Verrucomicrobiaceae > Prosthecobacter. The sequence continues at coordinate 11,874 of CAZPSQ010000108.1, read as the reverse complement.
AGCGGCTGACAATGCCGTCGCTGAAGTGGCCGCGTTTGCCGTTGGGATCGCTGAAACACCACACCGGGTCTCCTGGGCTGACATCCACGCTCAGCGGCAGCGGCGTCAGCGGCTTGTCGCTTTGGACCCGCACGATGGCGCTGTCCGTGCCCTCATTGCAGGCCAGCACCTCCGTCACCGGCAGCAGCTCGTCGTCCTCATTGGCCGCCACCAGCCAGCCCTCCTTCATGTCCTCCGGCGGGGCGATGACATGCGCGCAGGTGGCCACCGCCCCGTCGGCGGTGATGGCATAGCCACCGGCAAGGTCCAGGTGCCAGCGGTCGCATTTCGAGCACAGGAAGAACGCGCCAATGCGGATGTGGGAAAGCCGGGCTCTCTGCCAGCGGTCACGCGGCGGCAGCGGCTGCGTGTCCGCTGGCGGCAGGTGCAGCGTGCATTCCTTGCGCTTGGCCTGCTCCGCCACCTTCGCCATGGGCAGCAGCGCACCGGCGGCCTGCAGCTTTTTGGCCTGCTCCTGCAGCGCCGCATTCTGGCGCGCGCCACGGCCCTCATTATAAACGGGCACCCCAGGGGCCTGCGCCACTCCCAGCCGGGCCGTGGCCAGCAGCAGCAGGAGGATGACGCAGGCAGCTTTCATGGCAAAAGTCAGCCGATCTTTTCAGCGCCAAAGTGGCGGCGAAGAGCCTCGGGGATGGCGATGGAACCATCCTCCTGCTGATAGGTTTCCACCAGGGCCACAAAGAGGCGCGCCAGGGCCGTGCCGCTGCCGTTCAGCGTGTGCGGGATGCGGTTCTTCCCGTTCTCGTCCTTGTAGCGCAGGTTCATGCGGCGCGCCTGGTAGTCGCCAAAGCTCGAGCAGCTGGAAACCTCCAGGTACGTCCCCTGCCCCGGCGCCCACACCTCGATGTCGTAGGTCTTCGCCGAGCCAAAGCCGATGTCGCCCGTGCAAAGCTCGATCACACGGTAGTGCAGGCCCAGCAGTTGCAGCACCTTTTCAGCCTGGCTGGTCAGCGTCTCCAGCTCCGCCATGCTTGTTTCTGGCGTGGTGATCTTCACCAGCTCCACCTTGTCAAACTGGTGCATGCGGATCAGCCCGCGCGTGCCCAGGCCGGCGCTGCCCGCCTCGCGGCGGAAGCACGGGGTGTAGGCGGCGTAGTTGATGGGCAGCTTCTCCAGCGGCACGATCTCGTCGCGGTGCAGGTTCGTCACCGGCACCTCGGCGGTGGGGATCAGGTAAAGATCATCCTCCGCGCTGTGATAAACTTGGTCGCCAAACTTCGGCAGCTGCCCCGTGCCCACCAGGCACTCCGGCTTCACCAGCAGCGGCGGGCTGATTTCCTGATAGCCGTGCTCCGTGGTGTGGAGGTCGAGGAGGAAGTTGATCAAGGCGCGCTCCAGCCGTGCGCCAAAGCCGCGATACACCACAAAGGCGCTGCCCGTGATCTTCGCGCCCGCCTCGAAGTCGATCATGCCCAGCGCCCCCGCCACGGCGGTGTGGTCCTTCGGCGGAAAGGCAAACTCAGGCTTGCCGCCCCACACGCGCACCTCGGGGTTTTCCTCCGCGCTGCCGCCCACCGGGCAGGCCTCATGCGGCAGGTTCGGGATGCTCAGCAGAATGTCGCGCTGCCGCTGGTCGGCCGCGTCGGCCTCCCGGCCGATTTCATCGATGCGGCTGCCGATCCCGCGCACCTCCGCCTCGATGGCGCTGGTGTCCTGGCCGTTCTTTTTGGCAATGCCGATCTCCTTGCTGATGCGGTTGCGGTCGCTCTGCAGTTTCTGGCGTTCCGTCTCCGCCGCACGGCGCTGGGTGTCGATGGACACGACCTCATCCACCAAGGACGCAAAATCGCCGCTGCGGTTGGCGAGGCGTTGTTTGACCTGGTCTGCGTTGTCACGAATGAGGCGGATGTCGAGCATAAGTAGGGCGCGGAGATTAGCGGGATGCGCCGGTTTGTCGAGCGCGGGAAGGACCGTTGACATTCAAAACGCCGTCCACGAAAATCCAGGCATGCAAGTGACCATCGAAATCACACCCGAGGCCTATCAGGCCTACGAACACCAAGCACGGGAAGAAAGGACAACCCTGACGGCGCTGATTGGGCGGGTAGTGGACCGCTTTTCGCCCCCGAAGCCGACCGGGCCAGAGACATTTTTCATTCATCCGCAAACCGGACTCCCCATGATCAGCGGACTGCCACGCATCACCAGCGAAGATGTGCGGAGAATCGAGGAGGAGGATGACCTGCGATGACGTGGCTGCCTGATGGCAACATCTTGGTGGCACTGGTGCTGACAGATCACGCCGACCATGTGCGTGCGCTGTCGTGGTTTCAGGGAAACACCATGACAAAGTTTGCCACCTGCTCCGTGACTCAGGGAACCCTCCTCCGACTATACCTGCGTCTCACAACCACCCCGGCAACACCCACGGGAGCATGGCGCATCCTGGAACATCTGGAGAAAGATGCCCGCCATGTGTTTTGGAATGATGGCTTCAGCTATCTTCACGTTCCGTCTAAAAACCTTCAGGGCCAACGCCAAGTCACAGACGCCTGGCTGGCAGAGCTCGCGCGCCGCCATGGGGGTAAACTGGCCACCATGGACAAGGGACTGGCCGCAGATCAGCCGGATGTTGCCGTCCTCATCCCATGATCTACCTCGACGCCAACGCCACCACCCCTGTCGATCCGGCGGTGCTGGAGGTGATGCTGCCGTTTTTGCGGGAGCATTTTGCCAATCCTTCCGCAGGCTACGCAGGCGGGCGTGTGGCCCATCGGGCGGTGGAAAAGGCGCGCTCCCAGGTCGCGGCCCTGCTCCATGCGGAGGCGGAGGAGGTCATCTTCACCAGCGGCGGGACAGAGTCCATCAATGCGGTGCACGCCTCCGCGCGGGCGCTGTGGCCGCAGAAGCCGGAATTGATCATCACCGGCACAGAGCACCCGGCAGTGCTGGAGTCCGCCACGCGCTGGCAGGCCCAGGGCGGCACCGTGGCGCATGCCCCCGTGCACGCAGACGGCCGCGTGGACCTGGACGCCCTGCGGCGGGCGGTGCGCCCCGGCAGCACGGCCTTGGTCTCCATCATGTGGGCCAACAACGAAACCGGCGTCATCGCACCCATGGATGAAATCGTGGAGATCGCCCATGCGGCCGGTGCCCTGGCGCACACGGATGCCGTGCAGGCGGCGGGAAAGATCCCCCTGGATGTGAAGCGCACCCCCGTGGACTTCCTCAGCCTCAGCGGGCACAAGATGCATGCGCCAAAGGGCATCGGCGCGCTGTATGCCAGCCACCGGGTGCGCTTTGCCCCCTTCCTCGTCGGCGGCGGTCAGGAAAAAGAGCGCCGCAGCGGGACGGAGAATGTGCCCGGCATCGTGGCATTGGGAAAGGCGGCGGAGCTTTGCCTGGAGCACCTGGCAGACGGCACCACAGCAGGGCGCATCCGCCAGATGCGCGACCGCTTTGAACACCTTCTGCGCCAGGGCGTGCCGGAGATGCGCGTGCATGGCAGCGCGGCACACCGCCTCCACACCACCAGCTCCTTTTGCCTGCCGGGCGTCGATGCGGCAGGCATGTTGATCCTGCTGGACCGGCACGGCGTCTGTGTCTCCGCCGGATCAGCCTGCCACACCGGCGCGCTGCACCCGTCGCATGTGCTGGAGGCCATGGGCATCAGCGCGCATGACGCGGCCTGCACCCTGCGCGTTTCCTTCCATCGTTTCAACACCCCTGCGGAGGCGGACACCGCCGCGCGTGCTGTCATCGATTCAGCTCACAAACTGCGTGCCGAACGCGGGGACGGCAGCATGGTGGCCTTCAGTTAAACCCCGCTCCTTCATCATCGCCATGGCCCATCGATTTGTCTGCACCGACCGCGTCCACTTTTCCGACACCGACATGGCTGGCATCGTCCACTTCTCCAATTTCTTCCGTTACATGGAGCGGGTGGAGCACGCCTTCTTCCGCAGCCTGGGCTTCTCCATTGTGGACCCGGCGGACGCCGGCGCGGAGCGCGTCGGCTGGCCCCGGGTGCATGCCTCGTGCGACTACATGGCCCCGCTGCACTTTGAGGAGGAGTTCGAGTGCGAGCTGCTGGTGGAGGAGGTCCGCAGCAAGGTCCTGCGCCACCTCATCCGCTTCTGGAAGATGGACCGCACCCTGGCGGCGGAAGGCCGCATCACAGCAGCGTGCGTGCGGCGCGACCCCGTGACGCACAAGATGAAAGCCGTCGAAATCCCCCAGCGTTTCCGCGACAAGATCGAGGCCGCCCCGCCCGAACTGCTGCAACGGCCGGAGCGGAAGTGACGCAGCCAGCCCCAGCCCCAGCCACCCTTCCATGACACCCCGCCAGATCGTCCAGGCCTTTGTGGACCGCTTCAACGCGGCCGACATCGACGGCCTGACCGACCTTTACCATGAGGACGCCATCAACCACCAAGTGGCGCTGGAACCCGTGCAAGGGCGCGCCGCCATCCGGGCCATGTTTGCGCATGACCTGACCGCCTTCAAACTCACCTGCACACCGGAGAACATCTTTGAGGATGGCGACTGGGGCATCCTGGAATGGAAAGACCCGCTCGGCATGCGCGGCTGCGGATTCTTCCACACAGAAGGCGGCAAGATCCGGCTGCAGCGCGGCTACTGGGACATGCTCACCTTCATGAAAGTCCACGAAGCTCCGGTGGAGGATTAGGCACAATCACAAAATCATCGGCACATTTTTCCGCAAAATATCTAGAAAAGTGGCATCAGGGCGTAAACTCCCGCCTCTATGCTTCTACTGGTGCCTTACGAGATCGAAACGCTCACCCAGGAGCGCCCCTGGGCCAACTGGCTGGTCGTGGCCCTGTGCGGCATTGTTTCACTCGCCGCCCTGTGGGGAGACCTGCCGGAGGAAACCATTGAGGCACTTGTGCTGCAGGACTGGTCATTGTCAGGCATGCTTGGGCATGTGCTGCTGCATGGCAGCCTCTCCCACTTGATCGGGAACATGGTCTTCCTCTGGGTGTTCGGAAACGCCGTCTGCACCAACACCAGCAACTGGTTGTACCTGCCGACTTTTGCCGTCTGCGCCCTGCTGGCCGCCACAGTTCACCTGCTGGCGGATGGCAGGCCTGCCATAGGCGCCAGCGGCGCCATCAACGGCATCGTGGGGATCATCCTGGCCATGTATCCGCTCAACCGGGTTCATATCTTCTGGGTGTTTCTCATCCGTGACGGCTCCTTCTCCTGCCCGGCATGGGGGCTCATCCTTTTCTGGCTGGCTTTCGACATTTGGGGAGTTGTGTCAGGTGGGGACCCGATCGCCTATTGGGCGCATATCGGCGGCTTGCTGGGTGGTGTGGCCGTGGGGCTGCTCTGCCTCCACCGGGGCTGGTTCCAATTGACGCAGTATGACAACCGCTCCCTGCTTCAAATCCTTCGTGGTGAGCAATGACAAGGGCGCGCAAGGGGATGCCCCCATCCCCTGCCGGCCCCACCCCGGCAGCCCTTGCATTTAAAGCCGGACTGGCCGAACAAATGGCTTCACCCCTCTCACCGTGAACTCCCACCCCCGCCCGAAGAAAATGGAAACCTGGACCATCTATGCCCTCCTCACCGTGCTCTCCTGGGGCGTGTATGGCGTCATTCTGCACAAGGGCCGCGGCCTCATGCCCATGGGAAATGGCGAGGCGCCCCATGCCAGCCTCAAGGCCTTTCTGTTTGTCTGCATCGCCTATGCCGTGATCGGCATCGTCACCGCCGTGGTGCTGAAGCTGCGCGGCTCCAACTGGAGCTTCACCTCCAGCGGCATCACCTGGAGCTTCATTGCCGGGGTCACAGGCGCGCTGGGCGCGTTCACCCTGGTGCTGGCGCTGGGCGCGGCGGCACAGTTTTACAAAGGCGCGGCGGCGGCGGCCGTGATGCCGATCGTCTTCGGCGGCGCTCCGGTGATCAACACCATCACCGCCATGATCATGCACCCGCCGGAAGGCGGCATCAAAGCCATCCCCCTGCCCTTCTTCATTGGCTGCATCATGGCCGCCAGCGGCGCCGTTCTTGTGGCCAAGTATGCCCCCTCCAACCGTGGCGCCGCCCCCGCCGCCACCGCCAAGCCTCACTGATAAGCTCCGCCCATCCTTCTCCTCCTCCCAGAATCAGGGGAGCATGAGCCCAAGGCCGCCGGGAGGAGGAGAAAGAACTCAAACCAGTCCAACCCACCCACCAACCAACCCACACCGACCATGCCACGCCTCCTGCTTTTCGACATTGATGGAACGCTGATCGACAGCCACGGCGCTGGCGGCTCGGCCATTCTCGACGCCGCCGAGGAGCACTTCGGCATCCGCCGCCAGGACCTGCCGGAGCTCCACCTTGCCGGCTCCACGGACGCCGCCATTGCCATGGATGTCTTCGACATGGTCAAGAAGCCGCACACGCGGGACGAGGTCTTCGCCTTTCTGGACCGCTACCTCCTCAACCTGAAGCGCCGCCTCGGCGCGGAAGATTTCAAGGGCATCACCCTCCCCGGCGTGGTCGCCCTGCTCGAAAACCTGCGGCAGCAGACGGATGTCCACCTGGGCCTGCTCACCGGCAACGTGCGCCAGGGCGCCGAGATCAAGCTGGACCGGCACGGCATTTTCCATCATTTCGTCGATGGCGGCTTTGGCTGCGACCACCACGACCGCAACGAGCTGGGGCCTGTGGCGCTGCAACGCATGCAGGACGCCACCGGCATGACCTTTGACGTGTCGGATGTCATCGTCATTGGCGACACGCCGAAGGACATCCGCTGTGCCGAGGCCTTCGGCGCGCGCTGTCTGGCAGTGGCCACCGGCCAGTATTCCGTGGCGGAGCTGACCGCGCTGAACCCCTGGCGCTGCCTCGAGTCCTTCGCCGACGTCACAGCCACAGCCGACCTGCTGACCCACGGCTAAAAAAACAGCCAAAAAAGCAGCCTTGTTGCTCCTGCAACAAGGCTGCGCGCGGCCAGCCTCACTTTTTCGCCGCGTCCGCCCGGTTCTGAATGTAGGTGCTGCGCACGGAAATGTACGGGTCCACCGCCTCCTTCGTGGCCGCGTCATAAAGGGCCAGCTGGTCCGGCAGGGCGCGGAGCGTGTTGGCCGCAGGCGGGATCATCGTCCAGTCATGCTCCCAATCATGGCCACCGTGGTAGAAGATGCCCCAGTTCACCGGATTGAGCAGATAGTCGCCCGCCATGCCGACGCCATCCCTCACGCTGGAAGGGCCGAAAAACGGCAGCACAAGGTAGGCGCCGTGGCCGATGCCCCAGGTCGCAAAGGTCTGGCCGGTGTCCTCCGACGGCACATGGGCGATGGCCGGAATCTTGTCAGAGACATTCAGCAGGCCGCCCACACCGGCCACGGTGTTCACCAGGAACTTGCCCGTCTCCTGCCCCGCGCGTTTGAACTTGCCCTGCAGCGCGCTGTTCACGAAGCGGACCGGGAACTTCACGTTCTCAAACGCGTTGTTGATGCCCGTGCGCACAGGCCGGGGAAACACCACCTCATAGCCCTTGGAGATTGGCCGGAAGATCACCAGGTAGCTCTTGTCATTGAGCCAGAAGATGCCGCGGTTAAGCGGCTCCAGCGGGTCCGCCACAGCCACCTCCGCATAGTCGTCATTTTCATCGACGGCGTCGTCCGGGCTCTTCGCCGCAGCCACCTGGGCCTTGGATCGCGCGGCCTTGCCAGTCTTGGACTTCGGCCCGGCCGCCGCAGGCGTGGCTGCGGCGTCGGTGCTGCTGGTGTTTTTCGGCAGGCTGCAGGCGGACGCCAGAAGCACAAAGGCGCTGGAAAGCGCCAGCCGGGACAGGGAGAGGGAGCCGGTTTTCATCGTTGACGGGAGACGGATTGGGTCAGGGAGCTGATCACAGCTTCAGCGCCGCCTTTTTTGAACTGGGCGTCGAGCTGGCTGCGGTAATTGGCAATGAGGCTGACGCCTTCAATGGTCACATCCGTGATGCGCCATCCGGTCTCCTGCTCCATGCGGTAGCTCACATTGTAGCGGCTGCCCCGGTAAACCATGTTGGTGGGCACATCCACCCGCCCGCCTGCGGGCGACACCGCGTTCTGGTAGGTGATGGCAGGATGCTCCCCCGGCGTGAACTTGCTGGTGTAGGTGCGGATGATCAGCGTCGTGAAGAGCTGCGTGGCCTGCTGCTGCTGCGCGGGCGTGAAGGACCGCCAGCCCGGCCCCACGGCACGGCGCGTCATGGTGTCAAAGCTGATGTGCTTCTGCAGGACAGGGCGCGCGCTCTGGGCAAACGCGGCTGCGTTGGGCGCGCGGTCCGCCACCGCCAGCACCTCGCCGACGGCGCCTTTCAGGCGCTGCAGCGCCTCTGCGGTCGAGGCCTGTAACACGGAGGATGAAAGCAGCAGCAGGCTGAGGAACAGCAGGGGGCGGGTCATGGAACAGGGAGTTTTTCTTCAGATTCTTTCTCTACGCTACCAAAAGCCATCTTTCCTATCAAGGATTCCAGGTCCACGGAAGATTCGGTGTCGATGATGCGGTCCCCCGCCTTCAGGGAGGCCTCCTCGGCCCCCGGGGCCAGCAGCACATACTTGTCCCCGATGAGGCCTGTGGTCTTGATGGAGGCAATCGTGTCGGCCGGCAGCTTCAGGCCCGACCTCACCCGCAGCGTGGCGATGGCGCTGTAGTCCTCCTCATTCACACGGATGCCCTCCACCCGGCCCACGGAAACACCCGCCACCACAACCGAGCTGCCGGTGTTCAGCCCGCCAGCGTTCGTAAAACGCGCCTCGATGACATACGTGTCGCCGCCGACAAACGAGCCGGCGCCCAGTTTCACTGTGAGGTAGGCCACGGCGGCCAGCCCCAGCATCACAAAGATGCCCACAAAAAGTTCGAGCTTGGATTGTTTCATGAAGGGTCGGGCTGGCGGGGCTCCCCGGCGCGTACCGCAGCAAGGGAACTGCCAAGTGCGGCAGTACTATCACGGAAATTTCGCACGACGGAAACATCGGATGCGGAAAACTCCGCGGCCGTGCCAGAGAAACAGATCCGCCCATTTTCCAGCAGGGCCACATGGTCACTGGCGATCAGCGCCTCCGGAACATCGTGGGTGACGAGCACGGCGGTGAAACCAAACTGGCGCTGGTACTTCACGATCATCGTGAAGACGGCGTTCCGCCGCAGCGGGTCCAGACCGGCGGTGGGCTCGTCAAAAAGCACGATCTCCGGCCGGGTGACGATGGCGCGGGCCAGCGCCAGACGCTTCTGCATCCCGCCTGAAAGCTGGCTGGGGTAGCGGTCGCCGCAGGTGTCCAGCTCCAGCTGCCGCAGCGCCTCCAGGCTGCGCTCACGGATCACCGCGGACGACAGGCGCGTCGTCTGCTCCAGCGGCAGGGCCACGTTCTCCACCGCCGTCAGCGAGTCGAACAACGCATTGTTCTGAAACAAAAAGCCGCACCGGCGGCGGAAGTCCGCGCGCACCGCCCGGGTGCCCGGGCGCAGGGACTGGCCGTCGAAGATGATGTTTCCACCATCCGCCTGCACCACACCGGCCAGGCACTTCAGCAGCACGGACTTGCCCGCGCCGCTGCGGCCCAGCACGCAGACCACGCTGCCGCGCGGCACCACCAGGTCCACCCCGGCCAGCACCTCGTGCTCGCCAAAGCTTTTGCGCAGGCCTTCGACCTGAAGCAGCGGATGGGGGGGGACGGCACTCATGCTCACACAAGGAAGGAGGTGATGACGTAGTCCGCCGCCAGAACGATGATGCAGGACTGCACCACCGCGCGCGTGGTGGAGGCGCCGACCGCCCGCGCGCCCGTGGCGGAGCGGCAGCGGTGGGCATTGAAACCGTGGAAGGCGCAGAGGCTGATGGTGAGCAGGCCAAACACAGCCGCCTTGGTGAAGCACTCCCGCACATCCTGCGACCCGACCGCACGCTCCACGGCAGACCAATAAATGCCCGGCTCAAGCCCCAGCAACAGGGAGCCCGAAAGACTGCCACCCCACAGGCCCACGGTGACAAACAGCGCGGCCTGCAGCGGGAACACCAGCAGGGCGGCCAGCAGGCGGGGCGTCACAAGGTAGCCGTGGCTGTTCACCCCCATGGTCTCCAGCGCGGCGATCTGCTCCGAATTGCGCTGGATGCCAAGCTCGGCCGCCAGGGCCGACCCCGCCTGGCCCACAAGCATCAACGCCGCCAGCACAGGCCCCAGCTCCCGCACCAGGCTCAGGGAAACCAGCGCGCCCAGCAGCCCCTCCGAGCCAAAGCGGTTCAAAACATAGTAGCCTTGCAGCCCCAGCACCAGTCCGGTGAACAGGCCCACGATCACAATCACCGGCAGGCAGCGCACCCCTTGTTCAAACCCGGCGCTCATCACCCGGCGGCCCAGCCGCCGCGTCTGCGCCGCAGCCACAAACGCACGGCCCGTAAAAAGGGCAAAATCGCCCATCCCATGGACGACATTGATCGTGTTTCTCCCCAAAAGGCGCAGCATGCAGCCCGTACCCTCGCGTACAGGCTGCGGCAGTGCAACGACTCACCACACCGCCCCCTGCATTTTCCTGCCAGGGGGGCCGGGTGGAATTGCCCGGGATCAGGCCAGCCGGGGCTTCACCAGCATCTCCAGACGGTTCACACCCCGGCGGATGCGGGCCTTGATGGTGCCCAGCGGCTCGCGCAGCTTTTCGGCCACCTCGGCCTGCGTCAGGCCGCTGAAGTAGGTCAGCTCAATCGCCTCCCGCTGGTCCGGCGTCAGGCGGGAAACAGCGGTGTGCAGGATCGTGTCGCGCTCCTTGTCTTCCAGGTTTTCATGCCCGGAAGGCTCGAACTCGAACTGGTCCTTCTTGTTCTCCGTCTCAAAATCGTCATTGAGGCGGGAACGCCGCTGCTTGGAGCGGATGCGGTCGATCGCACGGTTGCGCGCCATCGTGGTCAGCCAGGTCAGGGGCTTGCCTTTGCGCGGCTCATACAGGTGGGCCTTGTTCCAGACTTGGACCAGCACCTCCTGCATCACGTCCTCCGTGTCATGGTGGTCGTTCAGCACATTGGAGATGGAGGCAAAGATCAGGCCGCTGTACTTCCGGTAAAAAGTCTGGAAGCTCACGGCATCACGCTCGGCGATGCGCTTGAGCAGGCGGATGTCTTCTTCAATCGCGGGATCGACTTCGACAGAGGGGGGGCTTCCGATTGCAGTCATTGGGGGTGGGGTTATGGAAAGGAGTATTGCGACAAAAAGCGATTCGTCAAAGATTTAATTTATTTTGTCTAATTTATTAAAACCACTTTGTCTAACTTTTGTTACCGGGTCCGTCCGGGATGACCAACTTTGAATCGTTCATGGGAGGGAGTAAGGACCCTAAATATTCTCGCCCTGAGCATTTATTTGGCTCCCAGACGCCAAAAAGCGGCTTTTCCGCTGTCTCAAAATATCCTGCGACAAGCGGCGCAAGCCCCCCCCCCGCCTCCATGGCAGACCCTCGCGGAAAAAGCCGCTTCGCAGGCCAAGGGCGGAGATGCTGCCACACCCCCGCTCAACGCCCCCGCCACAGTCTTTTGTGTGCCTGCCTTCCCTCTTGCACCTCTGCCGATTCTGCCGACTCTACGTGCCCCTTTTTCCGACCATGATCCCGAACGCCTACCGCACCCTCCACTGCAACGCCGTCCGCCCAGAGCACATCGGCCAGAATGTCACGCTGTGTGGCTGGGTGAATTCGGCCCGCGACCATGGCGGCGTCATCTTCATCGACCTGCGCGACCGCGAAGGCCTGACCCAGGTCGTTTTCCGCCCGGAAGAAAACGCCGAAGTCGCCGCCCAGAGCCATCACCTGCGTGACGAGGACGTGCTGCAGATCACCGGCAAGGTCGCCGCCCGCCTCAAAGGCACGGAAAACGCCAAGCTC